>NZ_JANINH010000005.1:0-326704 GCF_024580155.1 Methyloversatilis sp. XJ19-13 | reverse complement strand
CACTTTGTCGGTACAGCGGCAGGTGGTCGCAGTACTTGGCGGTGAGCACGTGGGCGAGCAGCCCGGGGCCGGGCAACCCGCCCATGATCGGGCGGCCGGGGGCGGGCGCCTGCACGATGGTCTCGCACCGGCCACAGGCGAATTTCGGGCGCACGTGGCGCACCACCCTAAAGCGGGCCGGGACGTACTCCAGCTCTTCGGACACGTCCTCGCCGAGACGCTTCAGAGTGCCGCCGCACTGGGGGCAGCCACTGCAGGTCGGTAGATGTTCCGTGCGACTGCGCGGCAGGTGATCGGGGAGCCGGTTGCGGCCCGGGTGTCGCGGGGCGCATTCGATGGGGATGATGTCGGCGAGCGTGGCGAGGTCGGCAAGTCNGCGCGGCAGGTGATCGGGGAGCCGGTTGCGGCCCGGGTGTCGCGGGGCGCATTCGATGGGGATGATGTCGGCGAGCGTGGCGAGGTCGGCAAGTCTGGCGAGATCTGCTGATGCGCCATTGGCCTCGCCGCCTTGCTGCGCCGTGCTCAACCCGAGATCAAGCTGGCCGCAGAGCGCACCCAGCCGCTCCGAGCGGCGACCAAACTGTGCGTGCCGCAGCTTGGCCACCAGCAGTTTGAGCCGTTCGATCTCGGCCAGACGGGCGTCGAGCAGGTGCTTGAGCAACGTCGGGTCGTCGGGCAGTGAGGCGACTTGCGCCGACAGTGCGTCGGCGGTGGCGTCCGGGTCGATGAAGGGTGTCGCGTCACGCATGCAAGCGAGTTTACGCGATCAACTGCTCTGTGAACAGGGGGTACACGCACACCCAAAGCGCTGGCAGCGAGGGGCCGAAAGTGGCTCAGGCAGCCAGTTCGGGGGCGCTCCTGCGCGGGGTGCGCCAGTCGATCCCTTCGAGCAGCATCGACAACTGAGCGGCACTCAGATGAATGCTACCGTCGGCGGCCTGCGGCCACACGAAACGACCGCGCTCCAGCCGCTTGGCCAGCAGGCACATGCCGTCGCCGTCCCACCACAAGAGCTTCACCCGGTCACCGCGCCGGCCGCGGAAGATGAACAGGTGGCCGCTGAACGGGTCCGCCCCCAGGCGCTGTTGCACCAAAGCGGCCAGCCCGTCGAAGCCGCGGCGCATGTCGGTGGCCCCCGCCGCCAGCCAGATGCGGGTGCCGGATGGAATCAGCATCGCGCCGCCAGCTGCGCGAGTACCCGTTCCAGCGTGTCGGCATCGGGCCGGCCTTCGATGCGCAGCCGAACCGTGCCGAACTCGATGGTCAGCGTGCCACCGTGCGCTGCCGTGCGGATGGGTTCGACCGGTGCAGGTGAGCGGGCCGGCTCGCTGATGTGCACCGGCAACAGCGCCAGCTCATCGTCCCCGAGCAGGCCGTCCTGATACAGCTTGCGCCACAGAAAGATCTGGTTGGCGTTGATGTCGTGCTCGCGCGCCACACGCGATACCGATGCGCCGGGTGCAAAAGACGCTTCCACCACGGCGCGCTTGAACGCGGCCGGATGACGCTTGTAGGGACCGCGCTTGTACGCGCGTCCCGTTCGGGGGTTTGTGTCCCTGATCTCCTTTGTGGACACAACATTGAGGTGCCCGAGTGCGGGCGATGATTACGCGCTGGATCAGGGAAGGGAAGACGGTGGCGGTCGGACGCTTACCGATTGCGCACCCAGATGCAGTTTGCAATCGTTGAAAAACGACGGGGGCGTCAATGCCCCCGTCTGGTCAAAGCTCTACCTAAACGCTACACCGTTCGATTCCTCAAGAAGGACCTTAAATGAACGGCATTACTCGCTTAGCGAGGCCTTTTTTTTGTGGTTGCGCACCTTCGTAGTGCGAATCACGCGGAGGCTGCGTTCGGGGCGTTCCGCGAAAGCGATGCAGACTGATCGATCCGTTGCTCCAGCACTTCCCGGAACACTTCGCCCAGCATGACCAGTACCGCGCCGTCCGGGGCGTCGTTCGTCCCGAGCAGTTCAGACACCGGTCGTGCCGCGAGCCCGGACAAGGTGGTCAGGCATTCACGTGACGACGGAAGACTGGCGTTTTCGATGATTGCCACGGGCGTGTCTGAAGCTCGTCCGCAAGATAGCAGTTCATGCGCGATGGCCATGGATTCGTGCGACGCCATGTACAGCGCCAGTGTCGGCACGTCGGCATTTGCCCGTACAGCCTGCGAGGGACTTTCGCCTGCACCAGCGCGCGGCGTGAGCAACGCGACGGCGCGTGACAGGCCGCGCCGCGTCATGGAAACCCGCAACTGGGCGCAGGCGGCACTCGCTGCCGTGATGCCGGGCACGACTTCGTAGTCGATGCCTGCTTCCGCGAGGGCATCCATCTCTTCCTGTGCGCGGCCGAACAGCATCGGATCGCCGCCCTTCAGTCGAACCACTACGGTATGCGTGCGGGCGGCGTGTATCAGTTGCTGGTTGATGAATCGCTGCGCGGTCGAATGCCGACCGCAGCGTTTTCCAACCGAAATGCGTTTCGCCCGCGTTGCGAGGGCCAACACCTCTTCACCGATGAGTGCGTCGTGCAGAACGACATCGGCCTCGGCAAGCAGCTTTGCGGCACGCAGCGTGAGCAGATCCGCCGCACCGGGGCCTGCACCGACCAGCCATACCTTGCCGGCCCGTCGGGAGTCAGTCGCCTTTGACATGCAGACCGCACTCCTTGCTTTCCGGGTTCTCCCACCACCAGCGACCCGCGCGGATGTCCTCGCCGGGCGAAATCGCACGCGTACAGGGCTGGCAGCCGATGCTGGGGAAAAACTGTTCGTGCAGTGCGTTGTACGGAACGCCTTCGGTCTGGATGTACACCCACACCTCGCGCTCGGTCCAGTCGGAGAGCGGATTGAATTTCTCGATCCCGTGCGCCTCGTCGAATTCGCGCAACGGAAGGTCGGCGCGCGTAGTCGACTGCTGCGCCCGCATGCCGGTAATCCACGCGCGCTTGCCGGCCAACGCTCGCTTAAGTGGCTCGACCTTGCGCATGCCGCAACAGGCCTTGCGCAGTTCGACCGAGTCGTAAAAGCCGTTGATGCCGTGCTTGCGCACGTACTCCTCCACCGCCTCATGGCGCGGAAACCAGGTGACCGGGTGTGCGCCATAGTGCTTTTCGGCCTTCGTCATCAGGTCGTAGGTTTCGGCAGGCAGCCGGCCCGTATCGAGTGTGAAGATCTCAATGTTGATGTCGTGCCTCTGAATGAGGTCGGTCAGCAGCATATCTTCGGCACCCATGCTGCTCGCAAAGCCGATCGGCTGAAACTCGGCTGCGGCAAGCCTCAGCCGGTCGATCGCTGCCGTTGTCTTATCGGCCACCTTCACGCGCAGCGCGTCAGTTACGTTCGGGTGGATCATCGGATTACTCATGCGCCAGCTCCCGGCGCTGCGCGCCGTCGAAATACCGGTGGCTGGCCATCGGTCGATGTCTGGTAAGGCGTCGTGAAGTCCTTCAGTGCGCCGATGCAGCGCTCCGCCTGCTGATCGGCGCGCAGCAGATAGGCATCAAAGCCGCAGCGATGGAAGAAAAACATCTGGTCGCGCAGCACGTCGCCAAGCGCCCGCAACTGGTTCCGGTAGCCGAATCGGGTGCGCAGGATGAAGGCGATCGAGTAACCGCGGCCGTCGATGAACTTCGGGAAGTTCACGCCGATCAGCGGAAGTCTGTTCAAGTTCCCGCCCAGACTTTCAGCCAGCTCGGCAGGTTCCTCGTGGCTGTCAAGCCAGACACCGATCTCGCCATCGTCGGCGCGTGTGGCCAGTTCGTCGCGGCGGCGGAGCCACACGGACAGCGGCAGCAGCACCTTGCCCGCCGGAATGTCGCAGGCGGAAATCACGTCGTCCGACGCCGCCGGCTCACCGGTGAGCTTGAACAGCACCACCTTGCCGGCCGACTTGCGCACCGGCTCATGCGTTTCGGGCAGCCGTACCCAGGTCCAGTCGTCGGCCACCACTTCGGTGCCGCGGATCAGCTCAGCCATGAGTCACCTCGGTCTTCTTCGTGGATTCGCCATAGACGCGTGCCTTGAATGGGGCCATGCCGATCCGGCGTACGGTATCGATGAAGCGTTCTTCCGGTGTGCGGTGTTCGACGTAGGTGTCGACCAGCTTCGTGACGACGCCTGGCACTTCTTCGGCCGCGAACGAAGGGCCGATGACATCGCCGAGCGAGGTTTGGTTGCCCTGCGAGCCGCCGATCGATACCTGGTACCACTCGGCCCCGGTCTTGTCGACGCCGAGAATGCCGATGTGACCGACATGGTGATGGCCGCAGGAATTCATGCAGCCGGAAATGTTCAGTTCCAGATCGCCGACGTCGTACAGGTAGTCGAGATTCTCGAACGCCTCCTGGATCGCCTGCGCGATCGGGATCGACTTCGCGTTGGCCAGCGAGCAGAAGTCGCCGCCCGGGCAGCAGATGATGTCCGTCAGCAGCCCGATGTTCGGCGTCGCGAGTCCGTGCGCGCGGGCGCTCAGCCAAAGTTCGTAAAGGTCGGCCAGCGCGACGTCGGCCAGCACCACATTCTGTTCGTGCGATACGCGCAGTTCGCCGAAGCTGTAGCGGTCTGCCAGATCCGCCAGTGCGTCCATTTGCTCACAAGAGATGTCACCCGGCGCGACACCGGTCGGCTTCAGCGACAGCGTCACCGCGCGATAGCCCGGCCGCTTGTGGCCGCATACGCAACGCGACACCCAGCGGGCGAAAGCGGGGTCGGACGCGCGCTTCGCATCGAAGCCTGCGTCGGTCGCCGGGCGCTCCGGGGCGTCTGGATCGGTGAATGCGGCGCTCGCGCGGTCAAGTTCGGCTTGCGTCACGGTAGCGATGCCATCGCGTTCGAGTTTCCACTCTTCGTCCACCTGGCGTGCGAACGCCTCGGCGCCGATGGCCTTCACCAGAATCTTGATGCGCGCCTTGTAGGCGTTGTCGCGACGACCATAGCGGTTGTACACGCGCAGCACGGCGTCGAGATAGGTCGGCAGGTGCTGCCACGGCAGGGCGTCTTGGATGACGCTGCCCAGTATCGGCGTGCGGCCCATGCCGCCGCCGACGATGACGCGGGCCAGCACTTCACCCATTTCGCCGCGGTACAGCTGCAGGCCGACGTCGTGCGCATATGTCACGGCTCGGTCTTCCAGTGTGCCGCTGACCGCGATCTTGAACTTGCGCGGCAGGAAGGCGAACTCCGGGTGGAAGGTCGACCACTGGCGCAGTACTTCGCAGTATGGACGCGGGTCGACGATCTCATCCGGCGCAATGCCTGCGAACGGGTCGGTCGTGATGTTGCGGATGCAGTTGCCCGAGGTCTGGATGGCGTGCATCTCCACCGTAGCGAGTTCGGCGAGGATGTCGCCGGTGTCTTCCAGCTTCGGCCAGTTGAACTGCATGTTCTGGCGGGTCGAGAAGTGACCGTAGCCCCGGTCGTAGCGGCGACCGACGTCCGATAATTTGCGCAACTGGGTACTCGACAGCATGCCGTACGGAATGGCGACACGCAGCATCGGCGCGTGCCGCTGGATGTAAAGGCCATTCTGCAGGCGAAGCGGCCGGAACTCGTCGTCCGACAGTTCGCCGGCGAGGTTGCGTTGCAACTGGTCCCGGTACTGCGCGACACGCTCGAGCACCAGCGTATGGTCGTATTCGTCGTAGCGATACATGGATGCGTTCTTCCGTCCGTCGGCGCCCGCCGGCAGGCCGGGTCACCATGTCAATGATTCAGCCTAGAAGGTTCAGGCTCAGCTTGCCGCCAATGCCGAACAGCATGGTCGCCAGCAGCGGTCGAAGAAAACGTTCCGGCAAGCGCGCGGCCACCTGGCTGCCGATCGCGATGCCGGGCAGCGAACCGATGAGCAGCGCTCCCAGCAGCGCCCAGTCGACGTTGCCGAGCCACCAGTGTCCAAGTCCGGCCACCAGCGTGAGCGGCACGGCGTGGGCGATGTCGCTGCCGACAATGCGCACCGCCGACAGGCGCGGGTAGAGGAATACCAGTGCTGCTGTCCCCAGTGCGCCGGCGCCGACCGAAGAGATTGTGACCAGCACGCCGAGTATGGCACCCGTCCCAACTGTCAGCGGGTGCAGATTGCGCTCACGCCATTCGCGAATGCCCGGCCGTTCGGCCACGGCCTGCAGTCGCTTGCGAAACAGCAATGCACACGCCGTCAGCACCAGCGCAATTCCGAGCGTACCGCTGATGATCGATGCACTGCCATAGGCGGAGCTGGAATGCGTCGATAACCACCACAGTGTCAATGCCGCCGCCGGCACGCTGCCGGACCCCAGCCCGGTCACGATGCGCCAGTCCACAGTCTGATTGCGCCCGTGCACCAGCGCGCCACCGGCCTTGGTCAGTGCGGCGTACAGCAGGTCGGTGCCGACGGCGACCGCCGGGTGGATACCGAACAGCAATACCAGCAGCGGCGTCATCAGCGAGCCGCCGCCCACACCGGTCAGTCCGACGATGGCGCCGACGAAGAAACCGGCGATGGAATAGCCGAACTCCATATCTATATAGGCGGAAGCGCGCGTAAAGCACGCAGCTTAGCGGGGTAGCAAGATAATCGGAAATGCTTTGAAGTAAGATTCAAATCACTTTCAGTGCTAAAGGTCTGCAATGAATCTGCAACAACTGCGTTACGTGGCCGAAGTCGCCCAGCGCAACCTGAATGTGTCCGAGGCAGCGCGGGCGCTGCACACCTCGCAGTCCGGCGTGTCGCGGCAGATCAGCTTGCTGGAATCGGAGCTGGGCGTCGACGTGTTCATCCGGCAGGGCAAGCGGCTGATTGCCGTGACGCGCCCGGGCGAAGAAGTGGTGGCGATCGCACGGCGCATGCTGCGCGACATCGGCGCCCTGCGGCAGGTCGGCGAAGAATACGCGGTCGGCGAGCGTGGCCGGCTGACCATCGCCATGACCCACACCCAGGCGCGTTACGTGCTGCCGCGCATCCTGCCTGAGTACATGCGTGCGCATCCCGAAGTAAAGGTCGCGCTGCATCAGGGCAATCCGACGCAGTGCTGCGAATACGTTCTGTCCGGCGAGGCCGATCTGGCGATTGCGACCGAAGCGATCGACGAATACGACCAACTGGTCAGCCTGCCCTGCTACCAGTGGAACCGCTGCCTGATCACACCACCCGGCCATCCGTTGCTCGAGCAGACGCCGCTGACGCTGGCGGCCATCGCCGAATGGCCCCTGATCACCTACGACTTCGCCTTCACCGGCGGTTCCACCGTCAATCGCGCCTTCGCGGCGCAGTCGCTGTCGCCCAACATCACGCTGAGCGCCATCGACGCCGACATCATCAAGACCTATGTGGCACTCGGTCTGGGCGTCGGCATTGTTGCGCAGATGGCGTTCGACCCGGAGCAGGACCGCACCTTGCGCGCAATCGACTGTGCCCACCTTTTCGAGCCGAGCACCACCCGCATCGGCCTGCACCGCAACGCCTGGCTGCGCGGCTACACCTACGACTTCATCGAGCAGTTTGCGTCCGCGCTGAGCCGTGAAGTGGTCGATCAGGCGCTCGGCCGCGGCTGAACACCTTCACGAGGCGGTAACCTCGGGCGGCGACAGTGCGGGCAACGACTTTCCGGGCTTGCCGCCATGACTGAACTTCATGCAGATCCGCTTCATCCGCTGGTGCTCGATGCCGACACCGGCGTTGCCGAACTTGCAGGAGTGCGTTATCTCGCCAGTCAGCCGGTAAAGGCCAAGGACGGCCGCACCGTGCTCTACCTGACCGAAGCATCGCGGCCGATGCATCTGTTCAAGTTCGTCGGTCCGGCGGCCTCCAGCGGCGCGCTGCCCCACGGCACGCTGTATGTCGCCAGCCTGGGCACCGACGGCGCATGCGAAGGTCACGGCAGATGGCTTCCTCTGGTACTGGCGCGCCACGGTCTTTCGGTGCGCGACGGCTACGAAAGCCTGCAGGCCATCCTGGCCGACCCGGCTGATGCCGCCAGCCGCGCCGGCGCGTCGCACATCGAAGGACTGTTTGCACCCCAGGCGCGCAACGATGGCGGTGTATTGCTGCAATGCGATCACGCGACACCGGCACTCGTCTGGCGCGAGGCGCTGGGTGACGCGGCAAGCCTCAGCTTCGCATGGCACTGCGCGGCCGCAGCGGAAAGCGTCGCTACAAATCTTCACCTTCAGCGCATCGGCAGCGCTGCTGCGCGCTTGCGCGGTTAAGGCGGCTGCAGTCGGCTGTTTGCCGGCAGCCGCCGTGACATGGTCACGGTGCCGCCTGCCGGACGACTTCTATAATCGGAAGTCGATCCGCATTCCCGTATTCCATGAAACGTCACCTCTGGTCACTGATTGCATCGATCCTGTTTGCAGGCGTGCTGGCATCTTCGACGGCCTTTGCGGCTGATGAAGCCAGTCGCTATTACGAAGACGCTCTGGTCCGCTACGAGCGCAAGGATGACGCCGGCGCGATCATCCAACTGAAAAATGCGCTGAAGGCCGATCCCGGCCTGCTGGCTGCCCATCTACTCATGGGCCGGGCGGCGCTGCGGAAGGGGGATTACGCTGCTGCGGAGGTCGCACTGCGCGAAGCTCAGAGACGTGGCGTGTCGAGGGCCGAGTACGTACTTGCCCTCGGTAACCTTCTTCTGGCGACCGGTCGGCAGAGAGAGCTGCTTGAAAGCATTCAGCCTACAGAGTTGCCGGCGGGGCTGAAGTACGATGTATTGCTCCTGCGCGCGCAGGCTCATACGGAAATGGCGCAATACGCGCTGGCTCTTGCGGCAGTGAAGGATGCGCAGACGCTCAATCCTTCGGCGTCTCCCGCGCTTGCTCAGCACGCGAGAATCCTGTTGGAAGCGGGGCGGGCAGACGAAGCTGCCACACTTGCCGAACAAGCCACCACTGCAAATGCTTCTGATGCGGATGCCTGGGCAACCCGCGCGTCAGTGGCTTACGCCACCGGAAAACTGCCGGCTGCGCTAGCCCACTATGAGCGGGCCATTTCGCTCAAGCCCGAACACGTAGATGCCCTGCTCGGTCGCAGCTCGGTGCTGATGGACACGGGCCGCATGGCCGATGCACGCGCAACACTTCTTGTATTGTCGAAGGCAGAGGTGAAGGAGCCGAGGGCGTCCTACCTGCTTGCAGTCATCGCCGATATATCAGGAGATCGAAACGCTGCCCAGGCGTTGCTGGGCGAGGTCGTCGGCCTCATTGATCCATTGCCGCGCAGCGTGCTTACCAGCCGATCACATCTTGCTCTCATTGCGGGCCTTTCCCATCTCGGCCTTGGCGGCAAGGTCAAGGCAAAGGAATACCTGCAGCTTCACACGCGTTTTTTTCCATCTCAACTCGCAGCCCGCAAACCCCTCGCTTCGTTGCAAGTCGAGGAGGGAGACGCGGCGTCCGCGATACTCACGCTTGAACCTGTAATGCGGAGTGGCACCCGGGATCCGGAAGTACTTACGCTGGTGGCGAGTGCATACAGCAAGCTGAAGCGTCACGACCGTGCCACCGAGTTGCTTGAGGAGGCGTCCAGACTCGGTGCTTCTCCTGAAGTGCAGACTTCGCTCGGACTTAATCTGCTTGGCTCCAAGCAAACCGAACTTGGCGTAGCAAAGTTGCAGGATGTCCTCCGCAAGGATCCGGCGCAGGCGCGGGCCAGTACAGCGCTCGCGTTGCATGCATTGCGCGAGCGGCAACCCAGGCAGGCGGTGGAACTGATGGAAGTCGTTACCCGGCGGGAGCCCGACAACCTTCCTGCGCTCAATGTTCTTGGTGTGGCGCGTGCGGCCGCGGGCGATTTTGCCGGTGCGCGCAAGGCGTATGAAATGGCGCTTGCGGGCGACAAAACGTTTGATAGCGTGAAACTCAATCTGGCCCGATTGGATGTCGCTGAAGGCAAGCCGGATCAGGCACGCGCGCGGCTCGATGCTCTGCTCAAGGAAAATCCGGATCATTCTTCCGCCCTGTACGAACGGGCGATGCTGGACACGAAGCAGGGGCGTCTGGAACAGGCTCAGCGGGGATTCGAAACACTTCGCGAAAAAAATAAGAAGCACGTGGGTGGCCATGTCGCTCTCATAGACCTTTATGTCCAGATGGGAGCGCTGGACAAGGCGCTTGAGCTTGCCAAGGACTCGACTTCTAGTCAGCCGGGCTATCTCGCGGTGCAGGCAGCACTCGCGCGTGTTCAACTTGCAAAGGGGGACCAGTCAGGCGCTCGCTCCACCTTGAATTCGATGACGCGAGTCGCCGATTTCGATCCCGTTGCGCAATACAAGATCGCGCGCATGCAGCTGCAGGCCGGTAACCCGTCCGGTGCTGCCTACAGCGTGGAAAAGGCGCTGCAGGGAGACCCCGGGTTCATGCCAGCGAAGATCATGCAGGCTGAGCTGCTGCTTGCAGAGGGGGCCATCGATCGGGCGGACGGGCTGGCGCAGGCGTTGCTCAAGGGACAAGCGGCAACGCCCGATGCTTTCAAGCTCGCCGGCGACATTGCCTTCTTGCGCGGCCAATGGCCGGCAGCAATTAGTCACTACCGCAATGCGCTTTCGCGCGGCGCAGATGCAGAGTTGGCTGGCCGTCTCTACCAGGCGCACGTGCGATCGGGCAACAAGACGCAAGCAAGAGCGTCCATTGAGGAGCTCGTTCGGAAGCACCCACACGACAATGCGATGAAAC
The DNA here is from genome assembly GCF_024580155.1 of Methyloversatilis sp. XJ19-13. Taxonomy (NCBI): domain Bacteria; kingdom Pseudomonadati; phylum Pseudomonadota; class Betaproteobacteria; order Nitrosomonadales; family Sterolibacteriaceae; genus Methyloversatilis; species Methyloversatilis sp. XJ19-13. The sequence continues at coordinate 316,057 of NZ_JANINH010000005.1, read as the reverse complement.
TTCTTCTATCGCAGGTGCAGATTGAGGCCGGCCAGCTGCGCGAGGCAAAGGCGACGCTGGAAACCGTGCTCAAGGCAGGTGAGTCGGCGCCCGTGCTGAACAACCTCGCGAATGTTCAATGGCAGCTCAAGGATCCGCGCGCGCTGCAGACGGCCGAGCGTGCGTTCAAGCTTGCTCCCGGCGAGCCTGTGGTGCTCGATACGCTCGGCTGGATGCTGGTGCAGCAGGGGCAGATGGACGCCGGGCTGCAACACCTGCGGGAAGCGCGTCTGCGTGATCCGGCGAACCCGGAAATTCGGTATCACCTTGGTTGGGCGCTCGCTAAATCCGGGCGCAGCGCAGAGGCGCGGCAGGAACTCGATGCCGCGCTTCAGCCCGGCGTCGCCTTTCCGGGTGCCGAGGCAGCGCAAATTCTGCGCGCCGAACTCAAGTGAGGCCACCATCGACTGTCGAGTTTATTTACAACACACATTTTTGCATTCTTTAGTTGTTTGTTTCTATTGAATAAAAACAAAGTGGACTCTAAATTGCTTTGGTGTAACAACAAGTTGCATCATCCGCACAGCGAGGAATTGAGATGAACCGTACAGCCCTGAACGTTCTGAGTGCCGCCGTTATTGCGGGTCTTTCCGGCGTCGCTTCCGCAGCGACCTATTCATGGGGTCTAGACTCCGTACTGGCGACTAAGACGTCCGCTGCGGGCTTCGTTACCGAGACCGAGTACTCGAAGTTGCAGTACAGCACGGGTGGCGCGACGATGACGCTCCAGGCGTACGCCGACACAGGAGCTTCTTCGGCGATAGAAGCGGCCTACCTGACGTTTCAGGGTTCGTGTTGCGTCGGTGTGACCAGCCGGGAGACTGGTAACAATGGCAATAATGAGACTACGGGGAGTGCTACAGGCTCGAACACAGCGACGGGTTCTGCCCGGTCCCCTGAGCATTCTTTCGACAACGCAGGCCGTACGGAACTGCTTCTGGTGTCTTTTGATCAGGCTCTCAGCATCAGCTCCCTGAGCTTCGGCTGGGCGCAGACCGACAACGACTACAAGCTCTACGCCTTCAACGAAACGACCAACAGCTTTGCTTCGACCGGAGCGGTGACCGGGAAGACGCTCGGAGCGCTCGGCGCTGGCTGGGCTCAGGTTGGAAGCGCATTCGAAGGAACCCAGTCGGGGAATACCGGCGGTACGCGTGACACCGACAACAGCGTGTATTCGCGTTACTGGCTGATCACTCCGGGCGGCACCGACGGAGTCCGCAACGACTACACTAAGCTGTCGACCATTGCCGCAAAGACTGCTCCGCCGCCTTCGACTGGCGTGCCGGAACCCGAGTCGATCGCCCTGATGGGTGCGGCGCTGGCTGGCATGGTGTTCGTTCGTCGTCGCAGGCAGGCCTGATCGAATCGGGACGGGACGAAAAAAAACCGCGCACTGCGCGGTTTTTTTTCGTCTGTACGCTGCATTCGGTTTTCCCCATCGCGCAGATTGAATACAGGTCAGATGGCTTCTTCCTCCTGCGCCTGCAGTGCCCACATCTGTGCGTAGGCGCCATCCTGCGCCAGCAGTTCGGCGTGCGAACCGCGCTCCACGATGCGGCCGGCGTCCATCACCAGGATCTGGTCTGCATCCATGATGGTGGACAGCCGGTGCGCGATGATCAGTGTGGTGTGGCCGCGCGCCACCTGTTCCAGCTGCGACTGGATGGCCTGTTCGGTTTTCGAGTCGAGCGCCGATGTGGCTTCGTCGAATATCAGCACTGGCGGGTCCTTCAGCAGCGCGCGTGCAATGGCGACACGCTGCTTCTCGCCGCCGGACAGCTTCAGGCCGCGCTCGCCGACCTTGGTGTCGTAGCCGTCGGGCAGGCGGACGACGAAGTCGTGCAACTGCGCGGCGCGGCTCGCCGCTTCGACCTCTTCCGCCGATGCGCTCACCCTGCCGTACTGGATGTTGTAGTGGATGCTGTCGTTGAACAGCACGGTGTCCTGCGGAACGATGCCGATTGCGGTGCGCAGGCTGTCCTGCGTGAGCTTGCGGATGTCGGTGCCATTAATCGTGATGCGCCCGCCGCCGCTGTCCACGTCATAGAAGCGGAACAGCAACCGCGCCAGCGTCGATTTGCCGGAACCTGACTGGCCGACCACCGCGACCCGGCCGCCGGCCGGTATCGTGAAATCGACGTCGTGCAGGATCTGGCGCGCCGGGTCGTAGCTGAAATTCACCTGCTGGAAGCGCACTTCGCACGGTCCCGGCGGCAGGGCTTTCGCGTCCGGGTCGTCGGCGATTTCACGATGGGTATCCATCAGGCCGAACATGCGTTCGATGTCGGTCAGCGATTGACGGATCTCGCGGTACAGCACGCCGAGGAAATTCAGCGGGATGTAGAGCTGGATCATGAAGGCATTGACCAGCACGATGTCGCCCAGCGTCATGCGCCCTTCGGCCACGCCGACCGTGGCGCGCCACATCATCAGCGTGACGCCGATGGCGATGATGAAAGCCTGGCCGATGTTCAGGTAGGACAGCGAAATCTGGCTGCGCTCCTGTGCCCGCTGCCAGCGCGCCATCTGTTCGTCGTAGCGGCGCGCCTCGAAGCCTTCGTTGTTGAAATACTTCACCGTTTCGTAGTTCAGCAGGCTGTCGATGGCACGTGTGTTGGCCGCCGAATCCAGCTCGTTCACTTCGCGCCGCAGCTTGGTGCGCCAATTGGTGACGACCACGGTGAACGTGATGTAGATCGCCAGCGTGATTGCGGTGATCAATGCAAACGCCGCTTCGTACTTCACCGCGAGGATGCTCAGCACGAGGCCCATCTCCACCAGCGTCGGCAGGATGGAATACAGCGTGTAGCTGATCAGCGAGCCGATGGCGCGGGTGCCGCGCTCGATGTCGCGCGTCAGTCCGCCGGTCTGGCGTTCGAGGTGAAAGCGAAGTGAAAGGGCATGCAGGTGCTGGAACACCTGCATCGAAATGCGCCGCACCGCCTGTTGCGTCACGCGTGAAAACACGATTTCGCGCAGTTCCGTCAGCAGCGAGGTCGAAAAGCGCAGTGCGCCATAGGCCGCAAGCAGGCCGAGCGGTACCAGCAGCGGTGCCGCTTCGAGCGCACTCTTCTGCATCGCGGCGGCTGGCGTCAGCGCGTCGATCAGCTGCTTGAAGATCAAGGGCACCGTCACGTTCGCACCCTTGGCGCCGATCAGGAAGGTGAGCGCGATCAGCACGCGCCACTTGTAGGCCCAGAGGTAAGGGAAAAGGCTTTTGAGGGTGTCGAGATCCCGGCGGCGGGTGCCGGGTGGAGCTTCGGGCGCGGGCAGGGGTGCAGCAGCGGAGTGTCTCATCGCTCAATTGTAAGGTACGGAGCCGGCGCCACACGGGCTGTCGGCACCGGTTTCGCGCGGATGGCCTACAAGTCATGCGTGAGGCAGGGCGGGCGCAGAAACGCCGGCATGTGATGGCAGGCATCCACCGGATGTTCCCCGACAGGCGCCTGAATTGCAGGCGGACGCTGATCGCAGCGCCTGGCGGCAGCCGGTTGCCGGATCGAAGCGGGCCCGGTGCGAGCCGTTCAACGCTGAACCGGAAAGCCGCCGTCTTCAAGTACGCGGCAGATGTCGTCTTCCGACACAAGCGGGCTGTGCTCGATGCTGACCGTACCGGTTTCCGGCGAAACGTCGACGCTGTCTATCCCCGGGAGCTCATGGACGATGTTGACGATGTCCGCCGCACAGTCGGGACCTTCGATACCGGACTCAATGATGACAGTGGTGTGCATGGTGCAATCTCCAGCGAGGATCTGGTCTTCGGCGGGGTCACGGATGGAGTGCCGATGCGCCGCGCTCGAGGCATTGTCGGGTCCCTCAGGATACCCGCGCAAAGACCTCACGCGCGATGCAAGAATCTGTTCGCGATGTATCACTTCACCCTGAATCGCACGGCGTCTTCGAACAGAATGAAAACCGCATACTCTGAAAGGTGGCTTCATTCAATGAATCGTTGGCAAGGCAATCTGACGGGATTGAATCACGACAATCCACAGGGGCAGCCGCATCCATGAAGACAGCCCATAGATAACTTGCCGCTGGTCGCATCCGCCAGCGCGGCAGACTTCTCCGCCCTGTCACGTCTCTGTTCGCCACACTGCAAGACCTTTCGGCCGCCACGTCCTGCGGCCGCTTTCCGCGGGCGTACACTCGACCCGATAGTCTCGGACTTGACCATCGGCCTCACGCGACCTCCGGGGTTCGCTGGCCCGAGTGTTATCAATAACGGTGCTGGCACTTTCGAAGCCCGGTTTGGTGTGTCCGTGAAGCTACCCATGCCAGCCGTCAACACAAGGGAGAGCTTCGTGCTTTTTTACTTGGCCGGTGACGACGATTCGAACTTTGTTTTCCGTCGATACTGCGAATTCGATCTACACGTGGAACGCACACATTGAACCACTGCATGACCGAGCCCGTCGGACTCGTTTCTGCAGGATGCTGCAATAGTGGATTTCGCCAGTCTTGGTTTCGACTGCGGGGCAGAGGGTTACTCGAATCCGGGAGTGAGCGTCACGGCCTCTCTCGCGCCGCTCTGGCAGACTGTCACGTGCGATACACGGTCGCACACGGCTCGATAAAGGAACTGAATCAAGTTGGCCGTTTGGCCTCTTGGTCGATTTAAGTGTATCGCGCGATCCTGACACGCCGATTCCGGAACCCGACTCCACTACATCACCGTCGAATGCGGTTGCAGCGGATGTTCCAGCGTATCGGCGATCAGGCGCAGGGCGATGTCGCAATCGTCACGCGACATCGGGCCGCCCAGGCACACGCGCACCGCGTCGGGTGGTGTGCCGTCGGTGCTGAAGGCAGCGCTGGCGACCACGCCGACGCCCTGCGCGCGCAGGTAGGACGCAAATTCCACCACCGACCAGTCGGACGACAGCGGCAGCCACAGGTGAAAGCCTTCCGCGTGCGCCCGCATCGCGTGGCGGCCGAGATGGCGTGCGGCCAGCGACTGACGGAACATCGACTCGGCGCGGATGGCGTCCAGCATCGCGTCGGCGGTGCCGTCGGTGATCCAGCGCGTGGCCAGCGCGTTGGTGACCGGCGAGCACATGACGGTGGTGGCGCGCAGCGCGCCGGCCAGCCGTTCCGCCTGGCGCGGGCCGGGTGCGTGCACGAAGGCCGAGCGCAGGCCGGCGCCGAAGCACTTCGACAGACCGGTGATGTAATAGGTGAGTGCCGGTGCCAGCGTGGCCAGCGGCGGCGGGGTGTCGCGCGGCAGCATCGCGTAGGCGTCATCTTCGATGATGGGCACGGCGTAGCGCAGCGCGACATCGGCCAGCGCCTCGCGCCGGGCACGCGTGATCGTCGCGGTGGTCGGGTTCAGCAAGGTCGGGTTGCAGTACAGCGCACGCGGTTTCAGCGTCCGGCACGCGTGTTCGAAGGCGTCGGCGCTGGGGCCGTCGTCGTCCAGCGGCAGCGCGTGCAGCTGCACACCGAGCTGGGCAGCGATGGCCTTGATGCCCGGATAGGTCAGCGACTCGACGCAGATCAGTTCGCCCGGCCGCGCCAGCAGCGACACCAGCGCGGTCAGCGCGGCGTGGATGCCCGGGCAGACCAGCACCCGTTCGATTGCGCACAGCGGCAGCCGGCGGCGCAGCCACGCGACGCCGGCTGCGCGGTCGTCGCGCGTGCCACCGAAATCCTGGTAGCGCAGCAGGTCGTACCAGTCTGAATGCACCATCACCTGCGCTGCACTGTCGCGCAGGCGGGCGATCAGTGCAGGATCCTGCGGTTCGGGCGGCAGATTCATCGTCATTTCCGCGCCGCTGCCGCCGCGCAGCGCGAGGCCGGGCGTGGCCCCGCGCACGAAGGTGCCCATGCCGGCGCGCGAATCGATCAGGCCGCGCTTGCGCGCCTCGGCATAGCCGCGCGCCACCGTTGTGTAATTCAGTTCGAGGTAGTCGGCCAGTTCGCGCAGCGTCGGCAGACGGTCGCGCGCGGCCAGTCGGCCACTGCGCACATCCTCGGCGATCAGATCGGCAATCAGCAGATAGGCCGGCTTGTTGCTCGACCGGATGCGCTTGAGCCAGATCTGCGAGGTCTTGTCCATCAATCGGCTCGTCCGACGAAGCGCTTGCGCGTAATGACATCGGCGATCGCGAGGTCGTCGGCCCGGCGCACGATGCGGCAGCGATGATGGAAACCGTCAGGCTCCGCTCCGGCCTCCAGCAGTTCGACACGCACCGCCTCGCCCGGGTCGATATTGCCGTGGAAGTACAGCGTCCGCTCGGCGGTGACCGCCGGGCGCAGGCCGTACCAGGCAAACTCAGCACGGTCGACCAGCGCCTGGAAGGTGGCGAAGTACAGGAAGCCGGCACCGTTGAAATCACTGTTCGGGCAGGGCGTGAAGTCAAAGCTGCGAAGCATTTCACCCTCCTGCGCCGCGGTGCGGTGCGCCCGGCCGAGCGACTTGAGTTCGGCTGCGGCCGCCGTCAGCGTGGCGTCGCCAGACATCAGGTCTTCGCTGTCCGACAGCATCTGCGCCTTCGCAACGCTGCGGTTGCCGCCACCCGGTGCGCGGCGCACCAGCGCCGACAGCAATTCGATGCGCGCTACGCGCGTGTTGCCCATGCGTACCGTCTGCGCGCTGTAATGCTGCGCGCGGCCGTGCGGCACCAGCCGCGCCAGCAGCGCGAATGGCGCGTGTTCGGTCACCGCGTCGAGTTGCGCCTCACACAGCCGCACTGCGGTCAACGCCGCATAGCTGCGGTGACCGTCGATGTTGGCGAAAGCCGGTTCGTCCAGCCCCTGTGCGCGTGCGATGGCCATCCAGTGCAGGTGGGCGCATTCCTTCAGCAGCCAGTTTTCCGACAGGCCATACAGTGCCAGTTGCGGCATGCCGGCCTGATAATGCTGCAGCAGCGCGAGCGTGGCGCGCGGCTGCAAGTGGTTCGCGTCCTGCATCAGCATGTGACGGCCTCCTCCCGTTGAAGGTGCCGGGGCGCGAAGGCGGTCACCTTCTCGGTCAGCCAGGCGGCGTCGCGCGCCACGCCGGAAAATCGGCCCGAGCCCCAGGTGTACAGCCAGGGCAGACCGAGGAAGTACAGGCCCGGTTGCTGTGTCACACCGCGTGTGTGCACCGGGTCGCCGCGACCGTTGAATACCGGCGCGTCCACCCAGCGGAAATCCGGGCTGAAGCCGATGCACCAGATGACGCTCGTGATGCCGCTCGACGAAAGGTCGAGCGTCGTACGCTCGGTCGCGGGTGCCCACACGGGTTCGTAGACCGACGGTGGTGGTGCGTCGATGCCGGCGCCTGCGATGTATTTGTCGATCGCGGCATTGATGCCGTTGTAGATGCGGTCGGCGTGGTCGAGCGCGGCGCCCAGGCCGGGCTGGAACGCGAGCGTCGTACCATCGAGATCCTGCAGCAGGCCGTACAGTTCCATGCCTTCGAGCGCGAAGCGGCGCAGGTCGATGTCGCGCCCGCCGTCGCGGCCGGTCACGTAGTGGTTGGTGTTGTCGCGCACGCCTTCGCGCAGCGGGTGCTCGGTCACCGGCATGTCGTAATAATTCATGTCGGCCAGCCAGTCGACCACGTCGCGTCCGCGGTAGAAGCGCGCGCAGCGCGGCGCATCACCGACCGCGAGATGCACCTTGCGCCCCGCCAGATGCAGATCTTCTGCAATCTGCGCGCCGGACTGCCCGGATCCGACCACCAGCACCTCGCCCTCGGGCAGCGCGGCCGCGCTGCGGTACTGCTCGGAATGCAGTTGCACGATGCCGGCTGGCAGGCGCTCGGCCAGCCGTGGCACGATGGGTTGGTGATAGCCGCCGCTGGCCACCACGACCTGGTCGGCGGTCCAGTCGCCGTCCGACGTGATCACGTCGAAGCCGCCCTGCACACGCGGGCTGACGCGACGCACTGTCACGCCTTCGCGGATCGGCGGCGCCACCTTGCGGCGGAAGGCGGCAAGATAATCAATGATTTCGGTCTTTTTCATGAAGCCGTGCGGGTCCGGCCCGTCATAGGCGTGACCGGGCAATGCGCACTGCCAGTTCGGCGTCACGAGGCAGAAGTTGTCCCAGCGCTGGGTGCGCCAGACGTGCATCGCGCTGTGCTTTTCCAGCACCAGATGGTCGATGCCGGCCTGCTGCAGGCAATGGCTCATCGACAGGCCGGCCTGGCCGCCGCCGACGATGATGACCGGCAGATGAGACGGGGAGGATGGGGGCATGGCAGTGACTCCGTGGTTCACTCGTCGAAGGCGAGCATTTCGATCTGCGCATCGGGCTGCGTGGCCCAGCGCGCAGCGTGCTGCTCGATGTCGGCCAGTTGGTCCATCGCGGCCGAACAGGCGAATCCGTACTTCGCGCGTACCCGCTCGGATGCGATGTGCAGCGCCTCGCGCACCGACGCCATGAATTCCGCCAGTGGGTAGCAGGTGCCCGGCGCGAAGTAGTCCTTGATCACCAGAGAGGGCGAATAGCAGCGGGTTTCTGTCTGGTCGGGCCAGCGGACCCGGAAGTGCATGGCGGGCATGGTGCAGATCTCTCTATGTGGATGCAGGCGGAAGCAGCGACGCCCGGTACAGTTCGGCGTGACGCCGGGCGCTGGCCGGCCAGCTGAAGCGCCGGCACACCTCGGGCAGTTCGTAGCGCAACACCTCGGCGCGGCGCGGGTCGCAGGCGCGGCGCATGGCGCGGGCGATCGACTGGGCGTCCTGCGGGTCGGCCCAGCTGACGTCGGTGTCGCCCAGATATTCGGTGAAGGGCGCAATCGACGACACGACGACCGGCGTACCGCTGGCCAGCGCTTCGAGCACCACCAGGCCGAATCCTTCGCAGGTCGACGCCATGACGAGCACGTCGGCGAGGCGGAACAGCGCCGGCATGTCGGCATCGGCCAGCGTGCCGGCGATGACCACGTCGCGGGCATAGCCCACGGTCAGGCCGCTGTCGCGCAGGTCGGCCTGGAAGGCGCGCGCATAGCCGTCGTGGTCGAGCAGGCTGGCGCCGCCGGCGATCACCAGTTGCGCGCCGGGCAGATCGGCCTTGAGCAGCGCAAAGGCTTCGAGCACGCGCCGCGTGTTCTTGCGCTCCTCGACGCCGCCGACGGCGAGGAACACCGGGCCGCGCCCGGCGGCTTCGGTGATGCCCAGCCGATGCGCGAGGATGAGGTCGCCGTCGCCCGGCTGTGCCGAGTAGCGTTCGGCGTCGACGCCGTTGTTCACGCGCTGCGCGTCGATGCCGAAATCGTCGGCCAGCCGGTCGCGCCACAGATCGCTGACGCACAGCACGGTGCGTGCGCACTGCACGCCGCGCGCCTGCCAGGCGGCGAGCCGGCTGTCGTCGAACTCGTCGAGGTGGTGCACGGTGCGCACGAAGCCGTCGATCAGACCCTGATCTTCCAGTGCGGCCAGCGCGTTGGCGCTGATGCTGTCCTGCGCATGCAGGATGTCGAACGGCCGGGTCGCCAGACGTGGCGCGAGGTGGGCGACATACGCGCCGATGCGTTCGCTGACCATGTCGACCACGCTGCCCGGGGCGCCGGCCACCGGCACCGGTTCGAAGCTGCACGCTGGCGCGCGGAACAGGCGCTGCCCGGGTGCGGCCGGTGCGAACATCGTCACGTCATGGCCGTCGCGCTGCAGCGCCTGCGCCAGTTCCAGCGTGTGCACCACGCCGCCGCGCGGATTGACCGAATGGGTCAGCAGGCCGATTTTCAGCCCCGCTTGCAGTGCGTCAGCCATGCGCCGCCTCCGCCTCCGCCTCCGCATGGGCCGTCGTCGCGGCGAGAATGAAGGCCTGTTCGGCGACATTCCACAGCAGCGCGCGTTCGTCCTGCAGGGTCAGCCACACCTCGGGCGAAGCGGTCACGCGGCCGATGCGCGCCGCGGCAATGTCGCGTTCGCCGAAGCGCTCGATGACGCGGTCGGCGTGGGCCGGACGCACCGACAGCAGATGGCCGAAGCTCGGGAAGGACAGCAGCCAGCGCAGCAGCGGCACGCCGTCCGGGCGCGGCACCGTGTCAAGATCAATCGACGCACCGACCTTCGAGCACTCGAGCAGCATCAGCGCGGTGCCGATCAGACCTGCCATGCTGACGTCCTTGCCGGCGTCGCACAGGCCGGCTTCGGCCAGTTGCGGCAGCAGCTCGATGTCGCCGCGCAGGCGATCGGCCGGCGCCTGGGTCGACGCGTTCCAGTACGGATAAGGTTCTTCGTAGGCCCCGCGCAGGTCGACCGCCAGGATCAGGTCGTCGCCCGGCCGGGCCGCGAAACTGGTGATGAGCCTCTTCGCGCGGCCGAGGATGGCGACCGCCAGCTGGCCGTGCGCGGCGCGCTGATTGCTGTGGCCGCCGACGATGGGCACGCCGTAGCGCGCCGAGGCCGCGGCCATGCCTTCGAGCACCGGCGACGAGGCGTCGGCGCCGTCGCTCCACAGCGCGTCGACCACCGCGATCGGCCGCCCGCCCATGGCGCAGATGTCGCTCACATTCACCATGACGCCGCAGTAGCCGGCGAACCAGGGCATGCGTGACACGAACTGTTCGACCAGCCCTTCGATGGCGAACAGCAGCCAGCCCTCGCCGGACGGATCGGCGATGGCGGCGCAGTCGTCGCCAATGGCCACGGCCTGCGCCATGTCCTGCACGCCGCCGGGCAGTGCACGGCCGAGAGCGTCCATCACGTCGCCGATGTCGCGCTTGTGCGCGAAGCCGGGGCTGCCGCGCAGCGCGTCGACGAGGGCGTGCAGATTCACGCGGCAACTCCGCTGCGCGCAGCCGTCGAGCGCGTGACGAAGCCGCTGAACACGTCGAAACACGGCGGGTAGTGATCGAGTTCGGCCTGCATCAGCCAGTGCGCCCGGCCGTGCAGGGTTTCCGGCTGCAGCGGCTTCCAGTGCAGGCGGCGGAACAGCGGCAGGTTCTGCGCCTGCACGTGGGCGAGGAAGGTGTGGCAGCCGCGCGCGTGCGCGCTGGTCACCGCGAGCCGGATCAGCGTCGCGCCGAGCTTGCCGTGGCTGCGGAATGCCGGCGCCACCGCGAGGCGCGAGCCCCACCACAGGCCGGGTTCGCCGGAACGCCGGTCTTCGTGGATGCGCACCGTGCCGACCACCTGATCCGGCATGCCGCCGACCTGGGTGACGGCGACGATGAGCTGGGCGTGCGCATCGATGGCGTCGATGTCGTCGCCATCGAACACGCCCTGTTCTTCGCAGAACACCGCGCGCCGCAGTCGATGCGCTTCGCCGCGCTCCCACGCGCTGTCCGCCCACTTGATGCGGAATTCGCAGGGCGCGAAGTGCGCCGGCAGTTCGCAGTACCCGACCGGTTCAGCGTGCTGCATGGTGAGTGTCCGGTTGGTGAGCGTCCTGCTTCTCGTACGACGACAGAGAGGAGCAGGCGCCGCACTTGCCGCAGCCGGCCTTGATGTCGGTCGAGCGCAGGCCGGCGTCGGACAGCATCGCGCCCAGCGGTTCGAGAATGGCGCGCATGAAGGCCGGGCTCGGAGCGGGGTGATCTTCCAGCGGCGTGCCGCTGATCGGCACGAAGGGCACGACGAAGGGATACACGCCCAGGCCGATCAGTTTCGCGCTGATGTCGAGGATGGCGTCCGTCGTGTCGCCCAGCCCGGCCAGGATGTAGGTGCTCACCTGGCCGCGGCCGAATACGGCGACCGCAGCTTCGAACGCCTCCATGTAGCGCTCCATGGACACGGCCGCCTTGCCCGGCATGATCTGTTCGCGCAGCGCCGGCGTGACCACTTCCAGGTGCATGCCCAGACTGTCGATGCCGGCCGCCTTCATGCGGGCGAACCAGCGGTCATCGTCCGGCGGCTCGCACTGTGCCTGGATCGGCAGGTCGACCGCGGCGCGCACGGCAAAGGCGGAATCGCACAGCACCTGCGCGCCGCGGTCCGGCGTGGCCGGCGTGCCGGTGGTCATGACCATGTGCTTCACGCCGTCGAGCAGCACCGCGGCGCGGGCGACTTCGGCCAGCTGTTCCGGGGTCTTGTGCGCAATGGTGCGACCGGCCGCCAGCGACTGGCCGATCGAGCAGAACTTGCACGACTTGCGCCGGCTTTCATACCGGATGCAGGTCTGCAGTACCGTGGTCGCCAGCACGTCGGCGCCGTGCAGCGTTGCGATGTGCGAGTAGGGCACGCCATCCAGTGTCTGCAGCGCGTAGAAGCGCGGCTGTTCAGGAAAGCGGATCTGCGCGATCGGAATGCTGCCGCGCTTCAACTGCACGCGGCCGTCGGCGTCCGGCGCTTCTGCGATGAACGGCGAGTTGAAGGCGGAGCCCGTATGCACCGGCACCATGATGGTCGTGCCGTCCACGGTCACCGCCTTGTGATCGGACGGCCCGGCGCCGCCGCGCCGGCTCGGTGCGCCGGCGCCCGGATCAGCCAGCCGCAAGCCGAACGACTGCAGTTCCGTCATCAGCGCCGTCGCCTGCTGACGGTCGGTCGATTTGCGGTTCGATTCGCGGTTCGCTTCGAAAGTCGGTGGGGTGCTCATCGGAGGTGCTCCGGACAGGTTCTGAAGTGGATGCCATCGACACGACCGGACGTGCCGGGCGGTCGTTGATGGCGAGGCTGAGCAGTTCGGGCCGCGCGTAGTGGCCGACCGAATCCATCATGCGTTTGCGCTTGGTGACCAGCGCCATGTCCAGATCGGCGATCACCATGCCTTCGCCTTCGGTCAGTGGCGGCGCCAGATGCACGCCTTCGGGCGACACGATGGCGGTGCAGCATCCGCCGCGCAGCGCCTTCTGCAGGCCGGCGTCGGGCGTGATGGACTGGATCTGCGCGTCGCTCAGCCAGCCGGTGGAATTGATGACGAAGCAGCCCGCTTCGAGCGCGTGATGGCGGATCGTCACTTCCATCTGGTCGGCGAATATCTGGCCGACCATCGAACCGGGAAACTGCGCGCAATGGATTTCCTCGTGCTGCGTCATCAGCGCGTAGCGCGCCAGCGGGTTGTAGTGCTCCCAGCAGGCCAGCGCGCCGACGCGACCGATGGCGGTGTCCACCACCTTCAGGCCGCTCGCGTCACCCTGACCCCACACCATGCGTTCGTGATAGGTCGGCGTGATCTTGCGGCGCTTGAGCCGCAAGCTGCCGTCGGCGTCGAACACCAGCTGCGTGTTGTAGAGGCTGCCGTGGTCGCGCTCGTTCACGCCGAGCACCACCACTACGCCGCGTGCGCGCGCCCGTTCCGCGACCGCCTGCGTCACCGGCCCGGGCACCGTCACCGCCCGTTCGTACAGCTTCAGGTGCGCCGCGCCCATCAATACCGGCGGCTGCACGAAGGAGAAGTAAGGGTAGTAGGGCAGGAAGGTTTCCGGGAACACCGCCAACCGCGCACCGCGGTCCGCCGCCTCGTCGATCGCCGCCAGCACGCGCGCCAGCGTGCCGTCGGCCGATTCGAGGTCGGGCGCGATCTGGATCGCGGCGGCGCGGACGATGCGGGCGGAAGACATCACAATGTCCAGGTGTCGAGGATGAAGGCGTTGTCCTTGCGGTGCAGCAGGATGATGTCGAGCACGTCGAGCGGGTTGATCGGCGTGATGCCTTCGATCAGCGACCCTTCGCCGTGACCGTAAAGCGCCTGCAGCGCGAAGCGGCACGCATAGACCTTGCCGCCTTCGGCGATGAACTTGGTGATCTGGTTGTTGAAGTTCTGGTGGCCGGGGAAGGCTTCATCGCCCAGCGTCGGGAAGCCGCGCTTGACGCCCAGCGTGACGCCCGGACCGTACAGCAGGATCGACGTGTCGAAGCCCTTGCGCTTCAGGCGGGTAGCCTGAAGCAGATTGACGAAGCCGATCGAGCCTTCGAAGGCGACGGTGTGAAAGGTGACCAGCGCCTTCTCGCCCGGTTCGGCTTTCACGTCCTCGAACACCTTCTCTTCGTAATCGACGAGGAATTCACCTTTCTGATTGGCGGGCTTGGTAACTTTCGGCATGAGAACTCTCCTGTGGGGTGGTCGACCGGGTCAGTGCGCTCTGACGGCGCTCCCTGTCCTGTGCACGCTGCGTGCCATGCCGGCATCACCGCCTGCGATCAACATGCGATCAATGAACACACGCGCCCGCCGTGGCCGTTGACAGATTTTCACCGTCGCTGAAATGTCCTTTCCGGATCGGGGTTTAGGGGTGCCTTTACGCACCGCGATGGAGCATTCGCCATGCAATCAATGCACCCGATCATTCATCCGGATCGCAACGGATGAGCGTCGGTGCCGCCCACCCGCGTATCGTTGAGGCATGTCCGAATCCCTTGATCCCAGACTGATCGGCCTTGCCGCCGCGCTCGGCATCGGCCTGCTGATCGGCATGGAGCGCGAGCGGCGCAAGGGCGAAGGCCCGGCGCGTGCTGCGGCCGGTCTGCGCACCTTCACGCTGGCCGCATTGCTGGGCGCGCTGGCCATGCTGCTCGGCGGCGGCCTGACGCTGGCGGTGCTCGCGGCGGCGGTCGGGTTGCTGGCGGTGGTGTCCTACCGCAAGTCAGCCGACACCGATCCCGGCCTGACGACGGAAATCGCGCTGCTGCTGACCTTCATGCTCGGCGCGCTGGCGCAGGTCGATGCGCCGCTGGCGACCGGCATTGGCGTGCTGGTGGCCATCATGCTGGCCGCACGCAGCCACCTGCACCGCTTCGTCGTTCGCGTCATGTCGGAGCAGGAACTGCACGACGCCCTGCTGCTGGCCGCCGCGGCACTGGTCATCCTGCCGCTGACGCCCGATCGCACGGTCGATCCGTTCGATGCGATCAATCCGCGCACCTTGTGGACGCTGGCCGTGCTGATGATGGCCATCAACGCCTGCGGCCACATTGCACTGCGCGCCGCCGGGCCGGCGCTCGGCCTGTCGTTCGCCGGCTTCGCGTCGGGCTTCGTGTCGAGCACCGCCACCATCGCGGCGATGGGCGCACAGGCCGTGCGCACCCCCGCGTTGCGCGCCGGCGCCGTGTCGGGGGCCGTGCTGTCGTCGCTGGCGACCGTGCTGCAACTGGTGCTGCTGCTCGCCGTGACCAGTACCGCCGTACTGCGCGAAATGGCGCTGCCGCTGCTGGCGGCCGGCGTTGCTGCACTGGCGTACGGTCTGCTGGTCGCGTGGCGCAGTGTGCATGCCATGGAGGGCGAGACCGTGCCGCCCGGCCGCGCCTTCAATCCGCGCATTGCCGTGCTGTTCGCCGTCACGATGGGCGGCATGCTGCTGCTGACTTCACTGCTGCGTGAATACTTCGGCAATGCCGGCCTGAACCTGGCCGTGGGCCTGGCCGGTTTCGCCGACGCACATTCGTCTGCGGCAGCGGTCGCCGCCCTCCATGCCTCGGGCAAGATCGAGGCGACTCAGGCGGTGCTACCCATCCTGATCGGTTTCACCACCAATGCGATCAGCAAGACCGTCGTCGCCGCCACAGCCGGCGACCGGGCGTTCGCCGGTCAGGTTGTGCCCGGTGTGCTGCTGTCGGTGGGCGCAGCGTGGATGGTCTGGCTGCTGCGCGGAGGCTGATGTCCGCACGCATCGGTGGTCAACATGCTTGACAGCGGCGCTTTCCCGGCTAGAATTTAAACGAACGTTTGAATGAAGGCTGTGCAGGCATGGATGTCCGTCGCACCTCGCTGACCGCGCATGAAACCCGCAACCGCATTCTCGATGCGGCGCAGGCCCTGTTCGTGGCGCACGGTTTCGAGGCGACATCGATGCGCATGATCACCGGCGACGCCGGCGTCAATCTTGCGGCGGTGAACTACCACTTCGGTTCGAAGGACGTGCTGGTGCGCGAGGTGCTGAAGCGTCACCTGCAGCCGTTGAACGCACAGCGCATGCAGGCGCTCGATGCGGCCGAGGCCGAAGCCGGCGATCAGCCGGTGAAGCCCCACCGCATCGTCGATGCGTTCTTCAGCAGTTCGCTCGATCTGGCGTCGGGCAGTGCTGCCGGGCGCGAATTCATGCAGCTGCTCGGCCGCACCTTCACCGAACCGTCACCGACGGTGCGCGAATATCTCGCCACCGAATACGCGCCGGTGATCGGCCGTTACCGTGACGCATTCTGTCGTGCGCTGCCGACAGTGCCGGTCGAGGAAATCCTGTGGCGCCTGCATTTCATGCTCGGCGCCATGTCGTACGCGGTGTCGGGCATCGATTCGCTGCAGGTGCTGACCGGCGTGCGCATCGATGAACCGGATGCCATGCAGCGCATGCGACCGCGCCTGATGAGCTTCCTGCTCGGTGGCCTGCGGGCGCCACTGCCGGCCGGACAGGGCACGGACAACACGACATAGCGGAACAGGGTGCAGCGGTCGAACGACGGCCCGTGCACCGAAGCGAAGCACCGGAGGAGAAAAGCATGATGACCTGGATACTGTTGCTGCTGGTGCCGCTGGGCATCGTTCTGCTCGGCTACCTGCGCGCGCCGCTGCTCGTGTGCACCGCGGCCGCAGCCGCGTGGCTGGTGGCGGCCAGCCTGCATTTCGACTGGCCGACCGCGGTGAATGTCGCGATCGCGCTGCTGGCCGGCGTGCCGGCGTTGCTGCTGAACGTGACCCCGCTGCGCCGTGCGGTCATTTCGAAGCCGCTGCTGAACGTTTACCGCAACATTCTCCCGCCGATGTCCGACACCGAGCGCATCGCGCTCGAAGCCGGCACCGTGTGGTGGGAAGGTGAGCTGTTCCGCGGCCACCCGGACTGGTCCGTACTGCACGCCTATCCGGAACCGACGCTGAGCGCGGAAGAGCAGGCCTTCCTCGACAACGAGGTCGAACAGCTGTGCCGCCTGTCCGACGACTGGACCATTTCGCACGAACTGAAGGACCTGCCGCCTCAAGCCTGGCAATACATCAAGGACGCCGGTTTCCTTGGCCTCATCATTCCGAAGCAGTACTGCGGCAAGCAGTTCTCGGCCTGGGCGCATTCGCAGATCGTGACCAAGCTGTCGACCCGCTGCTCCGCCTCGGCGGTCACCGTGATGGTGCCCAACTCGCTCGGCCCGGCCGAACTGCTGTTGCACTACGGCACCGACGCGCAGAAGGATCACTACCTGCCGCGCCTGGCCAAGGGGCTGGAGATTCCGTGTTTTGCACTCACCAGCCCGCAGGCCGGCTCGGACGCAGCCTCGATTCCGGACTTCGGCATCATCTGCAGGGGTGAGTACCAGGGCCGCGAAGTGCTCGGCATGCGCGTCACCTGGGACAAGCGCTACATCACGCTCGGTCCGGTCGCGACCCTGCTCGGTCTGGCCTTCCGCCTGTACGACCCGGAGCACCTGCTGGGCGACACCGAAGACCTCGGCATCACCTGCGCACTCATTCCGACCGACCATCCGGGTGTCCAGATCGGCCGCCGCCACTTCCCGCTGAACGCGGTGTTCCAGAACGGACCGAACTGGGGCAAGGATGTGTTCATGCCGCTGGACTGGATCATCGGCGGCCCGGCGATGGCCGGTCAGGGCTGGCGCATGCTGATGGAGTGTCTCGCCGCCGGTCGCTCGATTTCGCTGCCGGCGTCGAATACCGGCATGGCCAAGCTCACGGCCCGCACGGTCGGCGGCTATGCGCGCGTGCGCAGCCAGTTCAAGACGGCAATCGGCCGCTTCGAAGGCATCCAGGAGCCGCTGGCCCGCATCGGTGGCCATCTGTACATGATGGACGCCGCCCGCCGCATGACCGCCGGCGCGATCGATCTGGGCGAAAAGCCGTCGGTGGTGTCGGCCATCGTGAAGTACCACATCACCGAGCGCGCGCGCGTCGTCGTCAATGACGGGATGGACATCCTCGGCGGCAAGGGCATCTGCCTGGGTCCGTCGAACTTCCTCGGCCGCGCCTACCAGCAGATCCCGATCGGCATCACGGTCGAGGGCGCGAACATCCTGACGCGCAGCCTGATCATCTTCGGCCAGGGCGCCATCCGCTGCCATCCGTACGTGCTGCGCGAAATGCGCGCCGCGCTGGCCGACGATACGCCGGCGGTACTCGCGGAATTCGACGATGCGCTGTTTTCCCACATCGGCTACACCGCGAGCAATGCGATACGCGCGCTGGTGACCGGTCTGACTGGTTCGCACTGGGTCGGCGTGCCGAGCGGCGTGGCGCCGGAAACACGTCGCTACTACCAGCAGCTCACGCGCTTCTCGACCGCCTTCGCGTTCATTTCGGATGCCGCGATGCTCACCATGGGGGGCGATCTGAAGCGCAAGGAAAAGCTGTCGGCGCGGCTGGGCGACATCCTTTCGCAGATGTATCTGTGCTCAGCCACATTGAAGCGCTACGAAGCCGATGGCCGGCAGGCGGCCGACGCGCCGCTGATGCACTGGGCCATGTGGGACGCCATGTTCCATGCCCAGACCGCGTTCGAAGGCGTGATGTCCAACTTCCCGAACCGCGCCATCGCCATCCTGCTGCGCCGGCTCATCTTCCCGCTCGGCCGGCCTTACGTCGTGCCGTCGGACCGGCTCGGCGGCGAGGTGGCGAAGCTGCTGATCGAACCCTCGGCGACACGCGACCGGCTGACCGCCGGCATGTACATCCCGGATGACGAGCACGATCCGGTCGGGGTCATCGAACATGCGCTGAACGCGACGATTGCCGCGGAAGCCATCGAGGCGCGCGTGCGTGCGGCGCAGAAGAAAGGCTTGCTGCAGGCGCGCGGTGCCGGTCTGATGCAGGCGGCGTTCGACGGCGGCCTGATCGACGACGCCGAATTCGCGCTGATCCGTCGGCGCGACACCCTGCGTGACCGGGTCGTCCGGGTGGACGACTTTCCGCAGGATTTCGGTGTCGATGCGGCAAGCGCACCGCCGGCCGAATCGCACAACGTCACCGCGATCGCCGCCTGATGATCTCATCCGACGTTTTCGTGGTCGATGGCGCGCGCACGCCCTTCCTGAAGTCGCGCAACGCGCCCGGCCCGTTCGCCGCGGCCGACCTCGCGGTGGCCGCCGGCAACGCGCTGCTGTCGCGCCAGCGCTTCCGGCCGGATCAGCTCGACGAAGTCATTCTCGGCTGCGCCGCGCCATCGGCCGACGAAGCGAACATCGGTCGCATCGCCGCGCTGCGCCTGGGCTGTGGTGACCGCGTGCCGGGCTGGACGGTGATGCGCAACTGCGCCAGCGGCATGCAGGCACTCGATTCGGGCATTGCCAACATCCGGCTCGGACGCGCCGACCTGGTGCTGGCCGGCGGCGTCGATGCGCTGTCGCGCGCCCATCTGCTGTTTTCCGACGCCATGGTGCGCTGGCTGTCGCAGTGGTACGCGGCCAGAAGCTTCGGCGCGCGGGCGCAGCTGCTGACGAAATTCCGCCCCGGCATGCTGGTGCCGGTCATCGGGCTGCTGAAAGGTCTGACTGATCCGGTCATCGGCATCAATATGGGCCAGACCGCCGAAAACCTCGCCGCGCGCTTCGGCATCAGCCGCACGCAGATGGATTTCCACGCCATGCGCTCGCATCAGCGCACGGCCGCCGCCCTCGACGCCGGCCATTTCGATGAAATCGTGCCGATCGCCGACGTCGGTGGACGTATATATATGGAGGACGACGGCATGCGGCGCGATTCGTCGGTGCCGCGACTGGCAAAGCTGCGCCCGGTGTTTGATCGCGCGCACGGCCACATCACGGCCGGCAACAGTTCCCAGGTGACCGACGGTGCGGCCTGGCTGCTGCTGTGTTCGCGCAAGGCGGTCGAGGAACACGGACTGACGCCGCTCGGCCGCATTGTCGACACCGAGTGGGCCGGACTGGACCCGGCACAGATGGGACTCGGGCCGGTGCATGCCGCCACACCCATCCTGCAGCGGCACGGTCTCGGGCTGAACGATCTCGATGCCTGGGAGATCAACGAGGCTTTCGCCGCCCAGGTCATCGGCTGCATCGAGGCGTGGAAGAGCGACGACTACTGCCGCACCGAACTGGGCCTGCCCGGCGCGCTGGGCACGCTCGACGAGCGCCGGCTGAACATCGATGGCGGTGCTATCGCGATCGGTCACCCGGTCGGCGCCAGCGGTGCGCGCATCGTGCTGCATCTGCTGCATGTGCTGCGCCGGCAGGGCGGCGGTCGCGGCATCGCGGCCATCTGCATCGGTGGCGGTCAGGGTGGCGCCATGCTGGTGGAAACGACGTGAGCGCCGAAATGACGCAAGGGCTCGAGCACTGGCGCCTCGAGCGCGACGCTGAAGGCATCGCCTGGCTCACTTTCGACCGTGCCGGGGAAAGCGTGAATACGCTGTCCGGCGAAGTGATGCGCGAACTGGCTGGCGTGCTCGACACATTCGACGCCGCGCCGCCGCGTGGGCTGGTGATCCTGTCCGGCAAGCCAACTGGCTTCATCGCTGGCGCGGACATCGCCGAATTCGGACAGGTCAGCGATCTGGCCGGCGCGCGTGCGCTGATCGAACGCGGCTGGAACCTGTTCAACCGGCTGGCGGCCGTGCACTACCCAACCTGTGCGCTGGTGCGCGGCTTCTGCGTTGGCGGCGGCACCGAACTGGCGCTGGCCTGCGACCGCATCGTTGCAGTGGACGAACCCGGCACCCGCTTTTCGCTGCCCGAAGTGATGCTCGGCATCGTGCCCGGCTGGGGCGGCATGCTGCGCCTGCCGGCCCGCATCGGCGCGCCGGCCGCACTCGACATGATGCTGACCGGCCGCGCGCTCGACGTGCGGCGCGCCAGATCACTCGGTCTGGTCGACGACATCGCCCCGGCGCGGCTGATGCGTGAGCATGCGGCGGCCGCCGTGCTGTCGGGCGCGCCGCGCAAACCGCTGCCGCTGCTGCAGCGCCTGCTGTCCGGGCCGCTGCGCGGCGTGGTGGCGAAGAAGGCGCTGGCCGGCGTGGCGAAGCGTGCAAGTCGCCGGCACTACCCGGCGCCGTACGCCATCATCGACATCTGGCGTGATTTCGGCGGCAATGCGCTGGCCGTGCCGGAAGGCCATCCGTCGTCGATGAGCGCGCTCGTGGCTCATCCGACCACGGCCAACCTGCAGCGCGTCTATCACCTGCGCGAGCGCCTGCGCGGCTTCGGCAAGCCGCAAGGCGTCGAGCTGCCGGTGGTCCGGCACGTGCATGTGGTCGGCTCCGGTGTCATGGGGGGCGACATCGCCGCCTGGTGCGCGCTGCGCGGCTTTCGGGTGACGCTGCAGGACAGCAGCGCCGAACGCATCGTCCCGGCGCTGCAGCGCGCCGCGAAGGCCTGGGGCCGCAAGTTCCGGCGCGACCGGCGCAGCCTGCGCGCGGCGCTCGACCGGCTGGTGCCGGACGTGACCGGCGCCGGTATCGAGGGGGCCGACGTCATCATCGAAGCCATCTACGAAGATCTCGATGCTAAGCAGGCGCTGTTTCGT
Source organism: Methyloversatilis sp. XJ19-13 (assembly GCF_024580155.1). NCBI lineage: Bacteria > Pseudomonadati > Pseudomonadota > Betaproteobacteria > Nitrosomonadales > Sterolibacteriaceae > Methyloversatilis > Methyloversatilis sp. XJ19-13. Next base: position 294,721 of record NZ_JANINH010000005.1, on the reverse strand, counting down.
GACATCGAACGGCGCGCGAAGCCCGATGCGCTGATCGCCACCAACACCTCCAGCCTGCGCATCGAGGACATCGCTGCCTGCCTGCGCACGCCGTCGCGGCTGGTCGGCATCCATTTCTTCAATCCGGTGGCGCAGATGCCGCTGGTCGAAGTGGTGAGCGGTACGGCCAGCGATCCGCTGGCCGTGCAACGTGCCGCGGCCTTCGTCGGCGCGCTCGACAAATTGCCGCTGCCGGTGGCCAGCAGTCCGGGTTTCCTCGTCAATGCGGTGCTCGGCCCCTACATGCTGGAAGCGATGAAGTGCGTCGACGAAGGCATCGCACCCGAAGTGGTGGACCGCGCGGCACAGGATTTCGGCATGGCCATGGGGCCGGTCGAACTGATCGATACCGTCGGGCTCGACATCGCGCTGGCCGCCGGTGCGCGGCTGACCGGCAGCGCGCAGGCGCCTGCCTGCCTGCAGCGCCATGTCGATGCCGGCCGGCTCGGACGCAAGACCGGCCAGGGATTTTACGAGTGGACCGACGGCAGGCCGCAGCGCGGTGCGGTATCGTCCGTGCCCGACGGACTGACCGACAGGCTGCTTGCGCCGCTGGTCGCCGTCACGCGGCGCTGCGTCGAACAGCAGGTGGTCGCCGATGCCGATCTGGCCGACGCCGGCCTGATCTTCGGCGCGGGCTTCGCGCCCTGGACCGGCGGCCCGCTGCATCATGAGCGCCTGAAAACCCATTGACCCTTTTTTGAGCATCGATCCATGAATGATTCCGTACAGTCCCTGCCCGATGACCAACCCGCGCTGCGCCTGCTGCCGATGCCGCGCGACCTCAACGCGGCGGGCGACATATTCGGCGGCTGGGTCATGTCGCAGGTGGACGTGGCCGGTTCGATCGCGGCGATGCGCCGCACCCGCTCGCGCGTGGTGACGGTGGCGGTCAATTCCTTCGTGTTCCTGCAGCCGATCACGACCCAGTATCTCGTGTCCTTCTATGCATCGGTGGCACGGGTCGGCAATACCTCGATCACGGTCGATGTGACGGTCTATGCGGAAACGGGTTACGAAAACATACAGATAAAGAAGGTGGCGGAGGCGACGTTGACCTATGTTGCAGTGGGCGAAGAGGGGCAGAAACTGAATATTCCGAAAGATTGACCGTTACAGCGCTGTACGGTCGCACCGGCCCCGACTTCTGCGGTGAATCGGGCGCCGGCAACGCATCACCAGACGAGGAGCTGAAATGTCATCACACAATAATTGTGCAAGTCCCGATCTTCCGTTCGCACGTCTGGCCGTGCTGATCGGATTGACGATGTCCGGTCAGGCCATGGCAGCCGGCTTTGCGGTACAGAACCAGAACGGCGCCGGTACGGCGACCGCATTTGCCGGTGCGGCCGCTGTCGCGGACGACGCCAGCACGATCTACTTCAATCCGGCCGGCATGACCTATCTGCCGATGGGGCACAGCATTTCGGTCGCCGGCACGCTGCTGCACCGATCGCTGAAGTTCGACGATCGCGGTTCGAATGCGCTGATCCTGCCCGGACCGACCGTTTTTCCACTGGGCGATGAAGGCGGCGAGGGCGGCGGCCTGTCGCTTGTTCCGGCTGGCTACTACAGCTATGCAATCAATGACCGCTTCCGCATCGGTGTCGGCGTGTCGGCCACCTTTGGCAACAAGACCGACTACAACACCACCTTCCTCGGCCGCTTCCAGGGCAACTACGTCGACCTGAAGGCGCTGAACATCAATCCGTCGGTCGCCTGGCGCGTCAATGACCAGCTGTCGATCGGCGCCGGCATCAGTTTCGTCAAGCTTGAAGGCGACATCCAGCAGCAGCTGCCGGTGTCGCCGCTGCTGCCCAATGCACGCAACCGGCTGGAAGCGGATGACACGGCGATGGGTTTCAACGTCGGCCTGATGTATCAGGTGACACCGGCCATGCGCGTCGGTCTGTCCTACCGCTCGAAGATAGACTTCCGGCTCAAAGGCGAGGCGACCGCGACCGAAGCCGGTCCGGCGACCGGCGTGACGCCCGCTTTCGCGAGGATTGAGCTGCCCGATACCTTCTCGGTTGCCGTGCATCACCAGATGACCGACCGCTGGGAAGTGATGGGTGACTACACTTGGACCGGCTGGTCGTCCTTCAAGTCACTCGACGTGCGCAATGAAAACACCGGTGCCCGCCTGACCAATCCGGAGTACGACTTCCGCGACAGCTGGCGTATCGGTTACGGCGCGGCCTACAAATACACCGAGGCGCTGAAGCTGCGGTTCGGCGTTGCGTTCGACAAGTCGCCGGTGCATGACGAAACGACGCGCACGCTGACGCTGCCCGACAGCGACCGCTACTGGGTGGCGATCGGTGCGCGCTATGCGCTGTCGCCGAAATCGACGATCGATGTCGGCTACGCGCACATCTTCTTCGACCGCGAAGGCATCGACCGACGCACCATCGTCGGCACCACGCCGACCGGCCAGATCATTCGCGGCAAGTTCGATACCAGTGCGGACCTGCTGTCGGTGCAGTACAACCAGACCTTCTGATGCCGCACCGGCCGGCGCCCGCAAGGCGCCGGCCGGTGCGCAGCTTCTGCCTTTTCGGTGATCCGGCCGCACTTGGTGGCCGGCGTTCCGCTTCCGGGAGACCGCCATGTCCCGTCCCATCCCCCTTCAGTTCCGTATCCGTCGTGTCGCCGTGCTCGGTGCTGGCGTCATGGGTGCGCAGATTGCCGCGCACTGCGCCAACGCGAATGTATCGGTCGTGCTGTTCGACCTCGCCGCGAAGGAGGGCGACCCGGACGCCATCGTCAGGCGCGCGCTCGACGGCCTGAAAAAGCTCGAACCCGCGCCGCTGGCAACCGCCGACCGGCTGGCGTTGATCGACATCGCCAACTACGACCGCGACCTCGCGCGGCTGGCCGACTGCGATCTGGTGATCGAAGCGATCGCCGAACGCATGGACTGGAAGCACGGCCTGTACGCGAAGGTGGCGCCGCATCTGCGCGCCGACGCGATCTTCGCCAGCAACACCTCCGGCCTGTCGATCAACGCGCTGGCCGACGGCTGCCCCGACAGCCTGCGCAGCCGCTTCTGCGGCGTGCACTTCTTCAATCCGCCGCGCTACATGTCGCTGGTCGAGCTCATCCCGTCGCGCTCGACCGACGCGGCGCTGCTCGACGCGCTGGAAACCTTCCTGACGACGACGCTGGGCAAAAGCGTGGTGCGTGCGCTCGATACGCCCAACTTCGTCGCCAACCGGGTCGGCGTGTTTTCGATGCTGGCCGCGATGCACCACACGGAGCGCCTCGGCCTGGGCTTCGACGAGGTCGACGCGCTGACCGGCCCGGCGATCGGCCGGCCGAAGTCGGCCACCTATCGCACTGCCGATGTGGTCGGGCTGGACACCTTGCTGCACGTCGTGAAAACGATGACCGACCACCTGCCGGCCGACCCGTGGCACCGCTACTACACCGCGCCGGCCTGGCTCGCCGCGCTGGTCGGCCGGGGCGCGCTGGGCCAGAAGACGAAGGCCGGCGTTTATCGCAAGGACGGGCGGCAGATCAAGGTGCTGGATCTGGCAACGCAGGATTACCGCGATGCGGCCGGCGCCGTGGCCGAGGAGGTGCAGGTCATCCTGGCCGAGCGCGATCCGCAGATGAAGCTCGCGGCGCTGCGTGCGTCGGCGCATCCGCAGGCGCAGTTCCTGTGGTCCGTCTTCCGTGACGTGTTCCATTACGTCGCCGTGCATCTGGGCGATATCGCCCACAGCGCGCGCGACGTCGATTTCGCGATGCGCTGGGGCTTCGGCTGGCAGGCCGGGCCATTCGAAACCTGGCAGGCCGCCGGCTGGCAGCAGGTCTCCGGCTGGCTGCGCGATGACATTGCCGCCGGTCGCACCATGAGTGACGCTCCGTTGCCGGCCTGGGTGTTCGAGCGCCACGCGGCGCATGAGGCCGCCGGATCGTGGTCGGCGTCGGCCGCCGCGCTGCAGCCGCGTGCATCGCTGCCGGCCCATGCACGCCAGCTGTTTCCCGAACTCGTGCTCGGCGAGATGCCGCGTGCCACGCACACGATCTGGGAAGGCGACGAGGTGCGGCTGTGGACGCTGGATGATGCCGATGGCGCGCGCGCGCCGGTGCTGTCGTTCAAGAGCCGCATGTCGGCCATCGGGCCGAAGGTGCTCGAAGGCGTGCGCGAGGCCATCGCCCGCGCAGAACGCGACTTCGATGCGCTGGTCATCTGGCAACCGCAGGGGCCGTTTTCGGTCGGCGCCAACCTGAAGCAGATCCGGCCGGTGCTCGAAGCCGGTGATTTCAAGGCGCTGGATGGCGTCATCAACGATTTCCAGCAGGCGTCGCAGGCGATCAAGCACGCACAGATTCCGGTCATCACCGCGGTGCAGAACATGGCGTTGGGCGGCGGCTGCGAATTCGTCATGCATTCGCCGCGCGCCGTGGTGGCGCTGGAAAGCTATATCGGGCTGGTGGAAGCGGGCGTCGGCCTGATTCCGGCCGGCGGCGGCTGCAAGGAATTCGCGCTGCGCGCAGCGCGCGCCGCCGAAGCGTCGGCGACGAAGGACCCGATGAATTTCCTGCAGTCGGTGTTCCAGACCATCGCCATGGCGCAGGTGTCGAAAAGCGCGCGTCACGCGCAGGAACTGGGCCTGCTGAAGCCGGACGACGTGGTGGTGATGCATGCGCACGAACTGCTGCATGTGGCGCGTCGCAACGCGGTCGCCATGGCCGACAGCGCCTGGCGCCCGGCGCTGCAGGCGTCGAACATCATGGTGGCCGGGCGCAGCGGCATCGCCACGCTGGACATGATGCTGGTGAACATGCGCGAGGGCGGCCTGATTTCGGCGCACGACTATCGCGTCGCGCGCGCCGCGGCTGTCGCGCTGTGCGGCGGCGAAATCGAAACCGGCTCGCGCGTGAGCGAACAGTGGCTGCTCGAAGTCGAACGCGCGGAATTCGTCGCGCTGCTGCGGACGCCCGAAACCCAGGCGCGCATCGCGCACATGATGGACACCGGCAAACCCTTGCGGAACTGAGGAGACCGTCATGACACGACAGATCCAGGATGCCTACATCGTCGCCGCGAAGCGCACGGCCGTGGCGCGCAAGAACGGTGCCTTCCGCCACGTGCGGCCGGACGACATGCTGGCGCACGTGCTGCGCGGCACGGTCGACGCCGTGCCGGCTTTCGACCTGAACGACATCGGCGACGTGGTCGTCGGTTGCGCGATGCCGGAAGCGGAGCAGGGCATGAATGTGGCGCGCATCGGCGTGCTGCTGGCCGGTTTTCCGGTGTCGGTGCCGGGCATCACGGTGAACCGCTTCTGCGCCAGCGGCCTGAATGCCGTGGCCGATGCGGCGATGAAGATCATGACCGGCCAGTGCGACATCGCCATCGGCGCCGGCACCGAATCGATGACCGTCATGCCGACCATGATGGGCAACAAGGTCACCGTGAATCCGCGCGCCTTCGAGTCGGACGAACACGTCGCCATCGCCTACGGCATGGGCCTGACCGCGGAAAAAGTCGTGCAGCAATACGGCGTGTCGCGCGAGGACCAGGACGCCTTCGCGCTGGCGTCGCACCACAAGGCGCTGGCCGCGATCGCCGCCGGCCGTTTCCGCGACGAGGTGCTGCCCTACACCGTGCGCAGCCACCTGCCCGATCTGGCGAGCAATACGGTACGCATGACCGAGCGCGTTTTCGACACCGATGAAGGGCCGCGAGCCGATTCGAGCGCGGAAGCGCTGGCGAAGCTGCGTCCGGCCTTTTCGGCGCGCGGCTCGGTCACCGCCGGCAACAGTTCGCAGATGTCTGACGGTGCGGCTGCCGTGCTGCTGATGTCGGAAGCGGCCATGCAGCGCACCGGTGCCGTGCCGATCGCGCGCTTCCGCAGCTTCGCGGTGGCCGGCGTGCCGCCGGAAATCATGGGCATCGGCCCGGTCGAGGCGATCCCGAAGGCGCTGAAGCTGGCCGGCCTCGCGCAGGACGACATCGACTGGATCGAACTGAACGAAGCCTTCGCGGCGCAGGCGCTGGCGGTGATGCGCACGCTGGGGCTGGATCCGGCGAAGGTGAATCCGCTTGGCGGCGCCATCGCGCTCGGTCACCCGCTGGGCGCCACCGGCGCCATCCGCACCGCCACCGTCATCGCCGCCATGCAGCGCGGCGAGGCGCGTACCGGCATGGTGACGATGTGCATCGGCACCGGCATGGGCGCCGCAGGGATATTCGAGAAGGTGTGAGCGCGCGTCAGCGCAGAAGGTCGGAACCGGCGCCATGCCGGTCCCGATCAGCCTTACTTGATGCCGGCCAGGCGCTTTTCGAGTTGCGCGACCGGCACATAGCCCGGAATACGCTCACCCGTGCTGAGGAAGATGGTCGGCGTACCGCGCACGCGGTACTTTTCGCCCAGCGCCGCTGCTTTCTGGAAGCCGGCCGTGTCGCACGATGCAGCCGCCGATGCCGGCGCAACATTCGTGGTCATCCAGTCGCTCCACGCCTTCACGCGGTCGGGCGAGCACCAGATCGCTTCCGACTTCTTCACCGAATCCGGGCCGAGCACCGGCGTCAGGAAGGTGTAGACGGTCACGTTCTCCATCGTCAGCAATTCCTTCGCCAGCTTCTTGCAATAGCCGCAGTTCGGGTCTTCGAAGGTGGCGATGACCCGCTTGCCGCTGCCGCGTACCTGCTTGATCGCGAGCTCGAGCGGCAGCTCGGCGAAGTTGATGCCTGACAGCTGGTTCACCCGCTGCTGCGTGATGTTCTGGCGCGACTTCGCGTCGAGGATTTCGCCCAGGATGAGGTAATTCGCCTTCTCGTCGGTGTACAGGATTTCGCCGCCGATGCGGACCTCATACAGGCCGAGGTAAGGCGTCTTGGTGACGCCTTCGACCTTTGAACCGTTGCCGATGGCGGCTTCGACGGCGGTCTTGATCGAATCTTCAACCGGACCCGCGAAGGCAACCGATGTGGCGGCGAGCGCGCACATCAGTGCGGCGGTGTGCTTGAGGGACATGAAAACTCCTGTTGGGGCGCTGTGTTGGCGGCCCCGATGGGCCGGATTCAGTGCGTGTGTTGTTTCGTGCGCCAATTAACCGAGCGCGTAGCGTACCAGCGCATTGCGTAGGACAGGCACACCCTGTGTCAGGTTCAGTCCGGTATTCCTGAGCCAGGCCAGCGCCGGCCACGCCGGGCGGAACAGTTCGTGCAGTGCATGCGTCGTCAGTTGCAGCGCCTGCACCTCTTCGGCCCGCTTGCGCTCGTAGCGGCGCAGCACGCGCACGTCGCCCAGCACGCTGCGATCAGTGTCGGCCAGCACGCTGGCCAGCACGCGGACGTCGGCAAAACCCAGATTCACACCGTGACCCGACAACGGGTGGATGGCATGCGCCGCATCGCCGACCAGCGCCACGCCCGGTGCGATCACCTTGGGTACCTGCATCAGGCGCAGCGGAAAACCGGCTGCCGGCGTCACCAGCTCGAGTGCGCCGAGCACGTGATCGCCCGCGGCCGCAACCTCGATCGCCAGTGTCGCCGCGTCATGTTGCAGCAGTTCGCGACCCCTGGCTTCGGGCGCCGACCACACCATGGACATGTGCTGATCCGGCAGCGGCAGGAAAGCCAGCACGCCATCCGGCCTGAACCATTGCCAGGCGCAGCCCAGATGCGGCTTTTCGCAGCGGAAATTGGCGATCACGCCCAGTTCGTTGTAATCGGTGAAATGCGCGTCCAGCCCGACCTGCGCGCGCACCCATGAATTGACCCCATCGGCGCCGACCACCAGCGCGGCATCGAGCGTGCGGCCATCCTCCAGCGTCAGCCGCGAGCGGCCGCGTTCGTGCGTCAGCTTCGCCGGCCGCGCCGGGCACAGCAAGGTGGCATTGGCCTGCCGCTTCACGCCCTCCCACAGCTCGCGCGCGATCAGGCTCGATTCGGCAATCCACGCCAGCTCACCCACGCCGACGTCGAACGCCGAAAAGTCGAGCCGCGCACCGCGGTCGCCGAACACCTCGATGCGGGCGAGCGGCTGCATCCGCGCATGCTCGAGATGCGCCCAGGCGCCGACCGACTCCAGAAAGGCCGCGCTCGACGGGCTGACCGCATATACCCGCGCGTCCCAGCTCCCGATCGGCCACTCCGGCATCCGTCCCTCGACCAGCGCCACCGAAAGCTGCGCCCGGCGCAGCGCCGCACACAGCGCCAGCCCGGGCAGGCCGGCGCCAACGATGACCACGTCGAACTGAAGATCCTGCTGCATCGCGAAAGTGACCGCACGGATGAAAGACCCGCGATTGTCCTGCCGGGCCGCCATTCTTGACAAGACCCGGTCGCTCCACGACAATCCACGGCCTTTCAAAGGGTGATGTAGCTCAGCTGGTTAGAGCGACGGATTCATAAGCAGTTCGTCAGAAAACATGGAGCCTTGAAACCCAAGCCAGATGCGGGTTTCAAGGCTCTTTTGCTTTCTGTCAGTCCAATACTATCGGGTTTATCCAAAACTCAAACGGGCTACAGAGGAGTCGTAACAGCTTTGTCATGACCGTCCTAGGAAATGCTTTAAGATTATTTGTGGCCCGCACCCAGATTTGATTGGTAGGTGAGGCTTCGAGACTTGAGTGTTCTGCAACACACCGTTCAAGACAGAGAAAATGGATCGACAGCGCACTTCGTTTGCAGCATTGCTTCTAGCGTTCGTTGGGGGCTGCGCATCCATGGACAAGATGTATTCGAGTTGTAATGAGCAACATGCCAGCTTCAAAGGTGTCGCGGAATGCACCGCGACGGCACTTAGGGCCGACTCTCGATACTCATTCCACAACGGTTACATCAGTAACGCTCATCGGGTAATTGCTGCCCTTGATGTATTGGAAGAACGCATAGCCTCGGGACAGATCTCCGAAAAAGAGGCGCGGTACCAGGTTCAAGAGTTGCTCGCCCAGATGCATGCACAGGTTGTAGCTGAGGTGAACTCTATTAATGCTGCAACGCAACGAGGGCAGGGCCTCCAAACCCGTTGCACGACGGTTGGCGCACGAACTAACTGCAGTAGTTACTAACACCTCACTGGGTGGGTTGTTGCTATGGATCGTGGAACTCGAATCGCCCTTGTCATCAGCGTTTTGTGGGTCGCCTTGTCGCATTTAATCGTTGACGAGATCAAGGAAGGTGGTGGCACGCTGATTGAAGACACACTTGTTCTCGGCGTCCTTCCAGTCGCGATCTATTGGGCCTACCGGTTCATGCGCGCCGTAAAGTCATGAGAAAAATCCTCTGTACCTTACCCCTGTTGCTTGTGTCCCTGACTTGCAGTGCTGCTACTGATCCAGGAGAGACTGCTGCGAACATGTTGGCGATGACGCAGTTTGGTCACCTGTTGGAGAAGCAGGGAGCACGTCTGCGAACGATGTCGATACTAAGGGCCTGCGGGGAAGAGTCCAAAGCGGAGCTTCTCCATGTAAAGATATTCTCTCCTGCCAACTCGGATGCCGCTTTGGATATCACGTTAAAGGACCCTAAAAGCGAACCGTGGGTGTCGTTGCTTGGTGAACGAAGAACAAGAGACGCTGGGCGTGAGTACGTGCTCTCCCGCGAGTCCTTTGCACAGATTCATGTGATTTATCGAGCGCTTGCGATTGGATATTCGCTCGGGATGGAGGATGTGCTTGAACCGTTCGCACAGTCAGGTTCGGATTTGTGTGAGCAGGTACTCAAAGAAAAGCCGTGGCTCGATTGAATCGCCTCACGGACCACGTAAAGTTTTAGTTTGCTACATCGCTGCATGCCGTAGACCCGCGCGCAACTGATCTTTTACCAAGCTTTAATTGCGACGTGATGTCCAAAACCTTTCGAGACGGTTGTCAGACTCCGCAGCCAGACGCCCTCTCGAAAACCTCGGATTTCAAAAGAGAGGGTGAAGTTTTGGATAGCTCGGTTGACTCGATCCGGCTGAAACCCTTACACTGCGCGGCTTTGGTGATGTAGCTCAGCTGGTTAGAGCGACGGATTCATAATCCGTAGGTCGAGGGTTCAAGTCCCCCCATCACCACCAGCATTCAAGCGGCTCCCAGCGATGGGGGCCGTTTTCGTTTTGGGGGTGGGCTAGCACGGGGCTAGCTTTGGCGAGGTGCCGACCTCGCGTACTGGCAGTTTTAATGTTCGAGCGTGGAGCGCGCTACCTCCGCTCAGGCACTGTGCGCCATTTCTGCACGAAGCACAGCCAACCCACCGATTGCGTGGTTCTGAGCCTCACGCTACCACGACGCTTAGATCGCCCACTCCCGTTGCCGCTGCATGCTGCGACGGCCGTTCGAACATCGTCGGGGGTGAGCACACAAACCTCGAGAAGCCACTGTATTTTACGTACAGCAATAAAGGCGAAGGTCAAACAGAGAACTTCGATCGCCCTTTGCGCAAGCGCTTCCGTAGACCAAGCTGAAAGCAGGGTAGGAGAACTTGGACTGGAGGCAATCAAAATGAGTGTTTGGAAGCGCTGTACGGTGTCAATCAATCGTATCCGAGGCAGATGGGTGGGTCGGCGGCGCAACGTGAAACAGCCAAGACCAACCTTGTTCCCGGTAAGCCTATATGCCGCATTGCTTCCGGTTTTGGTCAAGTACATTGTCGAAGTGGCTTTGTCTGCTCTCCATGAAATCCAGAATTACCTTTTGTAATGGGACGACGCCAGCGTGCTCTCAGCCTCTCACATACCCCAGGAAAACCTGTCCGCTCAGCATCCGGTATGAGCAAAATCAGCATGCTCAGGTTGGTGTGTTCACCCAAGTACGCGACCCATCCACCAAACCATGCCAACCTTCGCGCCATGCCTGATGGCGACGCGCTACAGACCCTCGACCTCCATCCCTCGCACGGCGAGCCATACCTTCCTGCGCTCGTAATCAGGCATCGCACGTTCAACTCGCCGCCAGAACTCAGGCGTGTGGTGCTGCTCAAGCAGGTGGGCCATCTCATGCACCACGACGTACTCGGCGATCCGGGCGGGCAGCAGGATGGTTTTCCAGTGGAAGTAGAGCAGCGCCCCCTTGCCGCACGATCCCCAGCGGTAACCCAGATCCTGCACGCGGATGCCGGCGGGCGTGACTTCCATCCGGCTGGCGTAGTCCTGCACTTTTGACCACAGCCATGGCCGTGCCCTTTCGCAGTACCAGCGAATGAGGTGTTCGCGCCCGGTTGATGCCAGCGCCTTCGGCATCACGAAGCGTCCACCCTGCAGTTTCACCGCCACATCGCATTCATCGACCAGACGCAGGCGGTAGGTGCGGCCAAGGTAGGTGAAGTCTTCGCCCTCCACGAAAACCTTGTGCTGCGTCGTGCGCGACAGTGCCTCCTTGCGGGCGAGCTGTTTGTAGACCCACATCCGCTTGCGCTGCACGAAGTCCCGCAGCGTCACGTCGGCCACATCGGGTGGGGCAGACAGGATCAGCTCGCCGCCCCGATCAACCGTGATCTCCAGCGCACGCCGCTGCTGACTGCGACGCACTTCGAAGCAGAGGTCGTTCACTTTCAGCGTGCTCATGATTTCAGCAGTCTGTCGTGGTTGGCGCGCGCCAGCTCCATCAGCTTGTCGACCAGCGCCTCAATCTGCGGCGTGGGCAGCAGGCGGCTCTTCATCAGCAGTTCGAAAATCCGCGTGTTCAGTGCGTCCTGAGCCGGTTGGCGGTTGGGGCGCCAGAAGGTGGGTGTCAGCTCTGCGCTGATGGTGTCGACCACCTCCACTGTCAGCTCCACCAGCAGCGTGCGCTCGGCGTCGGCGAGTTCGCGGTCACCGGCTGCGGTGTCGACGATCAGCCGCAGGAAAGGGCCGTAGTGTTCAGGCAGGTCGGGCAGCCGATCATCAGGCGTGATGTGCCCGGTGCGGATCTCCTCGACAAGTACCTTCAGCGCCTTGGTCAGCTCGTCCCACTGCTCGTCAAGCTTGCCCAGGAGCTCCCGCAGTCGCTCGCTCAGCTTGCGGTACGCAACCGGGTCCTGATCCAGATGCTCGCGGATGTGCGCGCGTATGGCGTGCTCCATCTCCGACGCCTTGGCCCGGTCGTTCGGCTCCCTGGCCAGCTTGGTACCGAAGTCGGCGTCGGTCAGCGACACCGGCGGAATCTTCGGATCCACGCCCATCGACACCACATGATCATCGATCAGTTTGCGCACCTTGGCGCCCACGTCCTTGCCCAACTGGACGGTATCCCTGTAAGTGTTCCGGGCTCGTGCGTAGATGAACGCGAGGCGTTTGGCGTCCTTCACGAAGGGAAGCCCCTCAGATCTCGGTAGTACGACATCCAGCGTGTCGAGGAAGGCCTTGAGCTTGACCGCGAACTCAGCGCGCAACCGTTCGTCACGCAATAGCGCAACGCACTCCACGTAGTCGTCAAGGTCCTCTATGCCGCGGCTGCGGAACAGATCCGCCACGCGCAGGTGCCGGTCGCGCAGCACCGGTATTTCATCCTTCAGGCTCTGCAGCGCACCGTCGATGTCCTCGTCTGCATAGACGTTCAGCGCCTCCTTGAGGTGGTGCGCCAGACCGAAGTAGTCGACGACGATGCCGAACTTCTTGCCGTGCCCGGTGCGATTCACGCGTGCGATCGTCTGCAGCAGCTCGGCTTCGCGGATCGGTCGGTCCAGGTACATCACGCCCTCGATGGGCGCGTCGAAGCCGGTCAGGAGCATCGACTTCACGATCAGGAAGGCCAGCGGGTCCGCCTTGGTCGGGTCGGCATGCAGCAGCGGCTGCTTGAAGCGCTTGATGCGCTGCTCCTGCGCGGTGCTGTCGGTCCATTGCTTCCAGGCCGGATCGTCGTTGTTGCTGCCCGAAATGATGGAGGCGAACTCGATGCGCGCCAGCACCTCACGCCAGCGCCAGGCCTGAACCTGCGCCTGCACCGCCGGTGGTCGCGTGCACAGCACCTCGTCGTCCAGCGCCTTGTTCTCCGGGCTCAGCGCATCGGCCTCTGCCAGCAGCTCATCCCGCGCGACGATGAAGGCATCCAGATAGCGCACCACGGCCAGCCGGCTGTATGCCACCACCTGCGCCTTGAAGCCGTTGGGCAGGATGTGGGTGACGTAATGGCGCAGCATGTCGCGCGCCTTGTCGCGGATGAGGTCCGGCGCTTCGAAGATCTGGCCCTTGGTGGCGTACTTCTTCCGGATCGCCTCCAGTTCTTCCGGTGTGTGTTCGCGGAACAGGTCTTCGAACAGATCATCCAGGCTGGCGCCGTCCTTCACCGCACCGTGCGCCGTGCGGCCTTCGTACAGGATGGGCACGATGGCCCCGTCGGCCTCCGCTTCGCGGATGGTGTAGCGATCGATGAACTCGCCGAAGATGGCGTGCGTGCGCTTCTTGTCGCCCATCAGGATCGGCGTGCCCGTGAAGCCGATGCGCGCGCAGTTGGGCAGACCGGCCAGCAAGGTCGCCTGCAGGTCGCCCGCCTGGCCGCGGTGTGCTTCATCCACCAGCACCAGAATGGCTTCGTCCTCGTTCAGCACGTCGGGGTCGTAGGGTTTGGGCGCCGGCTCGTGCGTCGCCAGTTTCGGCAGGTCTTCGGCCCTCAGCCCGGGTTCGCCCACGGCGTCACCGCTGCGCTGCTTCTGGATCATGCCGAACACGATGTCCGGCCCGTGGCGGCGCAGTTGTTTCTTTAGATCTTCGGCCGAACTGGCCCGCAACACATTCTGGCCGGTGAGCGTGGCCGTCTCTGACAGCTGGCGCTCCAGGTCATTGCGGTCTGTCACCACCACCACCTTGAACCGGCGCAGCAGCGCGTCACTGCGCAGCTTGCGCATCAGAAACACCATGGTCAGGCTCTTCCCCGAGCCTTGGGTGTGCCACACGATGCCGCCGCGCCTGTCGTGCTCACCGTCCTGCCTGCGCGTGGCGCCGGTGCGAAGGCGGTGGATGGCGCGATTGACCGCGCGGTACTGCTGGTAGCGGCAGACCGACTTCACGGTCTGCCCGTCGGCCGTCATGAACAGCATGAAGTGGCGCACCACATCGAGCAGGTGTGACGGGCGCAGCAGACCTGCCACCAGTCGTTCCTGTTCGGAGAGCTGCGTCTTGTCCGCAGGCTTGCCGAGACGGGCTGCCACTTCGGCCTCGCAACCCTGTCCGTCGGCGCCCACCACCGTCTTCCACGCAGCGTAGTGACGGAAGGCGGCACCCACACTGCCCACGCGCGCCTCGTCGAAGCTGGTGGCAATCAGCAACTGGTTGGTGTGGAACAGCGGCTCGTTGCCTTCGTTGTCATCCACCTCGCCACTGGCGCGGCGCTGATTACTGTAACGGCGCAGCTGGTCCACCGCGTCGGCCAGCGGTTCGGGCACGCTCGGGCTCTTGCACTCGACCACGACCAGCGGAATGCCATTCACCAGCAGCACCAGGTCCGGCACGATGAAGGCCTTGCCGCGCGTGTAACCCGGTGGGCAGTCCACCCGGTACTGATTGACCACGGTGAATGTATTGCGCTCGGGCGTTTCCCAGTCGATGAAGTGGATGGTCTGGCTGCGGCCCCCGTCCCAGCCGGGCAGGCCCTCCACGGTGATTCCGCTCAGCAGCAGCTCGGTTGCGATGCGGTTGGCTTCCATCAGCCGGTGCGCGGGAATGCGGGTCAGCGCGCCCACAGCCTGACTGACGCGCTCGTCGTCCAGCCAGGGCTGTCCCGTGGCGTCGAGGTTCAGCGCTTGCAGCTGGCGGCGCAGCGTGGCGAGCTGAATGACCTCGGCGAAGCTGTCGCGTCCGGTGAGTGCGGGTTTGTCGAGGTCGCCTTCGACATAGCGCCAGCCCATCGTCAGCAGTTGCTCGACGAAGGGTTTCTCAACGGTTTCGAGTTCCCAGCCCATGCCCGCCTCGCCTATGCGCCTGGAGCCCACAGCGGCTCATAGGTGCTCATAGAAAATCCATAGAAGCTGATGTCAAGCCAATGTCAGGCGCACACCACGCATTCCAGACCAAAGACATGAAATGGATCAACGCATCCAGCCGGCTTCTTCCAGGCGCGCCCATGCCACCGTTACGTGCTCCGGGCGGAAGACCGATTTCTTGCGCGGATTCCAGGCGTGCACTTGCTTGATCGCCTCGTCCGCATTCGCGGCGCGCTCGGCATGGCCGGGGCTCGGTTCGTGTGCCACCCAGTGGACAGTGGCAAGCAGCTCCATGCCATAGGGTGTCTCGAAGCCTTCGATCAGCTCGGCAACACGGTCGAGGCGCTGTCTCGCCGGCTCATCATCGGCCAGGAAGGCATCCGCCTCGTCCACCGCACCCGGCAGCAGGTCGATCTGGGTAGTCGGCTTCTGGCTGTCGCCATAGCCACGTACGTAGTGCCCCTCCATCGACTCCAGCACCTTGTTCAGGTTGTCGGCGTATGGGCCATAGTGCCCGGCTTCGTAGCGCAGGCGCAGCGGTTGCCCTGCCGCCTGCAGGAAGTAGGCGAGCTTCTGCACTTCAAGCAAGGTGCGCGAGTAGTCCAGCGCCGAGTAGGCGTGCATCAGCTTCACGAACAGCGCACGTGCGGGCGTCATGTCCGGGCGTTTCGTCCGAACGGGCATGCTCGTTGCGCTTGGCGCCCCAGCCGGTTCGAACAAAAGCACCTTCACGTCCGGCAGATCGGCGAATGCACTTTCGATCATGGGCCGCACCACTGCCCAATCCAGACCACCGAGGCCGCAGCCAAGCGGCGGCAGGGCGATCGAGCGGATACCCAGACGCCGGACATCGGCAACCAATGCGCTCAGCCCGCTGGCGACGTCTTCCAGCCGCGACTTCCCACGCCAGTGACGCTTGGTCGGAAAGTTGATGATCCAGCGCGGATTCACCAGCCCGCCGTTGTCATGGACGAGCATCCGCCCCGGCACCACCTCTTCGGCCGCGCACGCTGCCGTGTAGGCCTTGAAGTTGGCCGGAAACGCCTGTTTGAACTGCAGCGCGATGCCCTTGCCCATGTAGCCGACACAATTCACCGTGTTGACCAGCGCCTCGACCTCGGCGGTGAGCAGGTTGCCGCGTGTAATTTCGATCATTCTTGGCCTCCTCGCTTCGCGCTCAGTAATACAGGGCGGGCTTTATCTTGACAACCACCTGCCTGCGCAGCGGGTGCTCGGCAAGGATGCTTTCCACGCGCGCCTTCATCGCTGCATTCAACACGCCTATACCCGCAATGAGTTTCCAATCGAGCGACTGCCACACCAGGAACTCGGCCTGCTTGCGACGCTGGCGGTCATTGTCTTCGGGCGTGTCGCTCCAGTAGCGCTCGCCGACCAGCCTCCAGTCCACCGCGTCCAGGCGCGCCAGATCGTCGAACCAGTTGGTGAAGGTGGCGAGGCCGTGGCCGTCGGTGAACACGAAACGACAACCTGCCTCAGCCACCGATCGGGCGGTGCTCACGAGATAGATCAGAGGCTCCTGCCCCTCGTCGTAGCCGTCGACACGACCGGTCTTCAGATTAAGCAGCATCGGCGACAGCGGACCGAAGTAGAACGGCACGTAGTCATGCACTGTCCCCTGTGGCCCGCAAGGAACGGCCTTCTCCTGGCGGCTCGCTTGTACCTGCGTGTTGTGGATCGCGCGGTAGAGCAGCCCATCTTCGGGTGTGCAGGTGGGCGCATGCAGCGCTCCGCGCGCGAGGATGGTCGGCAGCGAGTCCACATGCACCATGCGGTAGATGAGCGTGGGGAATGGAGCCGTTGCGCTCGACATGACACTCAAGTTGCCGCAGCGTTGTAAAGCCGGGGGACGGGGACGCAACCGGTCTGGATGGGGGTGTAGAGATCGCCGCCGGCAGGGTGCCCGCCCATGTCGACCGACGGCTCGACAAATGGGTACTCCACTTCATCCGATTCATCCGATTCATCCAATTCCCAGCCCATAAGCCTCCCGTGTCTTCGCCAAGCGCTTGATTCACAACGATTCAATCTCGGGTCAGTCGTCCATAACTATCCATAACTGTCCATAACCATCCATTTTGGCAGCTCAGCCGCTCAGCCTTTGGTCGGCTCCACCAGTGTGTAATAGGCGCCGCGCCGCTCGCCGTGCTGCACCAAACGCCCGCCCGCCTTCAACCGCCGCAGCAGGTCGCGAGCCTGCGGTGCCGTCAGCCTGCAAAGCGCAACTGCCTCACTGCGCCTGATGCTGCCGTGCTGCCGCACGTAGTTCAGCACAAGCTGTTCGTGCTGCAACGCGCTGAAGCCAGCCTGCCGCGTGTAGGCCGCCTT
The DNA here is from genome assembly GCF_024580155.1 of Methyloversatilis sp. XJ19-13. Taxonomy (NCBI): domain Bacteria; kingdom Pseudomonadati; phylum Pseudomonadota; class Betaproteobacteria; order Nitrosomonadales; family Sterolibacteriaceae; genus Methyloversatilis; species Methyloversatilis sp. XJ19-13. The sequence goes on along the minus strand of NZ_JANINH010000005.1, from coordinate 277,494 downwards.
GTCGCCGTCTGCCTGATACACCCCGGGCGCCAGCGTGTAGGTGCGGCCCTTCGTGGTGCCGTGCGCCTGCACCAGACCGGCCTCCAGCAATGCCTCCAGCGTGCGCCTGGCTTGCGACGGGTCACGCTGTATGTGCAGGGCCAGCTCGTCGGTGGTGAGGCGCTTGAGTTCGCGCAACGCCGCCAGTGCAATCAGGCTGTCGATCGGCAAGGCCGTGCCGCGTCGCCCCTCCTCGCCAACCACCACTTTCAGAAAGGCTTCGTCGGCATCCACCGTAGCCAGCCGCAGCACCACGTTCTGCGCATCGGTGCGGCGATAGTCCGGCTCGGGCCGGCCGAAGCGCAGCATGCCGCGGTAGATCTTGTCGACGCCGCGGCCTGAACGGTCGACCAGACCTACACGTTTCATCGCATCGGCCAGCGCCCGGTTGCGCGGTCGTGGTTCGGTGGTCAGCAGGTTGGCCACCGTCACGCCGTCCACCAGACCGCCGGGGTTGCTGATGGTCAGACCCTCGTCGTCCAGCCGCACATGCACGGCGCCCAGGCGGTGATAGTCGCGGTGCACCAGTGCATTGGCCACCGCCTCACGGAAGGCACCGAGATCGACGCGGGGCACCGGCACGCGGAACAGGCCGACCTGGATCTCGCGTTCGGGGTTGTAGGGGCGGAAGTTGGTTTCAAGCCAGTCCAGCGCCTTCAGTAGCGGGAAGCGCCGGAACTCGTTGAAGCCCACCGCCTCGCGCGCCAGCACCTGAAAAGCGAATTCATGCGTGGGTACCAGATCGCGCAGCGCCTGCTCTCGGCCCACCAGCAGCAGGCCGGTGAGCGTGGGTACGCGGCTGCCGTCAGTCTGGCGGGCGGTGAGACTCAGCGCGCCGTCGAGCGCTTCGTCGTCCAGTTCCAGCAGCACACGGTCGCCGCCGTACTGCTGCACGCTCTGGCTCAGGCGCTCGCGCTCCAGAGGGTCCAGGTCGGCGAGCGTGGCGCCGGCGACGGGCTGTGCCGACGCGTCCGCCAGCCCGAAGTGCGCGGCGCGGCTGGCGCGGTCGTGCGGCAGCATCGGCGCGCACTCGGGTGTGCCATCGTGCTTGATGCGGCGGCGCAGGTAGACACCGCTGGTGGTGCCCACCTCGCTGCCGGCCTTGGGTACCGCGATACGCGCGACGGCCACGCCACCCAGATGGGCGGGCGTCACGGCGACCATCACCGACGGCGAAGTGCGTGCAGCGACCAGCCCGCCCAGTCCAGACAGATTCTGGTGTTCGACATGCAGGCCGGTGGGTGTGCCGTCGTCTTCCACGCCCAGCCACAGCTCGCCGCCGTCGGCATTAGCCAGACACACCACGGCTTCGACCAGTTCGCGGTCGGAAAGGCGGGTGCGGTCGCTCTTGAACTCGACCGTGAGCGATTCGCGTGGGGGCAAGGGCGGCGGGGTCATGCGGGGGCGGCGATGTCCAGCAGCGGCGTGACGCGGACGCGGCCGGTGAGGAGGTCGTCCATGAGGCCAGATTTCTGCTCGCGCAACTTCGACATGAGTGCCATGTTCGTTGCCAATGTCCGGTCGAGTGCATCAACCCTCTCGCATATGAGTTGCTGCTCAGCGACCAAGGGCATCGAAAGTACAACCTTCCTGAGGTTGCTCAGATTCACTCGCTGCATCGTGACGCCCTGCTCGAACCCTCGAACCTGACGGCGCGCGGCCGCACCATTCAAACTCCGCATCACAAATGGTCCGATAGCAATGTCTTTACGGGGGCGCTGGCGAAAGCAATCCGCCTTGTTCACCGCAGCGGGCAGCTCGGCTGGGTAACAGCAGGCCCGCCCCACCGGATATCGCTCATCGCCCAGGGCAGCAACCAGAACGTCGCCACCGACGACCTGATTCTTGCTGAGAGCGCCTGCCTTCGACTCGGACACATAGGCGCGCTCGTTGTCGTCAAAGTCTCCGATGCCGATGTTTTGAAGCCGAACTACACGAACGCCGGGAACCGGGACGTAGTGTTCGGTCTTCAGATTGGAGCCGAACGGACCGTCCACGACCGAATCGGAGATTTGATCTACCGAGCGCAACTCCCATCCCCTCGGAATCCACCCTAGCAGCGAGTCTTTGTAGAGATGGGGCGCCTGGTTTTGCGGCGGGCGCAGTTCGCCGTTGGTGTCGATGCCGCGGGTCAGCAGGTCGTGCAGCAGCCCCTGCTTGACCTGCTGGAGCTTCTCGATGATCGCCTCGGTCTGGCGGATTGTGGTGTCGAGGGTGTCACGCAGCTCGGCGATAGCACGTTGCTCATCAATTGGAACGCAGTCGAAGCGATAGAGGTCGCGAATAACACTTGGGTGAGCTTTCATCTGGTAGTCGAACTGAATACCGGACTGCAGCTTCTCAAGGATCGCATGCAGGTAACCGTAGTCCCACCGATCTGGGCGCTTGATGCGGAGAAACCCACAGACGTTGGTGACCGAGAACCGATGTTTGCGCCGATGGAAGGGTCGTCCCCCACCGTCAATTGACCATGTGATCAACTCCTCATCGAACATGTGACGGCCGTACCGGCCAAACACCCCGTCGCCGACGGCGGACGACGAGTACACCGGATAGTCACCGGGATAGGCGGCCAAGTCGCCAGTCGAGATCACGTCTCCGCGCCCAAGCTCAAGGTCGCCGCGCCGCTCGTAGGCGCCCAGAGTGTGACTGGTCGCTTCACGCATATCCGAGCGCATTCACAAAGCTGCGCAGCGCAGACGCCGCAGCGTCACGGTCGCGTTCGATGTCCTTCAGCGTTACCCGGTACTTATCCCACCAGTTCTCGAACGCCACGACGACCTGCTGCCGCTGCGCACTGATGTAGCGCTCCAGGATCACCTGCATGTCGTTGCGCAGAATCGCCAGCAGCAGCGCCGCGGCGCCGGCCTCGTCCAGCGCATCGACCGCCGCGTTCAGTCGCTCGGCAAAACCCTGTTCCTGCGCCTTGATGTCCTTCTTCAGCGCGGCGAGCTGCCGCTTCCATTCCTTGAGCTGAGCTTCGTCCACCGCAGGCTCGTCTTCACCGGCCTCGGCGTCGTCGCCATCATCGCCTGCACCCTTCTCCGGCGTGGCTGCCTTGATCTGGCTGTCCAGTTCGGCCTTGCGCGCTTCCAGTTCGGCCAGTGCGTCGACGAAACCGGCCATCAGGAACCTGACCAGCTTGTGGTCGAGCGGGTTGTCCTTGCTCTGTTCGTCGTCCATCGCCGTCAGGATGCTGGTGCGCCAGGCGTCGATCACGCCCTTGGCGCCGCGCGCCATCAGCGTCATGAATTCGTACTTGGCGTCAGACCAGAAGCCGGCCACGATGCCGCGCACCTGAAAGCGCCCGAGCACGCCCGCGGGCTCCAGTGCAGCGCTGAAGCTGTGCAGCAGCTCGTTGCGCAGGCCGACAAAACTCTGGGCACCCGCCAGGGCGGTGATGCGCGGGCTGTGCGCCTGCCACCACGCTTCGAACGCGTCCCGCACCGCCTGCTCGCGTGCGAGGAGTCCTGCGTTCGTTTCGACGGCGGGCTTGATCGCCTGCCGCGTCGAGAGCTCGGGGTGGAAGTCGAAGTAGCTGGCATCGCGCTCGATGAACAACGCCAGCGGGTCCAGCCCGTGCGCGGCGAACAGGGCCGCCTTGGCCTGCACCTCGGCCTTGGGTACGCCGCCCAGCAGGTGCGCGCGCACGTCGTGCGGCTCGGGCGGCGGCGCGTTGTCGGCGTAGCGGCGGATGTTCAGGTTGCAGTCGTTGTCGCGCAGCGTGGCATTCGGAACGATGGCGCTGAAGCCCGGCACCTCGGCGAAGTTCTCGAAGGTATTGACGATCTTCTCGACGTGCTCGGGCAGCAGGTGGTTCTGCGCGCGACCTTCGAAGAATTCGCGGTCGGCATTGATGAACAGCACCTTGCCCTGACGCTCGGCGGGCTTGCCGCTGTAGTTGCCCTGGCGCTGGCGCAGCACCAGCACGCACGCCGGGATGCCGGTGCCGTAGAACAGGTTGGCCGGCAGGCCGATCACGGCTTCGAGCAGATCGGCTTCGAGCATGGCGGCGCGGATGGCGCGTTCTTCGCCGCCGCGGAACAGCACGCCGTGCGGCATGACGGTCGCGACCATGCCGCCGTCGCGCGTCACCGCCACCATGTGCTGCAGGAACATCAGGTCGGCCTTCTTGCTGCCGAGCGACACCTCGCCGTAGCGGAAGCGCTCGCCACGGAACTTCGGCGCCCAGACCGACTGGCCGGCGCGGTCGGTGTCGGTGGTGCCCCAGTTGATCGAGAACGGCGGATTCGACAGCACGCGGTCGAAACGCATCAGCTCGCCCCCTTCGACATGCTGCGGCTCGGCCAGCGTGTCGTCGTTGCGCAGGTCGGCGGTGCTGATGCCGTGCAGCAGCATGTTCATCTTGGCGATGGACCAGACGGTGCCATTCGCTTCCTGCCCGCACAGATCGGCCCGGCTGCCATCGCCGCCGTGTTCATCGATGTACTCCTTGGCCAGGATCAACATGCCGCCTGAGCCCACGCAGGGGTCGTAGATGCTGTGCTGCTGTTCGGGCTTGAGCAGCCGCACCATCATGCGCACGACCGAGCGCGGCGTGTAGAACTCGCCGCCTTTCTTGCCGGCGCTGTCGGCGAACTCGCCGATCAGGTATTCGTAGGCGGCGCCGAGCAGGTCGGGGAACTCGAAATCCTCGTTGCGCAGCCGGTAGCTACCGAAGTGGCTGATGAGCTGGCGCAGCTTGATGTCGGGGATCTTGCTCTGACCGACCTTGCGCGAGAAATCGATGTGCTCCAGCACCTCGGCCAGACTGGAGTTGTTGCTTTCCAGGCCACCCAGCGCGCGGTTCAGGAATCCACCGACATCCTGATGTGCTTCATTGACCAGGTAGGCCCAGCGAGAGGCTGGCGGCACGTAGAAGGACTGGCCGTACCAGCGCTTCAGTTCCGCGCTCTGCTCGGCCTCGGCTGTCGTCTTGCCCGACCCCACCTCCTGCCCGATGACCTGCTCGCGGCGCTGGTCGAATACGTCGGAGCAGCGTTTCAGGAACAGCATGCCGAAGATGTATTCCTTGAACTCCGAGGCATCCATCTTGCCGCGCAGGATGTCTGCGGCTTTGAAGAGGTGGCGTTCCAGCTGGGGCAGTGTGAGGGGCATTCGGAATCTTCAAGGTGGTCGATGTGCTTTTCGCTCGGCATGGAAGCGTCGAGCAGTGCGCGAGTCTATCGTCTGATGGCTGCCACGGCATCAGGTGGCGCGCTTCGCCCGCTGCGGACCGCACATCTGCGTGCCACGTACGCCCGGCTCACCCGCCTTCCCCGTCGTCTCGTGCGGCGCGAACTGCGCTACAGTCCGTCCCGGTTGTCATGCCTTGTCGGCGGGAGTCGGACGTGAAATTTCTTGTGGCCGCGCTGGTGCTGCTGGCCGTTCTGGTGTTCTGGTTGTGGACGCCCGACCGCCCGCTGGCCGAACTCGAAGCGCGCTATCTGGCGGCACCCGGCGACATGCTGGAAGTGGCCGGCACCCGGCTGCATGTGCGCGACAGCGGCCCGAAGGACGCGCCGGCGCTGATCATGCTGCACGGCTTCGGCGCCAGCCTGCACACCTGGGAGCCGTGGGCGCAGTCGCTGGAGGGCGACTACCGGGTGATCCGTTTCGACCTGCCGGGCAGCGGCCTGAGTCCGCCCGATGCGACTGGCGACTACACCGACGCGCGCAGCATGCAGATCGTGGCGGCGCTGATGGACCGCCTCGGCGTGGCGCGCGCGACGCTGATCGGTAATTCGATGGGCGGGCGCATTGCCTGGACCTTCGCCGCGACGCAGCCGGCGCGCGTCGACAAGCTGGTGCTGCTGTCGCCCGACGGATTCGCCAGCCCCGGTTTCGAATATGACAAGGCGCCGGAGGTGCCGGCGCTGATGTCACTGATGCGCCACTGCCTGCCGCGCTTCATGCTGAAGATGAGTCTGGAGCCGGCGTATGCCGACAAGACGGTGCTGACCGACGCGATGACCGATCGCTACCATGACCTGATGCTCGCGCCCGGCAGCCGCGACGCGATGATGCAGCGCATGGCGCAGATGAAACTGGTCGATCCGGTGCCGTTGCTCAAGCGCATTACCGCGCCGACGCTGCTCGTGTGGGGCGAGCAGGACGCGATGATTCCTGCCGCCAATGCGGCTGACTACAAGGCGGCCATCGCCGATGCCACCGTGGTGACCTTGCCGGACGTCGGCCACCTGCCGCATGAAGAAGCGCCGGCGCGCGCGCTTGAACCGGTGCGCGCCTTCCTGAAGCGCTGAGCGCGCCGCTGCAAATCGCCCGGTTTTCTGCGGGAGCGGCGACGGTTTTGTGGGAGCGGCGGCCTGTGGAAGCGGCGGCCTGTGGGAGCGGCGGCCTCGCCGCGAAACGCACTCTGCACAACGATGGTCGCGGCACTATCGCGGCGAGGCCGCCGCTCCCACAAGGACAGCTCCCACAAGGACAGCTCCCACAAGGACAGCTCCCACAAGGACAGCTCCCGCAGGGGCCGCCCAAGGTCGCCTTACATATCGTCCCTGTCTCAACGGCGGTGCGGGTCCGGCACCACGCGGTCGAGCACCTTGGCCGATGCGATCACGCCGGGCACACCGGCGCCCGGGTGGGTGCCGGCGCCGACCAGATACAGGTTGTCTACTTCTTCGCTCTGGTTGTGCGGCCGGAACCAGGCGCTCTGCGTCAGCACGGGTTCCAGGCTGAAGGCCGCGCCATTGACCGAATTCAGCTTGTCCTGGAAATCCTGTGGCGTGAGCATCATCGACGTGACGATTTCATCCGCCAGCCCGGGCAGGATGGAGTCGCTCAGGTATTTCTCGATCGCCTTGCGATAGGGCTCGGCCTTTTCGTGCCAGTCGGTGCCGCTGCCCAGATGCGGCACCGGCGACAGCACGTAGAAGGCGTCGCAGCCGTCCGGCGCCAGTGAAGTGTCGGTTTTCGTCGGCCGGTGCAGATAGAGGCTGAAGTCGTCGGCCACCACCTTGTTGCGGAAGATGTCGGTCAGCAGGCCTTCGTAGCGTGGGCCGAGCAGGATGGTGTGGTGCTGCACGTCCGGGTACTGGCGGCGCGTGCCGAAGTACCACACGAACAGGCTCATCGAATACTTCGACTTTTCGAGGCGCCGGTTGGTCCAGCGCCGGCGGTGTTCCGGCGCCACCAGTTTGCGGTAGGTCCAGGCCGCATCGGCATTCGATACCACGATGTCGGCCGCGATGACCTCGCCCGATGCGAGCGTCACGCTGCGCGCGCGGCGATTGGTCACGTCGATCGAAGCGACTTCGGCATTCATGCGCACCGTGCCGCCCTGGCCTTCGATCAGCCCGACCATGCCCTTGACGATCTCGCCTGTCCCGCCCATCGCGAAATGCACGCCCCAGCGCCGTTCCAGATGCGAAATGAGGCACAGGATGGAGGTGGTCGTGAACGGGTTGCCGCCGATCAGCAGCGGGTGAAAGCTCAGCACGGTACGGATGCGCTCGTTCTTCACGTAGCTGGCGACCATCCCGTACACCGTGCGGTAGCTCTTCAGCCGGACCAGTTCGGGCGCGATCTTCAGCATCGTCGTCCAGTCGGCGAACGAAATGTCGACCAGCTGGGTGAAGCCGACATCGAAGATGGCTTCGGCCTGCTTCATGAAACGTTCGTAACCGTCGACGTCATCGGGTGCGAAGCGGGCGATTTCGCGCCGCATCGCTTCCGGGTCGCCCGAATAGTCGAGGTGCTCGCCGTCGTCGAAGCGGATGCGGTAGAAGGGCGCGACCGGCCGCAGGTCGACATCGTCGGAAAAGGTCTTGCCGCACAGCGCCCACAGCTCTTCGAGCAGGAAGGGCGCGGTGACGATGGTTGGCCCGCCGTCGAAGGTGAAGCCGTCCTGCCGGTATACATAGGCGCGACCGCCGGGCGCATCGAGTTTTTCGAGCACGGTGACGCGGTAGCCGCGGGCGCCGAGACGAATCGCCGCGGCGAGGCCGCCGAAACCGGCGCCGATGACGAGGGCGTGCGGTCGGTCGGAGTCAGGGGGGGAGGTCATGGAGGCGGTCATTCGGGCGGGTCAGTCTGGCAAGGTCACTGGAACGAAGTCGGGTCAGGGTGGCAGCGGATGAAATCATTGCATGGTGTCGGCACGCGATTGACCGTCCAGGTCAATAAAAGCTCCGCCCGGGCAGCCGGCAGCGTGCAGACGCGGCATTCAGCGCGCACGGCCGAGGTCGGCGACCAGCCGCTCTGCGGCGCGACGCCCGGACAGCAGCGCCATCGGAATGCCCGGGCCGGGATGTACCGAGCCGCCGGCCAGATACAGGCCCGCAATGGCGCTGGCCGCACCGGGCCGCGCGAAGCTGCCCATCGAACCATGGTTGGCGCGGCCGTACAGTGCGCCGCCGGTGGCCGGAAACAGCTGGTTGAAACCGTGCGGTGTCGTGGCGACCGCGTCCATCGACGCGCGGTCGATGTCGAGCCCGCAGCGGCGCATCAGGTCGAAGGCGTTGTCGGCCAGTCGGGCGACTTCGGCGTCGCCGACAGACCGCGTGTCGCCGTCGGCGGGTGCGTTGATCAGCACCAGCAGGCGTTCGCGATCGAGTGCCGGCGCCGCTGCACCGTCAGGGGTATCGGCGCGGTCCTGCGCGCACACATAGACGGTCGGCGCATCGACGATGCTGCGCCGCTGGAACACCGCGGCGAATTCGTCCGGGTAGTTCTCGGCGAAGAACACATTGTGGTGGTGCAGCGGAAAGCCCCGCGTGCGGCCATGCACGCACCAGGTGATCGCCGACAGCGAGCGCTCCGCCGGCTTGATGACGGGGGCGGCTGGCTGTACGGCCGACCCGAGCAGGCCGGTCGCCAACGCCGACACGTCGCCGTTGAACACCACGCGATCGCAGTCGATGACTTCGCCGCCGGCCAGCCGCACCCCGGCGACCCGACCGCCGCGCACGACGATTTCCTCCACCTGGCAATCGAAGCGGAAGCGTGCGCCGTGCCGCTCGGCCAGCGCCTGCAGCGCGTCGGCCACGCGGCGCATGCCGCCCTCGACGATCCACACACCGTCCTGTTCGACATGCGCGATGAGCATCAAGGTGGCCGGTGCGCGCAGCGGCGACGAACCGACATAGGTGGCGTAACGGCCGAACAGCTGACGCAGGCGCGGGTCGCGAAAGTACCGGCCGAGAGCGCTCCACAGCGTGCTCATCGGCTGGGTGCGCCACAGCGCGCCGAGGTGGGCGAGACCGACGCGTTGCGTGAGCTCGATCGCCGACGGCCGCTGACCATCGATGAACGGGCCGCGCAGCGTCTGGTAGATCTCGCGGCTGCGCGCACAGAAGGCGCGGTAGCCGGCGGCATCGTGTGCGCCGGCGAAGTCGCCGATCGCCTCGACGCTGCGTTCGATGTCGGCAAACAGGTCGAGCCGGCCGCCTTCCCGCCAGGCGTGGCGCGCCAGCACCGAGGTCGTATGCAAGGTGAGTGCGTCGGTCAGCGAGGCGCCTGCGTCGGCGAACAATGACTCGAAGGCCCAGCGCATCGTGAATACGGTCGGGCCGCCGTCGATGGCAGCGCTGCCCACCTTCACCTCGCGCATCTTGCCGCCGGGTGCGGAGGCGCGTTCGAGCAGTTGCACGTCGAGCCCGCGACGCGCCAGATCGACCGCGGCCGACAGTCCACCCATGCCGGCGCCGATGACCACCACCCGTTCAGACGCCACGCCCGCCTTTCACGCGCGGTGCCCGGCCGGCAGCGCGGCGCGCGGACGCGACAGCTTGCGCCACTGATACAGGATGATGGCCAGCCCGACCGTCAGCGGAATCGCCCACAGCACCGGGTGCAGCGCCAGCGTCGGGAAGGTGCGTACGGCGCCGAAGGCGAAGAAGGCCGTGTAGACCGAAATGCCGGCGCCGACCAGTGCCTTGATGTGTTCGCGCAGCCAGTCGTTGGCCGCCGGCTGGCGCTTGTACAGGAACCACAGATTGGTGCCGACCGTCGCCCAGCCGATCAGCGACACACCCAGCATCAGCGGTTGACCGATCAGCAAGCCTTGCACGGCGCAGTTCGTGGCGGTGATGAAGGTCGCGGCCTGCAGGCCGAGATTCACCGATTCCCGGTTGGCCGCGTGGTCGCGCCGGTTGCGGATGCACTGCCAGCCGTACCAGGCCAGATTCAGCGTCAGTGTGGCCAGTGCCAGCATCATCCAGCCGAAGATCGCCCGCACCAGCGCCGGGTCGCGGAAATCGGCGTGCCCGGTCAGATGCGGGTGGGTCGATACCGGGTCGGCCAGCGTGCACAGACTGATGCCGATCGCCGCCGTGCCGGTCAGCAGCATGGTTACCGTGAACACCTTGCCCACGGTGCGGTGCGCGGCGCCGCCCTTCTTCGCGAACACCGGCACCCAGAACGCAAGCAGGCCGGTCGCGCCGGTCACGATGTGACTGGCGACGAAGAGGTGGAACAGTTCGGACACGGACATTGTTGCGCGCTCGACAGGCCTTGCCAAAGGTGGGGGGCGAGGGGCCCACACGTCGACTCAAGCAGCTGCTTGAATCATTGACACTTCGCACTGTAACCTCGTGCGGACAGATTCGGCATCGTGCAGTGCGGCAAGCCGGATCCGGGCCCGGCACCTATACTCGGGCCGCAACGCGGTGCGCGCCGCCCGTCCGACCGCCGTCTGCACGGCCGGACAGACCGACCGGCACAGCGACGCACCCCGCGCAACACACACAGCACAACGCACACGGACAGCGGCCGACGTGACAGCTTTTCCTGCGGGCCTCGATGCGAGCCCGACCTACATTCCGCCGCGCCCGCAGGCGCTGTCGCCCATCATTTCGCTGTTCCGGCTGATCGCGCAGGGTGATGGCGACCTCCTGAGTCTGCTGCCGGCCGACGCCTACCGCGTGCCGGTCGGCCATCTGGGCTATTCGCGGCGGCAGATACTGATCGTCAATGATCCGCAGCTCTATCGCAGCATCCTGACCGATCCGACCGACATCTATCCGAAGAATGACCTGATGGTGGGCGCGCTCGAACCGCTGGTCGGCAACTCGATCTTCGTGTCGTCCGGCGACACCTGGCGCAAGCAGCGCCGCATGATCGATCCGGCCTTTTCGCACATGCGGCTCGGCCAGGCCTTTCCGTCGATGGCGGCTGGCGTCGATGCGTATGAGGACAAGCTGCGCGAGCACGCATTGAGCGGCGAAGCGTTTTCGCTCGATCTGGCGATGAGCCACCTGACGGCCGACATCATCTGCCGCACGGTGTTCTCGACCTCGTTCGACACCACGGCGTCGCGCGAGGTGTTCGACGCCTTCGCGCTGTTCGAGCGCAGCGTGGCCCAGGTCGAGTGGAAGCGGCTCATTTTCGATCCGGCGTGGAAACGCGTCGATCAGCGCCCGGACGTCGAAGCCGCCTGCCACATCATCCGCGAGCGGCTGGGTGAGCTGGTCGATACCCACCTGACCGGGCCGATCACGCGCTGGAACGACATCGCAGCCGAAATGGTGAATGCGGAAGATCCTGAAACCGGCGACCATTTCGACCGCAAGGAGCTGATCGACCAGCTGGGGGTCATGTTCCTCGCCGGCCACGAAACCACGGCCAGCGTGCTGACCTGGGTGTTCTTCATCCTGAGTTCGCAGCACGACACGGTGGCGCGCATGCGCGCCGAGGTCGATGCAGTGGTGGGCGAGGGCGACATCGGCTTCGAGCACATCCGCCGGCTCACCTTCACGCGCAACGTGTTCCGCGAAACCATGCGGCTGTACCCGCCGATCACCTTCATTCCGCGCGTGGCGGCCGAGGCGACGCAGATCGGCAAATACCGGGTGAAGCGGGGCGCGATGATCATGATTTCGCCGTGGACCATCCACCGCAACGAGAACCACTGGCGCAACGCCCACCACTTCGATCCCGACCGCTTCAGCACCGAACGCGAGCACGAACTGGTGCCCGGCGCCTATCTGCCGTTCGGGCTCGGACCGCGCGTGTGCGTCGGCGCCGCCTTCGCGACCACCGAAGCGACGCTCATCCTGGCGCGCCTGGTACGCCATTTCGATTTCAGCGCGCTCGACGCCGACGCGGTGCGCCCGGTGGCGCGCCTGACGACGCGTCCGAAGCACCAGATCATGTGCCGCGTGCGTCTGCGCGAGCGGGCCGGCGCATGAAACCGGTCGTGCTGATCACGCTCGGCCGCCTGCCCAAGGGGCTGGATCTGGCACGCAGCTTTCACCGGCTGGGCTGGCGCGTCATCGTGGCCGAACCGTTCAGATGGCATCTGAGCGCGATGTCGAATGCGGTGGCGCGACGCTACACGGTGACCGCGCCGGCGCTCAGCCGCGAACGCTATCTGGACGAGTTGCGCGACATCGTGCTGAAGGAAGGCGTCGACCTGGTCGTGCCGGTGTCGGAAGAAATCATGCACGCCAGCCATCTGGCCGGTCGGCTGCCGGTCGGTGTGCAGCTGTATGCCATGCCGCCCGAGGTGCTGATGCCGCTGCACGACAAGCTGCAGTTCGTCGGCCGCTGCCGCGATTACGGTGTGGCCGCGCCGGCCACCTGCGCGCTGGGCACGCCGGGCGCCGTCGATCTTGCGCAGGCGGGTGACCACATCGTGAAGCCGGTCTATTCGTGCTCCGGTCGCGGCGTGCTGTTCCGCCGGCAGGGCGATGCGCTGCCCGAGGTCACGCCCGGTCAGCCGGCCATCGTGCAGCGCTGGGTCAAGGGCAATGTGCTGAGCACCTTTTCGATCGCTGCGGCCGGCCGGCCGCTGGTGACGGTGGTGTATCGCGGCGCGGTCATGTCGGGCACCGTGGCGGTGTGCTTCGAGCGCGTCACCGAAGCCGACCCGCAGCACCGGCCGGTCATCGACTGGGTCAGCCGGTTCATCGCCGCAGCGGGCTTCACCGGCTTCATTTCCTTTGATCTGGTGGTGGATGCCGACGGCTAGGCACACGGCATCGAGTGCAATCCGCGCGCCACCAGCGGCCTGCATTTCGTCGATCCGGACGACCTGGCGCGCGCCGTGGTGGCGCCGGCCGGGGTTCTGGCAGGGGCGCAGCCGGTACGGTTCCGCCGGCAGGTGCTGATGCAGCAGTTCTACCCCTGTCTGACCGAGGTGCAGAAGTCGATGTTCAGCCCGAAGGCCTTCGGGCCGGACTTCAGGCGCAACCTGTCGCGCTTCCTGCGCGCGCGCGACGTGACCTGGCGCTGGCGCGATCCGCTGCCCTTCATCACGATGCCGCTGACCGCGTCGCAGATCATCTGGCTGTCGATCCGCAGCGGTGCGACCTTCGGCGAAGTCGCCACGCTCGACGTCGGGCTGTACGCGCCGGACGAGGCCGCGCCCGGCGAACCCGAGGTGGCGACACCGTAAGTGCGCTGGACAGCCCACATGTGTCACTTTAAAGTGACACGCCGCGACGCAGGCGCGTCAATCAATCCGGGTGCGCGCAGCGCGCGGCCCTGACCCGAGGTTTGTCGATGTCACAGCCCTTCCCGTTCTCGGCCATAGTCGGCCAGGACGAAATGAAACTGGCCATCCTGGTCGCCACCGTCGACGCGTCCATCGGCGGCGTGCTGGTATTCGGCGACCGCGGTACCGGCAAGTCAACCGCGGTGCGCGCGCTGGCGGCACTGCTGCCGAAGATGCGCGCGGTCGTCGGCTGCCCCTATCAGTGCGATCCGGCCGACGGTGCGTCGTGCTGTGCGCAGTGCACGGCCGGCAAGGCCACGCTGAAGACCCACCTCGTTCCGGTGCCGGTGGTCGACATGCCGCTCGGTGCGACCGAAGACCGGGTGGTCGGTGCGCTCGATCTCGAACGCGCGCTGACTCGCGGTGAAAAGGCCTTCGAGCCCGGCCTGCTGGCGCGTGCCAACCGCGGCTTTCTGTACATCGACGAAGTGAATCTGCTGGAAGACCATCTGGTTGACCTGCTGATCGACGTTGCCGCGTCAGGCGAAAACCTGGTCGAGCGCGAAGGTCTGAGCGTGCGCCATCCGGCGCGCTTCGTCATCGTCGGCAGCGGCAATCCGGAAGAGGGCGAATTGCGTCCGCAGCTGCTCGACCGCTTCGGCCTGTCGGTCGAGGTGACGACGCCGACCGACCTGCCGACCCGGGTCGAGGTGGTGCGCCGGCGCGATGCGTACGAGCGTGACCGCGATGCCTTCGTCGCGCACTGGAAGAAGCACGACGACAAGCTGCGCAAGAAGATTGTCGCGGCGCGCGAACACCTGCCCAACGTGAAAGTGCCCGACGGTGTGGTCGAGCAGGCGGCCCGCCTGTGCATGGCGCTCGGCACCGACGGCCTGCGCGGCGAACTGACGCTGATCCGTGCCGCGCGCGCGCTGGCCGCTTTCGAGGGCGACGACGCGGTGAGCGACGCCCATCTGCGCCGCATCGCGCCACCCGCGCTGCGCCACCGCCTGCGCCGCGATCCTCTGGACGATGCCGGTTCCGGCGCGCGTGTCGATCGCGCGGTGGAAGATCTGTTTGGACAATAGCGCCGCATCCGGCGCCGAGCGGGCAACGGTCGTCGATGACCCCTGGTTGCGCGCCGCGCTGACCTGCGCGCTGTGTGCGGTCGATCCGGTCGGCACCGGCGGTGTGCGCCTGCACGCCCAGGCCGGACCGGTGCGCGACGCCTGGCTCGCTCAGTTGCGCGACATGCTGCCGCCCGGCACGCCGATGCGCCGCGTGCCGTTCAATGTCACCGACGGCCGCCTGCTCGGCGGGCTTGACCTGACCGCCACGTTGCGCGCCGGCCGCCCGGTGGCCGAGCGCGGACTGCTGGTCGAGGCGCATGGCGGTTTCGTGCTGCTGGCGATGGCGGAACGCCTGCCACCCGGCACGGCCGCCCGCGTCACCGCGGTGATGGACGCCGGCGAAGTGGCGCTGGCCCGTGACGGCATTGCGCTCACCAGCGCGGCGGCGTTTGCGGTGGTCGCGCTCGACGAAGGGCTGGAGGACGAGCCGCTGTCGACGGCGCTGTGCGACCGCCTGGCTTTCCACCTCGATCTGGACGGTTTGCGCGCGCAGACCTGCACCCCGCTGCCGGTGAGCGCCGCCGACATCGAACGGGCGCGCGCCCGTCTGCCAGTGGTCGCCGTGCCGCCCGGTGCTACCGAGGCGCTGGCGGCGACGGCCCTTGCGCTCGGCGTTTCGTCGATGCGCGCACTGCTGCAGTCGGTCCGGGTGGCGCGCGCCGCGGCGGCGCTCGACGGCCGCGATGCGGTGGCCGAAGACGACGTGACGCTGGCCGCCCAGCTCGTTCTCGCACCGCGTGCCACGCAGTGTCCGACCACCGAAATCCCGCCCGAGCAGGCCGATGCCGCGCCGCCGGAGCCGGAGGACACGCCCCCCGATGAGCCGCCGCCGCCCGAACCCGAGGCCGGCCAGGACGCGTCGGACAGCGATGCGCAACCACCGGACGACCGGCCGCTGGACGATGTCGTGCTGCAGGCGGCACAGGCGGCAATTCCCCCCGGCTTGCTGGCGCGCCTGCAGGCCGGGGCCGGGCGTCTGCCGCGGGCGCGCAGCGCCGGACGGGCGGGTGCGTTGCGTGCCGGTGGCCTGCGCGGCCGGCCGGCCGGCATCCGCCGCGGCACACCCGGCAACGGTGCGCGCCTGAACCTGATCGAAACGCTGCGTGCGGCCGCGCCCTGGCAGCCGCTGCGCCGTGCCGCCCGCGCTTCTGCGCCGTCGAACTGCCTTATTGATGTACGGCCGGATGACTTCCGCATCACCCGCTTCGCACAGCGCTCGGAAACCACGACCATCTTCCTGGTCGACGCCTCCGGTTCGTCGGCGCTGAACCGGCTGGCCGAAGCCAAGGGTGCGGTCGAACTGCTGCTGGCGGACTGCTATGTGCGGCGCGACCGCGTGGCCTTGATCGCCTTCCGGGGCGGCGGCGCCGAGGTGCTGCTGCCGCCGACCCGTTCGCTGGTGCGCGCCAAGCGCAGTCTGGCCGGTCTGCCCGGCGGTGGCGGCACGCCGCTGGCCGCCGGCATCGATGCCGGCTGGCTGCTGGCCGATGCGGTGCAGCGCCGTGGCGACACGCCGACGCTGGTGCTGCTGACCGACGGTCGTGCCAATGTGGCGCGCGACGGCGCCGGCGGCCGCGCCCGCGCCGAGGAGGATGCGCGATCGGCCGCGCGCCGGGTGCGCGCCAGCGCCTTTCGCGCGCTGTTCATCGACACGTCGCCGCGGCCGCAGCCGGCGGCACGAGAACTCGCAGCCGACATGGCAGCGATGTACATGCCGCTGTCGGCGGCCGACGCGGTCAGCATTTCGAAGATCGTCCGCGCGATCGCCTGAGCCGGCGACCGGGCGCTACACCCGAGCGCGCTCACCTGTGCTGACCAGTGTCAATCGGACGAGAAATTTATTGTCAATTCAAATTGACATATCTATACTCGCTCCACGATGCTGCCGCCCACCGCCCTGTCAGGATTCGCCCCTTCGCACGTCGATTGGCACGGCTTTCGCCATTGCAGTTGCATGTCGCAGTGTGCGATCGCCGCGACACTGGCGATCCCTTGCAGTGCGCCGCCGCGTGATCTGCATGGCTGAACCGACGCACGCAGAGGACATGCGGGCCTGTCGCGCATTGCTGCGCAACGGCTCGAAATCCTTCTTCGCGGCATCGCTGCTGCTGCCGCGCGCCGTGCGCGAGCCAGCCTGCTCGCTGTATGCCTTCTGCCGCATCGCCGACGATCTGGTCGATGACAGCCAGGCCGACGAGAACGCGGTCGCGCACCTGCGCTGGCGGGTCGAACAGGCCTGCGCCGGACAGCCGCATCCTGAACCGGCCGACCGCACGCTGGCGCGTGTTGTGGCCCGCTTCAACATTCCTGCGTCGCTGCTGCTGGCGCTGATCGAAGGCTTCGAGTGGGACGCGCGTGGCCGTCAGTACATGACGCAGTCCGAACTGTTCGAGTACTGCGCCCGCGTCGCCGGCACGGTCGGCGCGATGATGGCGCTGCTGATGGGCGTGCGCGACCGTGAAATCGCGGCGCGCGCCTGCGATCTGGGTCTGGCGATGCAGCTCACCAACATCGCGCGCGATGTCGGCGAAGACGCCCGGCGCGGCCGGCTCTATCTGCCGCATGACTGGATGGTCGAGGCGGGGCTCGATCCGGCTGGCTGGCTGGCCGAACCGGTGTTCGACGCCCGGCTTGCGCAGGTGGTGCGCCGCCTGCTGCAGTGTGCCGACCTGCTGTACGCGCGTGCTGCGCCCGGCATCGAAAAGCTGCCGTCAGGCTGCCGACCGGGCATCCGTGCGGCGCGCAGCGTCTATGCCGAAATCGGCCGCGGTGTCGAACGCCGCGGCTACGACTCCGTGTCGTCGCGCAGCATCGTGTCGCCCTGGCGCAAGAGCGTGCTGCTGGCCGAAGCGCTCAGTGGTGCGTCGGCCAGGTCCGCCACGGCGTATTACCACGTGCTCGATGAAGTGTCGGCGCTGGCTGACGCGGTGGCCGCTGCGCCGACCGTCGACATGTCGGCACTGATCGGCATTCCGCGGCGCACGCCGCAGCAGCGCATCGAGTGGCTGTTCGACCTGTTCGAACGGCTCGAGCGCGAAGATCGCAATCGCGGTACCCAGGGCACACCCAGCTGAATTCAAGCTGAAAACTTCAGCCGACCGCGTGCCGGGTTCGCGTCCTGCACGAAACCCTGGCAGCCTTGCCCCCCGTACTTCACCACGCTCCGACCAGACGCGGTTCTCAGCTCATCGGTGGTGCGCCGTGTCGACGCGTCCATCCGCTTCGAAGATGTGCCGTGCGGCGAGCGCGGGCGCTTCTTCATGCGCCAGATGACCCAGACTCTCCAGTTCCACCAGACGCGAGCCCGGCACCATGCGGTGCACCCGGCGCGATTCCTCCGGCGACACGGTTTCGTCGCCCCTGCCGACCACCAGCGTCAGTGGTGCGCGCAGCGACGGCAGGTCGCGCACCAGTGGCGCCACATCCCAGTTCGCCATCATGGCCAGTGCGCCGGCGACATGAGCGGGGGTGCTGACCAGCTTGTGATACAGCGCCACGCCGTCCGGGTCGAGCGCCGAACCGGTGCTGCGGATCAGGCGCTCGACCGCGTCGCGCTGCGTGGCACGCCAGGCGAACGCCTGCGGCGCGAAGGGCAGGGCGGACAGCAGGCGTGCCGCCGGCGGGAACAGCAGCCCGGCCAGCCCGGGCAATGGCAGCATCGCGCCATTGAGGCTGACCAGCGTGCGTGCCGGCAGCAGCCCGTCGATATTCATGCGCAGCATGATGGCCGCACCGGCCGAATGCCCGGCGACCACCTGTGGCTCCACTTTCAACGCCGCCAGCAGTCCGCCGAGCGCGCGCGCGATGCCTTGCAGCGTCAGCCGGTGCGACGCAGGCGTGCCGCTGAAACCGTGTCCGGGCAGATCTGGCGCGACCACGGTGTAGCGTGTCGCCAGTTCGGGCAGCAGCGCACGCCACGAATGCGTGGCCGCGCCGGTGCCGTGCAGCAGCAACAGGACCGGTCCGTCGCCGGCCACCTGCACATGCCAGCGCAGCCCGCCCGCCTCGACGAAGCGGCTTGCCGTGCGGTTGGGCCAGTCGCCGCCGTCGCGTGTCCAGTCGAGCGCCCTCATGACGTCGCGGCGGCAGAACCTGTGCCGACGGGCGGGGTCAGCATCACCGGAAGAGGTGCCGCAAGTGAGTGGCCGAAGGAGGGCAGGACATGAGTTCCACGATGCTGAAACTGATCGAAGCGTTGCTGGTGATCGGTGGCGTGCTCGGATTCGCCGTGTATCAACTGGTATCGGTGCGTCGCCAGATCAAGGCGGACCGCGCTCAGGCCGATGCGACCGACGAGGACAACGGCGCCGCGCACTGAGCTTACAGCGCCGCGCACACCCGCGT
Source organism: Methyloversatilis sp. XJ19-13 (assembly GCF_024580155.1). Classification (NCBI taxonomy): domain Bacteria; kingdom Pseudomonadati; phylum Pseudomonadota; class Betaproteobacteria; order Nitrosomonadales; family Sterolibacteriaceae; genus Methyloversatilis; species Methyloversatilis sp. XJ19-13. Next base: position 258,585 of record NZ_JANINH010000005.1, on the reverse strand, counting down.
GCCGCTGCGACGCGGCATGCGGAAGGGCAGCAGGGTCTGCACCCAGCGGCTGCGGAAGCGGTCGAGATCCAGGCTTTCATGCATGCTGCCGACCGATTCGCCGAGCAGCTGCGTGCGCACCATCGACCGGGCGTAGAACGGTGTGTCTTCCAGCGTTTGCGCCTGCGGCGCCGCATGCTCGCTGCGCGTGGCCCGGTCGACCCGCCACATCGTGGTCGGCAGCGTCTGCTCGGGCGGCGGGTCGAAGGTGCTGAAGCCGCCGTCGGCATCGAAGCGCAGCGCGAGCGACGCGCTCGACGCATCGCGTCGCGTCACGTCATACAGCACGGCCGTGTCGCCGCCGTGCAGGCTGGCGCGCGACCAGTGCCAGCGTACGAAGGCTTCTTCGAGCGATGTTTCGCCGGCGTTGCTGTCGAGATAGCCATCACCCTGCCAGTTCAGCGAGGGCTGATCGAGCTGCACGCTGACCCGTGCGCAGGGCGCGATCGGCGACCACAGGTGCCGCCCTTCGGCATCGAGCGCAAAGGCGTTGCGCGACAGCACCGGTGACTGTACGCGAACCTGTCCGCGCAGGCGTTGCGGCAGTGGCGTGGACACTTCATCGAGATCGATCACCAGCGCGTCACCATCCCAGTGCAGGCGACTCGGGCCGATCGCCAGTTCATGGGCCGAACGGCGCAGCGCGCCGACGCCCCGTTCGGTCATCGCCCAGCGCCGGCAGTCGCCGTACAGCGCGACATTGACCGAACAGAAATCCTGCGGATCGGCCCGGCCCGGCGCGCGCCGCCGCGCCGCGGCGTAGTACGGCGAAAACACGCTGCCGATGAAGGCGATGATGGTCAGGCCGTAGCGGCCGTCGTCGCTCATCGCATCGACATACCACCACTGATAGCCGCCCGGCGGCACGCGGGCCGAGAAGTCGCGCGCGTTCATCGCCTGGCTGTCGTGGTGCAGGCCCACGGGCCTGTTGCACATCGGCAGCGCTCCGCATCCTGCCCGTTCCGAATCTTGTCATGTGCGTTGTCATGTGCGCTCACGGAAGCTCCTGTAAATCGTGATTGACGTTGTTGTGTGTAATGCCTACATTACATTACACGACTACGCGACAAGCAAGCTTGACAGTCGCGACGACAACAACAGGAGACGGACATGGACGGCATGAAGCGTATCGAGCGGGCCCTGAGTGCTGCAGTCGAACAATCGCTGGAAGCCGCACTGTCGCATGCCGACGGTCCGACCTGCCCGCCGCTGCTGGCATCGGCGATCCGTTATGCCGTGTTTCCGGGGGGGGCGCGCATCCGTCCGCGTCTGTGTCTGGCCGCCGCCTGCGCCTGCGGTGAGGATGACACCTCGGTGGCAGATCACGCCGCCGCCGCCATCGAACTGCTGCACTGCGCTTCGCTGGTGCATGACGATCTGCCCTGCTTCGATGATGCTCCGATGCGCCGCGGCAAACCTTCGGTGCACAGCGCCTACGGCGAACGCATCGCAGTGCTGGCCGGTGATGCGCTGATCGTGCTCGCCTTCCAGACCCTGGCGCGTGGGGGTGCGAATGCGCCCTACCGTCTGGTGCCGCTGCTGTCCATTATCGGCCGCGGGGTCGGCGTGCCGTCGGGCATCGTGGCCGGGCAGGCGTGGGAGTGCGAGTCGGACGTCAATCTGCGCGAATACCAGCAGGCCAAGACCGGTTCGCTGTTTGCGTCGGCCACGATGGCGGGTGCCGCGGCTGCCGGCGCGGATCCCGGCCCCTGGCGTGCACTCGGCGACTGCATGGGTGAAGCCTTCCAGGTCGCCGACGACATCCTCGATGCGGCGTCGGATGCGTCCAGGATCGGCAAGCCGGTCGGTCGCGACGTGGCGCTCGGCCGTCCGAGCGCTGTGCGCGAACTGGGCCTGCACGGTGCGATCCGTCGCCTCAACCTGCTGGTGGCCGAAGCCATCGATTCGGTGCCGGTGTGTTCGGGTGCAGACGGTCTGCGCGCGGTCATCGCGATGGAAGCATCGCGGCTGATTCCGCGCGAACTTGCCGACAGCGTTCTCTGAAGCCGGCCCCGCCCGCTTCCTGACCGCGCACAGACGGAATGAGTACCCCGTTCAGCATGGATTCGTCGGCCTTCGACGGCGAGCGCAAGCCCGGTCTCGCCGATCGCCTGCGCAACGCCGCCGATCGCCTGCTCAGCAGCCCGCGCTTTCATCACTGGGCGTCCGCGTTTCCGCTGACGCGCTGGAAAGCCCGGCGCGAGGCGCGCGCGCTGTTCGATCTGTGTGGCGGCTTCGTCTATTCGCAGATCCTGCTGGCCTGCGTGCGGGTCGACCTGTTCCGGCTGCTGGCCGGCGGACCGTTGGCGGCACATCGGATTGCAACGCGCATCGGCATGTCGGACGAAGCGGCGGCCCGTCTGCTCGACGCCGCGGTCGCGCTGCGCCTGGTGGCCCGTCGTTCAGGCGGCCGGTACGGTCTGGGCATGCTGGGCACGGCGATGGTCGCCAACCCGGGCATCGCGGCGATGGTGGAACACCATGGCCGCATCTATCGTGATTTCGAAGATCCGCTGGCGCTGCTGCGCGGCCTGTCGCAGCGCACGGCGCTGTCGCAATACTGGCCGTATGCCGGCAACGAACAGGCGTCGGCGCTGGAAGGCGAACGCATCCGCGACTACACCGCGCTGATGGTGGCATCGCAGCCAATGGTGGCGTCCGAGGTGCTCGACGCCTATCCGGTCGCCATGCATCGCTGCCTGCTCGACATCGGCGGTGGCGACGGCAGCTTCCTCGCCTCGGCGGCGCAGCGCGCACCCGACCTGACACTTCAGCTGTTCGATCTGCCGGCGGTCGCCGAACGTGCACGCATGCGTTTCGATGCGGCCGGTCTTGCCGCGCGTGCCACGGCCTTCGGCGGTTCCTTCCAGTCGGGCGAACTGCCGACCGGTGCCGACCTGGTGTCGCTGGTGCGCGTGCTGCACGACCATGACGACGAAGATGTCATGGCGCTGCTGCGGGCCATCCATCGTGCGCTGCCGGACGACGGCGTGCTGTTGATTGCCGAACAGATGTCCGGGGTGCGCGGCGCCGAACCGGTGGGCGACGCCTACTTCGGCTTCTACCTGATGGCGATGGGGCGCGGGCGTCCGCGCTCCGAAGCCCGCCTGACCGAAATGCTGCGCGCCGCCGGCTTCTGCCAGATCGGCCTGATTCCGACCCGTATTCCTTTGCAGACGTGCGTGCTGGTCGCGCGTCCGAAACATTTACAGACATAAATGTAATGATTAGTTGACACTAATCAGAGTAAGCCTAGAATGACACTCAAGGTGACAAGCCGTCGCGACACATGAACGACGGGGTCCTCAACGCGGAGGCGCGATGAACAGTATTGCCGTGGTACTGAAGCAGCCGGAGCAGTTGGAGCTGAGCCAGCTCCAACTGACGCCGGCAGGCGATGCCGACGTCGTGGTCGACGTCGAGTGGAGCGGCATCAGTACCGGCACCGAGCGCCTGCTGTGGTCCGGCCGCATGCCGCCGTTCCCCGGAATGGGATATCCGCTGGTGCCGGGCTACGAATCGGTGGGGCGCGTCAGCGCCGCCGGTGCCACGTCCGGTCTGAATGTCGGTGATCACGTATTTGTACCGGGCGCACGCTGCTTCGGCGAAGTGCGCGGCCTGTTCGGCGGTGCGGCGTCACGCCTGGTGGTGCCGGCTGCCCGCACCGTCACGCTGGACGACAGCTTCGGCGAACGCGGCATCCTGCTGGCGCTTGCAGCAACCGGGCAGCATGCGATCGCCGACGGCGATCACCTGCCCGACCTGATCATCGGCCACGGCGTTCTGGGTCGCATGATCGCCCGCCTGACCGTTGCCGCCGGGGGCGACCCGATCGTGTGGGAACGCAATCCGGCGCGCGCCGACGGCGCAGAAGGCTATCGCGTCATCGACCCCGCCACCGACGAGCGCCGCAATTACCGCTGCATCTGCGATGTCAGCGGCGACGGCAGCCTGCTCGACGCACTCATTGCCCGGCTGGCCCCGCACGGAGAGATTGTGCTGGCCGGTTTTTACGAAGACGCACTGTCCTTCAACTTCCCGCCGGCCTTCATGCGTGAAGCCCGCCTGCGCATCGCCGCGCAGTGGCAGGAAAGCGATCTGGTGACGGTGCGCGACATGGCAGCCGACGGACGGCTGTCGCTCGAAGGTCTGATTACCCACCGGCAGACTGCGACCGATGCGGATGCGGCTTACCGCACGGCGTTCTCCGATCCGGCCTGCCTGAAAATGATTCTCGACTGGAGATCCCTGTCATGAGCGACGCCTGCGGAACATCGTCCGGCACTTCGCCGATCAAGTTCGACCTGAACAAGGTGCTGCGTGCCGAAGCCGCCATCGATCCGGATCCGGTCCCGACCGGTGAAGCGACGAAGACGACGCAGATCATCGCGATCTACGGCAAGGGCGGCATCGGCAAGAGCTTCACGCTCGCCAACCTCAGCTACATGATGGCGCAGCAGGGCAAGAAGGTGTTGCTGATCGGCTGCGACCCGAAGAGCGACACCACCAGCCTGCTGTTCGGTGGCAAGGCCTGCCCGACCATCATCGAAACGAGCAGCAAGAAGAAGCTCGCCGGCGAGGAAGTCAAGATCGGCGATGTCTGCTTCATCCGCGATGGCGTGTTCGCCATGGAACTGGGCGGACCGGAAGTCGGTCGCGGCTGCGGCGGTCGCGGCATCATCCACGGCTTCGAAACGCTCGAAAAGCTGGGCTTCCACGACTGGGGCTTCGACTACGTGCTGCTCGACTTCCTGGGCGACGTGGTGTGCGGCGGCTTCGGTCTGCCGATCGCCCGCGACATGTGCCAGAAGGTCATCGTCGTCGCCAGCAACGACCTGCAGAGTCTGTACGTCGCCAACAACGTGTGCAGTGCGGTCGAGTACTTCCGCAAGCTCGGTGGCAACGTCGGCGTGGCCGGCGTGGTGATCAACCGCGACGACGGCACCGGCGAGGCTGCGCAATTTGCCGAAGCCGCCGGCATACCGGTACTGGCGACGATTCCCGCCAACGACGACATCCGTCGCAAGAGCGCCAGCTACGAAATCATCGGCCGGCCCGGCTCGCAGTGGGCGCCGCTGTTCGAGGAACTGGCGATGAATGTGGCCGAAGCGCCGCCGGTACGGCCGAAACCGATGACGCAGGACGGCCTGCTGGGACTGTTCGCCGCCGATGTCACGGGGCGTGACTACGTGATGACGCCGGCTACCGTGGCCGACATGCTGGGCAAGGATGAAGTGATCAAGCCGACGCTCGAAGTGGTGTACGACACCGTTTGAGGTGGCCACCATGTCAAACATATCCGACATCAAGGTCATCAACGCCGATGCGCTGAAAAGCGACGGTCTGGGCTGCCATGCCGGTCGCGACCAGCTGGAGGGTGCGGCCCGCGCCGCCGGCAAGAGCGGTGTGCTGGATCAGTACGCACTGGACTATCCGAAGGGGCCGCACGATCAGCCCCAGTCGATGTGTCCGGCCTTCGGTTCGCTGCGCGTCGGCCTGCGCATGCGCCGCACCGCGACCGTGCTGTCGGGTTCGGCTTGCTGCGTCTATGGACTGACATTCACCTCGCACTTCTACGGTGCGCGTCGCAGCGTGGGTTACGTGCCGTTCAACAGCGAATCGCTGGTGACCGGCAAGCTGTTCGAAGATATCCGCGAAGCGGTGTTCAAGCTGGCGGATCCGGCGCAGTACGACGCAGTGGTCATCATCAATCTGTGCGTGCCGACCGCCAGTGGTGTGCCGCTGCAGCTGCTGCCCAAGGACATCAACGGCGTGCGCATCATCGGCATCGACGTGCCGGGTTTCGGCGTGCCGACGCACGCCGAGGCAAAGGACGTACTGGCCGGCGCGATGCTGCGCTACGCACGCACCGAAGCCGAGCAGGGCCCGGTGCAGGCGCCGCGCAACGGCATCAGCGACAAACCCACGGTCGCCCTGGTGGGCGAAATGTTTCCGGTGGATCCGGTCGGCATCGGTGCAATGCTGGAACCCCTTGGCCTGGCGGCTGGTCCGGTGGTCCCGACGCGAGAGTGGCGCGAGCTGTATGCAGCCCTCGATTGCGCCGTGGTGGCGGGGATCCATCCTTTCTACACCGCGAGTTTCCGTGAATTCGAAACCGCAGGGCGCGCCATCGTCGGTTCGGCGCCGGTCGGACACGACGGCACCGATGCCTGGCTGCAGGCCATCGGCAACGCATGCAATGTCGGACAGACTCAGATCGATGCGGCCAGAAACCGCTTCCTGCCTGCCATCCGTGGCGCGCTGTCGGCCAATCCGATCAAGGGTCGCATCACGCTCAGCGGCTATGAAGGGTCCGAACTGCTGGTTGCCCGCCTGCTGGTCGAAAGCGGCGCCGATCTGCGCTACGTCGGCACGGCCTGCCCGCAGACGGTGCACAGCGCGGCCGACCTCGACTGGCTGAACGCGCACGGCGTCCATGTGCAGTACCGCGCATCGCTGGAGCAGGATCTGGCGGCAATGCACGAATTCAAGCCCGACCTGGCGATCGGCACGACGCCCATCGTGCAGGCGGCGAAGGAAGCCCGCATTCCGGGTCTGTACTTCACGAACCTGATTTCCGCCCGCCCGCTGATGGGACCGGCCGGTGCCGGCTCGCTGGCGACGGTGGTCAACACCGCCATCGCCAACAAGGCGCGCTTCGACACCATGAGTGACTTCTTCGAAGGCGTCGGCACCGGGCACACCGCCGGTGTCTGGCAGGAATCTCCGAAGGACCATCCCGAGTTCCGCACCGCCTACAAGGCGAAAATGGCCAAGCTGGCCAAGGCGCGCAGCGTAGAGGAGGCCATATGAGGCCGAATCGGATCCCCCGCGCCAACCATCGGCTGCCCCTCGAGGGGGCGGTCGCCCTCCTTCGGACCGCCGGGCGGAGGACGACATGCTAGTCCTCGATCACGATCGCGCAGGCGGCTACTGGGGTGCGGTGTATGTGTTCACCGCCGTCAAGGGTCTGCAGGTGGTCATCGATGGTCCGGTCGGTTGCGAAAACCTGCCGGTTACCTCGGTGCTGCACTACACCGACGGCCTGCCGCCGCATGAACTGCCCATCGTGGTGACCGGACTGGCCGAAGAGCAACTCGGGCGCGAAGGCACCGAAGGGGCGATGAAGCGCGCGCACGCGGTGCTCGATCCCGACATGCCGGCCGTGGTGGTCACCGGCTCCATCGCCGAAATGATCGGTGGCGGCGTGACGCCCGAAGGCACGAACATTCAGCGCTTCCTGCCGCGCACCATCGACGAGGACCAGTGGCAGTGCGCGAATCGCGCCATCAACTGGCTCTGGACACAGTACGGCACGAAGAAGATACCGGAGCGCAAGCCGCGCGCTGAAGGCGCAAAGCCGCGGGTGAACATCATCGGGCCGATCTACGGCACCTTCAACACGCCGAGTGATCTGGCCGAGATCCGCCGCCTGGTCGAAGGCATCGGCTGCGAAATCAATATGGTGTTCCCGCTCGGGAGTCACCTGGCCGACGTACCGAAGCTGGTCGATGCCGACGTCAATGTCTGCATGTACCGGGAATTCGGTCGCCTGCTGTGCGAAACGCTGGAACGTCCCTACCTGCAGGCGCCGATCGGCCTGCACAGCACCACCCTTTTCCTGCGCAAGCTGGGCGAACTGACCGGTGTCGATCCGGAGCCCTTCATCGAGCGCGAAAAGCACACGACGATCAAGCCGATCTGGGACCTGTGGCGCTCGGTCACCCAGGACTTCTTCGGTACCGCCAGCTTCGCCGTCGTCGCCAACGAAACTTACGCGCGCGGCCTGCGCCACTTCCTCGAGGAAGACATGGGCCTGCCGTGCAACTTCGCGGTGTCGCGCTGCCCGGGGCAGAAGACCGACAACGCGGACGTGCGTCGTCTGGTGCGCGAGAAGACGCCGCTGGTGATGTTCGGCAGTTACAACGAACGCATGTACATGGCCGAATGCGGCGCCCGTGCCAGCTATATCCCGACGTCTTTCCCGGGCGCCATCATCCGCCGCCACACGGGCACGCCCTTCATGGGCTATGCCGGTGCGACGTATGTCGTGCAGGAGGTGTGCAACGCGCTGTTCGACGCGCTGTTCCACATCCTGCCGCTGTCCACCGACATGGACCGGGTGGATCCGACACCTGCGCGCATCTCGCGCGCCGATACGCGTCCTTGGGACGACGAGGCGCAGCGCCTGCTCGACCAGTACGTGAATGAAAAGCCCTTCCTGGTCCGCATTTCGGCAGCCAAGCGCCTGCGTGACCGGGCGGAAGAAGATGCCCGTCGCGCCGACGAAGCGCGCATCACGGCGGAACGCGTAATGAATGCGCGCCTGGCGCTCGAGCCGACATGAGTCCGGCAGGCAGCGAAGGCGCAGTGACAGAACACGAAAATGCGTCCGGTCTGACCGGAACACGATCTTCCGGGGTGCGGCCTGCCCCGAAAGTCCCTGCCGCGCGGGGTTTGCGCGGTGGTAACACGGCCGAAAGGCCCATCAGGAGGTAAATGTTATGGCTGATGCCAACAGCGGATCCCTGTCAGGACTGACAGCTTCCGAGGCGCGGGAATTCCACGCCATTTTCATGACCAGCTTCATCGTCTTCACAGTCATCGCAATCATCGCGCACATCCTCGTGTGGAACTGGCGTCCCTGGTTCCCCGGTTCCGAGGGTTATGCGTCGCTGTTCGAAGGCATCAAGGCGGCGACGTACTCGGTCATTCCCTACATCTACCAGGCATAGGAGCAAGAATATGTGGCGTATATGGATGTTGTTCGATCCGCGCAGATCACTGGTGGCTCTGGCCGTCTTTCTGTTCGTGCTCGCGATCGTGATTCATTTCATTCTTCTCAGTACCGATCGCTTCAACTGGATCGAAGGACCGAGCAAGAAGCCGATGGCTGCGGCAAGTGTCGCAATGCCGGCACCGGTTGCACTGAATCAGGTGCAGTAGAGAGGAAGGCGCAAGTCTGGCGAGGACCGGGCCTGCCCGGCCTCGCTTGTTGCGAAGCCAGGTTTGAAAAGTGGAGGCCCGAAGGCTTCCCAAAAGGGGGTTGGCATGTCCATGCTCAGTTTTGAAAGAAAGTACCGCGTCCGCGGTGGCACGCTGATAGGCGGAGACCTGTTCGATTTCTGGGTGGGCCCCTTCTATGTAGGATTCTTCGGCGTCACCACGATGTTCTTTTCCCTAGTGGGAACGCTGCTGATCGTCTGGAGTGCCTCGCAGGGGCCGACCTGGAATCTGTGGCAGATCAACGTTGCGCCGCCCGACCTGAGTTACGGGCTTGGCATGGCACCGCTGATGGAAGGCGGGCTCTGGCAGTTGATCACGGTGTGCGCAATCGGGGCCTTCGTGTCATGGGCACTCCGGGAAGTCGAGATATGTCGCAAGCTCGGCATCGGTTATCACGTTCCCGTAGCGTTCGGTTTCGCGATTCTGGCTTACGTGACCCTGGTCGTGTTCCGGCCCATCCTGATGGGTGCATGGGGGCACGGGTTCCCGTACGGCATCATGAGTCACCTCGACTGGGTTTCGAATACCGGTTACCAGTATCTGCATTTCCATTACAACCCGGCGCACATGCTGGCGGTGAGCTTCTTCTTTGCCACCACCCTCGCACTGTCGCTGCACGGCGCGCTCATCCTGTCCTCGACCAACCCCGCGAAGGGCGAAGTGGTCAAGACGCCGGATCATGAAAACACCTTCTTCCGCGATGCGATCGGCTACTCGATCGGTACGCTCGGTGTGCACCGTCTCGGGCTGTTCCTTGCGCTGTCGGCGGTCTTCTGGAGTGCCGTGTGCATCATCATCAGCGGCCCGTTCTGGACGCGCGGCTGGCCCGAATGGTGGAGCTGGTGGCTCAACCTCCCCGTGTGGCGCTAACAGAAGAAAGAGAGGGTAGAGTCATGGCGGAATACCAGAATATTTTCACCCAGGTCCAGGTGCATGGACCCGCCTTCCCGGGCGTCTCGATCGGTCGCGACGACCGTGAGCGGATGGGCAAACCCACGGATGTGCATCTGTTCGGCAGGCTGGGCGATGCGCAACTCGGCCCGATCTATCTGGGCTGGCTGGGCATCGCATCGATCGTCTGTTTCCTGGTCGCGTTCGAGATCATCGGTCTCAACATGCTGGCGTCGGTCAACTGGAGCCCGATCGAGTTCGTGCGCCAGCTGTTCTGGCTGGGCCTCGAGCCGCCGCCGCCGGAATACGGATTGAAGTTGCCGCCGCTGAATCAGGGTGGCTGGTGGCTGATGGCCGGCTTCTTCCTGACGCTGTCGATCATGCTGTGGTGGCTGCGCATGTACCGCCGCGCCAAGGCGCTCGGCATGGGCACCCACGTGGCCTGGGCGTTCGCCGCGGCGATCTGGCTCTATCTCGTGCTCGGCTTCATCCGTCCGCTGCTGATGGGTTCCTGGTCGGAGGCGGTTCCGTTCGGCATCTTTCCGCACCTGGACTGGACGGCTGCGTTCTCGATCCGCTACGGCAATCTGTTCTACAACCCGTTCCACATGCTGTCGATCGCCTTCCTCTACGGTTCGGCGCTGCTGTTCGCCATGCACGGTGCAACCATCCTTGCGGTCAGCCGCTTCGGTGGCGAACGCGAAATCGAACAGATCGTCGATCGCGGTACGGCATCGGAACGTGCAGCATTGTTCTGGCGCTGGACGATGGGTTTCAACGCGTCGATGGAATCCATCCACCGCTGGGCCTGGTGGTTCGCAGTGCTGTGCCCGCTGACCGGCGGCATCGGCATCCTGCTCACCGGCACCGTGGTCGACAACTGGTATCTGTGGGCGGTCAAGCACCACGTCGCACCGATGTACCCGGCGGTATTCGGCACTGTTGTCGATCCCGCAATGCTGCAAGGAGCGCAACAATGATGAAGTCCTGTACAGTCATCCGCGTCGCGCTGTTGCTGGCGGCCGGCGTGCTGGTGTCGGCGTGCGAAAAGCCGCCGATCACCACCGAGCAGCATGGCTTCCGCGGCACGGCGATGGTCAAGGTCTCCAACCCTCGCATCGTCGCCGGGCAGGCCGGCATCCATGCCGTACCGGCGGCACTGCCCGCAGCGCCGCAGGAAGGGCAGAAGGCGTCCGAGGTGTATCAGAACGTCAAGGTGCTGGGCGACGTCAGCGTGGCCGAATTCACCCGCATCATGGTTGCCATGACGCAGTGGGTGGCGCCGGAGCAGGGTTGCGGCTACTGCCACAACCTGCAGAATCTGGCCGATGACTCGCTCTACACCAAGGTCGTTGCGCGGCGCATGATCCAGATGACGCAGACCATCAACAGCGACTACAAGACCCACGTCGCGGACACCGGCGTCACCTGCTACACCTGCCACCGCGGCATGCCGGTTCCGGCCAATGTGTGGTTCGCACCGGAGCCGCAGAAGCACGCGACGCGCATGGTCGGCAGCAAGGGCGGGCAGAACACCCCGGCCGAGTCGGTGGCCTATGCATCGCTGCCCTACGATCCTTTCACCCCGTATCTGAGCAAGGCCAACACGATCGCCGTGAATGCGAAGACCGCGTTGCCGAACGTGCGGGTGGGATCGATCCAGGCGACCGAAGACACCTACGCGTTGATGATGCACATGTCGGATGGCCTCGGCGTGAATTGCACTTACTGCCACAACACGCGTGCCTTCTCGTCATGGGAAACCAGTACGCCGCAGCGCGTGACGGCCTGGCACGGCATCCGGATGTCGCGTGAGCTGAACAACGCCTATATGGATCCGCTGACGCAGACCTTTCCGGTCCATCGTCTCGGCGCCCTGGGTGATGTGGCCAAGGTGAATTGCGCGACCTGCCATCAGGGTGCCTACAAGCCGCTGTACGGTGTTTCGATGCTGAAGGACTACATGGCGCTCAGCGCAGCCGGCGCGATGGCGGCGATCCCGGCAGCGGCTGCACCGGAGGCGCCTGCGTCAGAGGCGCCGGTCGAGCCGGCCGCCGAGATGCCGGCAGAGGCGGCGAAGCCGTAAGTTCGGTCGCCGGCCGCGTGCCGGTGGTCGGCAAAGATCGTCCGGCCGCTCCTGCATCACCCCCGCCGTGCCAGACGGCGTTTGCGGGGGCGGATCCGGACCCTCGCAGTACGCTTCGGGCCCTTCGGGGCCCGAAGCCGTTAACGCAGCACTGTCGCGCGTTTGCTTCACAGGTGGTGTTGCGCTGCAACAGGGGTTGTACTGCCTCAGTGTGATGACTGCGGGGGTTCGCGCCCGACCACGAACCTGAGAGAATCTGCCGCCGGGGAGCGCGGCCGGGCTGCAACCTTTCCGTTCCGCGTTCCCACTAATGCATGGCCTCGCCAGTGCCCGCAGCGCTGCGGCCAGAGCCCATACCAGAAAACAGAAGGATCCACCGATGAACCACACTTTGAGCTGTCTGGCCGCCGCAATCGCGATCGCCACAGCACTGCCCGCTTCGGCGCAGGAAGCGGCCGCAACTGCCCCTGCATTCACCGACAAGGTCGCCAGGGTTAACGGCGTTCAGATACCGTCGGAACTTGGCAACGTATTCATCAAGGAGCAGGTGGCTCAGGGCGCGCTCGACAGCCCGGACCTGCGTTCGCGCGTGCGCGATCACCTGGTGCGTCGCGAGGTGCTGCTGCAGGCAGCTCGCGAAGGCAAGGTGGACAAGGATCCTGCGCTGCTGCAGCGCATCGAGTACGCGCGCGACGAGATGGTGATCAACGCCTACCTCGACGGCTGGTCAAAGGATCATCCGGTCACCGACGCGCAGATCACGGCCGAGTACGACCGCGCCGCGGCCAAGATGGGTACCGGTACGGAATACAAGGCGCGGCACATCCTGGTCGATCAGGAAGGTGCGGCAAAATCCATCATCGACAACCTGAACAGCGGCATCGACTTCGGTACGTTGGTGGTGTATTCGAAGGACACCGGCAGCCAGGAACGGGGCGGCGATCTCGGCTGGGCCGATCCGGCGACCTACGTCAAGGAATTCAGTGACGCGATGACGAAGCTGGAAAAGGGCAAGTACACGACCGAGCCCGTGAAGACGCAGTATGGCTTTCACGTCATTCTGCTCGATGACGTGCGCAAGAAGGGCCCGCCGCCGCTCGAACAGGTGAAGGAGCGCATGGTCCAGCACCTGCAGCAGCAGGCCGTGCAGGAGCACGTCACCACATTGCTGGGCAAGGCAAAGGTCGAGTAAGGAACCGGGCGCACCGGTCGGGCCGTGCCCGAGCGGTTGCCCGCAGGCGGATCAGGGTTTGGCGGCTTCGGCGGTGACGATGCGGTGCGTGTGCACCGGCTTCGAACAATCATGAACCCGCATCACGGCCGGAGCGGATTTGATTTCACGTGATTTCAGGCCCCATTTCCACAGCGCATTGAACGGTAGCGGCAGCACCATGAACCAGTGCTCGATGACCGCCAGTCCGGACATCGTCGCCAGCAGCGTGAAACCGACGGTTGTCGCCTCGCTGTTGCCGGCAGCGCCGATCTGCTGCATCAGCAGCACGGTCACGATGGTTCCGGCCGTCACCGAGAACGGAAACAGCAGGTTCATGCGCCGGCGCCGGAAGAAGCTCTTCAGATAGGTCAGGTGCGGCGGCAGGAACTCCTCGCTGAAATTCCGCACACCGAAATGAAGGTTCAGTTTTGCACTGAGCCGCATCCCCCACAGCAGCATGAAGGTCCAGGTGCCGGTCTGGTTCGGATCGCCCCAGGTGATCGCGGCGATGGCGATGGCGGCAACCAGTATCGACAGTTCGTGATGGATGATCGCTTCCGTGGCGTGCCAGAAATGTGCCGGTCCGCCGCAGCCTTCCGGGCATCCCTGCTTGCGCGGGCCGGTGATGAAGCCCATCAGGAAGGTCATTTCCAGCCAGCCCCATACGATGAGCGCACTGGTGAAGCTGCAGTAGGCCATCGCGACCGATGTTTCGGCCGCGCTGTGGTTCAGCGCGAACAATGCCGCCACCATCAGCACGCTGGCCGCCAGCAGGCTGTGGCGGAAGGTGCGTCGCGGCAGACCGTCCAGATAGAGGATGGCGCCAGTGGCAAACCACCACAGGCCGAGTGCAAACAGCGCCGGCGTCATCCAGTCGCTCATCGGCATCACCAGGCCGGTTGCATGCGCACGGACTGGGGAATGTCGTTGCGCTTGACCGGATGCAGGTAGAGCCGGGCAAAGGTGCCGAATGCGGCCACCGCGCAGGCGCCGCGCTTGACCAGACCGATGACGCCGCCCTGTGCCTTGGCGCGCTCGTTCGCCTGTGCCAGCGCGAACAGGCGCTCGAAGCCGGCACGGAACACCGCACTGTCGGTGTCCAGCGTCAGCGGATAGACCTGCTTGGAAATTTCCGACGTGATGCGGAATACTTCGTAATCGTAGTTGTCGGCATCCAGACCCATGGCCTGGTGCAGTTGCGGACGCATGTGATCGCGTACGTACATCGTGGCATACACGGCGAGCAGGAAGAACCTGACCCATAGCAGATTGCCGCCGCGCAGCAGGTGCGGATTGGCGCGCATGATCAGCGCAAACGATTCGCCGTGGCGGAATTCGTCGTTGCACCAGCGCTCGAACCACCGGAAGATCGGGTGGAAGCGCAACTCCGGGTGACGTTCCAGCTGGCGGTAGATCGTGATGTAACGGGCATAGCCGATCTTCTCCGACAGATAGGTCGCGTAGAAGATGTATTTCGGCTTGAAGTAGGTGTACTTCTTCGTGCGCTTCAGGCCACCCAGATCGACACCCAGACCGTAATCCTTCAGCGACATGTTCAGGAAGTTGGCATGCCGGGCCTCATCGCGCGCCATGTACGACATCAATTCCTTGATGTCCGGATTTTCGATGTTCTTCTTGATTTCGTTGTACAGCACGCAGCCGGAGAACTCCGACGTGATCGAGCTGATCAGGAAATCCATGAACTCCTGGTGCAGCTCCGGCGGCAGCTGCCTGATCTGCTCTCCGAAGTCTTCCGTTCGCTGGAAGTGATCGTGATTGTTGTCGCCTTCGTACTCGGCCATCATCACGTCCCATTCCGCGCGAACCGGGCTGACGTCGATGCGTTCCATTGCCGCGAAGTCCGTCGTGTAGAAGCGCGGGCTGAGCATCGTGCTCACGCGCGCCTTGGCGGTCGATTCCTCGGATACGGCAGCCGCGGCTGCGGTGTGGGTGGCGGTAGTCATTGCGGTGCTCCTGAGGCGTGCATTTCGGGCGACCGGGCAACGTCGAGCAGCTTGACGAAAGCGCCGGCATTGGTCGGACCGAACGAATCGAGGTCGACGCGGCGGCTGGTGGCGGGATCGATCAGGGTCAGTCGGCCATCGGCTCGCCCGACCAGCTGGAAGGCCACCTCTGCACCGATGCCCTGACGCTTGCGCTCGCGTGCGAGCCCGCGCAGCGTGCCGCGGATGAAGCCCTGCTCACCGACGATCGATTCGAGCTCAATGCCGCTTCGGGCATCGATGACGGCGATGCTGCCGTCGGGTCTGTCCTCGAAGCGCAGATCGCGTGTTGCCACGGCGGCGGCATCGGGTACGCTGATGTTCATGCCCGACAGCCTGACCGTGGTGACTGCCAGCAGCACGACCAGCAGCATGGCGCCGATGGCAATGAGCGGGCCGCGTGACAGCGGGTGATGCGAGACAACGTGAGCTTCCATGGTCCTGACCTCAGTCGATCGCGAGTTGCGGGGTGTTGCCGCTCAGGCTGCGAGCAGGCTGCGTCGCTTCGCTGCTCGCGGCTTGTACTGGCGACGCGGCCAATACCGCTGAGGCTGCAACTTCGCCGGCAGCGGCCATCCATGCCGTTTGCAGAACCTGCGCCACATGGGCGGCGTCCGGTATGCAGCACAGCATGGGTTCCGGCTTCGTCACGCGCCACGGGCGGGCATGCGGCCACAGGTGCAGCACCGCGATGCGTTCGCTGCCGCCCAGCGTCAGCGGGATGTTGCCGTGACCGTCCTTGTGCAGCTTGAGGCCGGCCGATTCGATGCGTCGCAGCGGCAGGTTGAACGTGAGGCTGAGAACGATGCCCACGCGCATCACGACGCGCTTGTCGGTGATCGTATAGACCGTGGTGCGCGCCGACAGCCAGGCCAGCAGGGCCAGCGAACCGAGCGCGAACACCACCAGCGGCAGCAGCATGACGACGGCCATGGCGGCATCGCCGATGCTGCCTTCACCGGACAGGATGAAGCCGGCGCGCAGGATCAGGATGGCGGTGAAGTAGCCGGTGAGCGCCGGCAGATGGAAGCGCTCGCGCGCCATGCGCTTCCAGTCAGGTGCGCCCTGCCACAGCACGCGTTCATCCTGCGGAAGCCGTTCCGGCAGCCCGAGCTGAGGTTCGAACTCGTGTTCGTGCCCGGTGTTGGGCACGGCCTTGAGCGTGCTCACAGCCAGGGCTCCTTGCGGCTGGCTTCGGCGTAAAGCGTGCCGCCGCCGTAGTACGCCATGACCTTTTCTTCCTCGAGGAAGGTGATCTGATCCGCCGATGCAAGACTGGGCACGCTGGAGAACTGGTGGCCCAGGATGGACGCCACCTTGACCTGGCGGGCGCCGATGCGGCTGAAGTTCATCGGCAGCATCACGCGGCGCGTACCTCCTCCGACCGGCACGTCAAGTTCGAGGTAGCGGAACATCGCTTCCGAGCGGTCGACCCACAGGTCGCGCACCACGCCGCCCACCTTGCCGTCGGCACCGACCACCGGGAGGCCGCGCGGATCGGTGTCCTGATGCGCGACGCCGTAGGCGGTGTCGGCACGCAGCGGTACGATGCGCAGGCGACCGTCATAGGTCACGTCCGGAATGTCGGCCCGGTCTGCATAGGCACCCGGCCCGACGCCATCGAGCATCGGATTGCCGGTCGGATTCAGCGGCGCACCCGGGAACCTGGCACTCGGAACCGCCTTCAGCGTCTGCGGTGACACAGCGAAGTTCGGGGCGGTGACGGTACGGCCATCCTGCAGCTTGTAGGTCTTCGGATCCGGAATCGCCGGGAAGCCCTGGACCTTGATGCTGCCCGAACGATCGGATTCCAGCGGGTAGCCTTCCCGCTTGCTCTCCTGGTGCAGGTAGTAAATCAGGCCGGCGAAAAAGGCCCAGAACATGTAGAGCGTGATCTGCGCGACGTCGATGTATGCAGTGATGGCACCAGTACCCATTTTGATCTCCCTCTTGGAATGACGATTAGCCGGGAAACTCGGCCAGTCCGAACTTCGTGCTGCGTGGTGTGGATGAATGATGCGCAGAGCGGACCAGAGGGCCGATCGCGATCAGGCTTGCGAACAACATGTAAATCTCGCAGTGGTAAACGAAGCTGTAGCCGATCGCCGGACTGCTCAGCGCCGAACCGAGCGCGCCCGACGTGGCCAGTCCCGACACGACGTCGCGCAGTGCGCCGCCCAGTGCAATCGCCAGACCGGTGCTGGTGGCATGTACCGCACCCCAGGCGCCAAGTGCGAGGCCGTTGAGGCCGCCGCTTTCCAGTCCCATCGCGGCCGTCAGCGTACCGACCGAGAACAGCCCGCCGCCGAAGCCGATCAGCGCCACGCCGACGCGGAACAGCGGCACCGAATGCAGCGGTTCGGCGAACACGACGGCCGAAAAGGCGATGATGCCGGTCAGCGCGCCAAGTGCCGCCAGCCGGTAGGGGTCGAAGCCGCGCGCCAGCACGCGTGCGGCCAGTGCGAAGGCGGCGATCGCGCCGAGCGCCATCATGGCGGTCAGCGACGTGGTGGCGCCGACGCCCATGCCGAGGATTTCGCCGCCGTAGGGTTCGAGAATGATGTCCTGCATGCTGAAGGCCGCGCTGCCCAGACCGACCGCACACAGGTAACGGGTGGCGCGGGCGTGCTGCGAAAAGCTGCGCCAGACGTCGCGGAACGGCAGCCGCGGCGCCTGCTGCGCCTGCGTGCGCATGCCGCGCGGTTCCTGCTTCCACAGCGCGATGACGTTCAGCACCATCGTGAGCATGGCCGAGCCCTGAACCACCTGGATCAGTTTCAGCTGCGTGAAGTCGGCCAGCAACAGGCCGAACACGATGCCGCTGACCACCATGCCGACCAGCAGCATCAGGTACATCATCGCGACCACCCGCGGCCGGTTCGCCGGCGCAGCGAGGTCGGTGGCCAGCGCGAGGCCGGCGGTCTGCGCGGTCTGCATGCCGGCACCGACCATCAGGAAGGCCAGTGCGGCGCCCGCCTGTCCGATCCACGCCGGACCCTGGGTGTCGCCGGACAGCAGGATGAGCGAGAACGGCATGATGGCCAGGCCGCCGAACTGGATCAGCGATCCCATCCAGATATAGGGCACGCGCTTCCAGCCCAGCACCGAACGGTGCGTGTCCGAGCGGTAGCCGATCAGCGCACGGAAGGGCGCGAACAGCAGCGGCAGCGCCACCATCAGCGCAACCAGCCAGGCGGCCATGCCCATCTCGACGATCATCACGCGGTTCAATGTGCCGATCAGCAGCACCGTCGCCATGCCGACCGACACCTGGAACAGCGACAGACGCAGCAGACGCCCGAGCGGCAACTCCGCCGTCGCGACATCGGCGAACGGCAGGAAGCGCGTGCCCACGCCCGTCCACAGCTTTGCAGCGCGGTCGTTGAGCGAGCGGGCGGACAGCGTTTTCATCTGCGGCACAGCTCCAGTGCCTTCGACTTGTAGAAGCCGCTCGACACATGCCGGGAACGACCGATGGCCATGCAGTCGAGTGCAGGCTCTTCGTCGATCAGCCGGTGCAGCAGGGTTTCGCGTACCGGTTCGATCGACGGCGCGCGATCTCCGCGCGGGAAGAACTTGCCGATGAAGCGCATCGCTTCGAGCGCATGCGTGCTCGGCGGGAAGGTGAACTGGATCGAATGTTCGGTACGCGCGGCAAGCCCCGACAGCACGCGCACGGCGTCGTCGGCCCGGTAGTGGATCAGCGAATCCATGGCGACCACGTGGTCGAACCAGCCCAGCGCGGGATCCAGCATGTCGCCCGAACGGAAGTCGATCTCGCCGCCGTTCAGGTCTTCCGGCATGCGTTCGCGCGCCAGCTGCACCAGCGTGGGCGACAGGTCGATGGCCACCACGTGTGCGCCGCGCCGTGCCGCCTCGACCGCCAGCGCACCGGTGCCGCAACCGGCGTCCAGCACCTTGCGGCCACGCAGGTCCTGCGGCAGCCAGTCGAGCAGCGTTGCGCGCATGCGGTCGCGCCCGGCGCGCACCGTGGCGCGCACGCGGCCCACCGGTGCGTCGGAGGTCAGGCGCTTCCAGGCGTCGACCGCGGTGCGGTCGAAGTAGGTCTGGATCTGGCCGCGGCGATCTATGTAAGAGCTGTTCATGGTGTCATCGGTCCCGTTCGAGAACTCAGTCAAAACCGAGCAGATCGAAAATGTCGCGGTCCTTCATCGGCTCGGCGATCAGCGGATCGGTGCCGGCCCACAGCGAAGCAGCCAGCCGCATGTACTCCTGCTGCACTTCGAGCACTTCCGGGCTGTCGTCCATTTCGAACAGCGTCGATTTCTTCAGGCGACTGCGGCGGATCACGTCCAGGTCGCGGAACTGCGCCATGGTTTTCAGGCCGACCCGTTCGTTGAAGCGGTCGATCTGGTCGGTGGCCGCACTGCGGTTCGCGATCACGCCGCCGAGACGCACCTTGTAGTTCTTCGATTTGGCCTGGATGGCGGCGACGATGCGGTTCATCGCGAAGATGGAGTCGAAGTCGTTCGCGGTGACGATGAGTGCGCGATCGGCATGCTGCAGCGGGGCGGCGAAACCGCCGCATACCACGTCGCCCAGCACGTCGAAGATGACCACATCGGTGTCTTCGAGCAGGTGATGTTCCTTCAGCAGCTTGACCGTCTGGCCGACCACGTAACCGCCGCAGCCGGTGCCCGCCGGCGGGCCACCTGCCTCGACGCACATCACGCCGTTGTAGCCGGGGAAAACGAAGTCCTCGGTGCGCAGTTCTTCCGAATGGAAATCGACTGTTTCGAGAATGTCGATCACCGTCGGGACAAGGCACTTGGTCAATGTGAAGGTCGAGTCGTGCTTCGGGTCGCAGCCGATTTGCAGCACGCGCTTGCCGAGTTTGGAAAAGGCGACCGACAGATTGGACGACGTCGTGCTCTTGCCGATGCCGCCCTTGCCATACACCGCGAAAACCTTTGCGGTACCGAGCTTCAGCGAAGGGTCGAGGTGGACCTGCACGCTGCCCTCTCCGTCATTGCGCGACGAGCCCGGGTTGCGCGTTTTCAGCGCCGACAGCGGGACGTGGGTGGTGGTGACTGTGTTCACTCTGAGACCTCGGGTGTGTCCGCACGGGCGGACGGGGGGGTAGGGGTTTTCATGCGCTGACGGGCTGGAATACGCCCTCCAGACGGTCTTCCAGTTCTTCGCCAGCGGCCCGCAGTTTGGCCAGCATGGCCGCGTCGGGTTGCCAGTAATCGCGGTCGTGCGCTTCGATCAGGCGGTTTGCGAGTTTGGCGGCGGCGGTCGGATTCAGGCTGGCGAGCCGGTTGCGCATGCCGTCGTCGAGCACGAAGGTCTGTGTCAGTTGCTGATAGACCCACGGGGCAACCTGACCCGTCGTGGCCGACCAGCCCATCGTGTTGGTGATGTGGGTTTCGATCTGGCGCACGCCTTCGTAGCCGTGCGCGAGCATGCCCTCGTACCACTTCGGGTTGAGCATGCGGGTGCGTGTTTCCAGCGCCACCTGCTCCTGCAGCGAGCGCACGGCGCCGTCGCCCTTGGTCTGGTCGCCGATGTAGACCGGCGGCGTATGGCCGTTGCGCGCCACCTTGACCGCCTGCGTGATGCCGCCCAGCGTGTCGAAGTAATTGTCGACCGTGGTGACGCCAAGTTCGACCGAGTCGAGGTTCTGGTAGGTCAGCTGCACATTGGCGAGCGCGCTCTGCAGCAATGCGGTCTGCTGCGACGCGCGGCCGGTGCGGCCATAGGCGAAGCCCTTGCGGCGGGTGTAGGTTTCGGCGATCTCGTCTTCGTCCGACCAGCGGCTGCTTTCCACCAGGTTGTTCACGTTCGAGCCGTAGGCGCCTTCCGCATTGCCATAGACGCGCAGTGCGGCGATCTCCAGCGTGCAGCCGTGTTCCTGCTGATACGCCAGCGCGTGACGGCGGATCCAGTTCATCTCCAGCGGTTCGTCGGCGGCGGCGGCGAGCCATGCCGCTTCGGCCAGCAGCTTGATCTGCAGCGGCATCAGGTCGCGGAAGATGCCGGACAGCGTGATCACCACATCGACGCGCGGGCGGCCCAGATCTTCCAGCGGGATCAGCGTGGCACCGGCGATGCGGCCGTAGCTGTCGAAACGCGGCAGCGCACCCATCAGGGCGAGCGCCTGGGCGATCGGCGCACCTTCGTTCTTCAGGTTGTCGCTGCCCCACATGACCATGGCGATCGATTCCGGCAGCGGGAAACCGTCTTCGGTGTAGCGGTCGAGCAGGCGCTGTGCCTGCGCAGCACCGTCCTTCACCGCAAACGCACTCGGAATGCGGAACGGGTCGAAGCCGTGAATGTTGCGGCCGGTCGGCAGCACCGCCGGCGTGCGCAGGATGTCGCCGCCCGGTGCCGGGCGGATGTAGCGCCCGTCGAGCGCCTGCAGCATCGCGGCCACTTCGGTGTCTTCGGCCAGCTTGCCGTTGATGTCGACCAGTTCGTTGAACAGTTCGACCGTGCTGTCGTCGCGCGGCAGCCCGGACAGCTTGAGTACCCGGTCGATGCTCAGGCCGGCCACCAGTGCCTCGATCGCAGTGCGTTCCAGCTGCTGTCCGTGCGAGGCATCGGCCATCGACAGCAGCATGTCGACGCGTTCCGCTTCCGACGGTGCGCGCCCGGCCACGTGAAGGCCGTGCGGGATGAGCGTGTATTCCAGCTCGAGCATCTGCTCGGCCAGCTTCATCACGCGGGCGTCGGTATCGCCGGCCGGCGAAATGTCCCACAGCGGCTCGGCGGCGGTGAGGTCAAGTGCGGCGGCCTGCGCCTGCAGCACGACCGCGAGGTCGGCGCGCTCCGGCGATGCCGGTTCCATCGTGCGCCAGCGCTCGATGGACGTCTTCAGTTCGTTCAGGTCCTTGTACAGACCGGCCTGCGCAATCGGCGGTGTGAGGTAGCTGATCAGCGTGGCGCCGCAGCGGCGCTTGGCGATCGCGCCTTCCGACGGGTTGTTGGAGGCGTAAAGGTAGACGTTCGGCATGTCGCCGATCAGGCGATCCGGCCAGCAGTTGCCGCCCATGCCGCTCTGCTTGCCCGGCATGAATTCGAGTGCGCCGTGGGTGCCGAAGTGCAGCACGGCGTGCGCCTTGTAGTCTTCGCGCAGGTAGCGGTAGAAGGCGGAGAAGGCGTGCGTCGGTGACAGCCCCTTTTCGAACAGCAGCCGCATCGGGTCACCTTCGTAACCGAAAGCCGGCTGCACCGCGATCAGGATGTTGCCGAACTGCTTGCCGAGCACCAGGATGGAACTGCCGTTGCTCAGCTGCTTGCCGGGCGCGGGGCCCCACTGCGCCTCGATTTCCTTCAGCCACGGTTCGCGCCGCACGTGGTCTTCTGCGCTGATGAGCGCATGCACGTTGGCGTCTGCACCGTACTTCGATGCGTTGCCGAACAGCACGCCATCACGCAGCGCATCGATGCTCTCGGGCAGGTCGACCTGGTAGCCCTGCTGCTTCATCGCCGTCAGGGTGTGGAACATCGACTCGAACACCGACAGATAGGCGGCGGTGCCGACACTGCCCGCATTCGGCGGGAAGTTGAAAATGACGATGGCGACCTTGCGGTGGGCGCGTTCGCTGCGCTTGAGCGCCACCAGCTTGTCGACCCGCGCGGCCAGTGTCTGCGCGCGCTCGGGGCAGCTGTGCATGTCCTGCTTGTTGTCCGCCGCGGTGAAGGTGCAGGCGTGATGGCATCCGGTGCAGGTGACGCCGGGCGCACCCGGGCGGCCGCCGAACACCATCGGGCTGGTCGCGCCGTCGAGTTCCGGGATGGCGACCATGATGGTGCTTTCGACCGGCAGCAGGCCGCGATCCGACTCGCCCCACTGATCGAGTGTCTGGAATTCGACCGGGTGCGCCGCGACGTATGGCACATCGAGCTGCGCCAGGATTTCCTCGGCCGCCTTGGCATCGTTGTAGGCGGGACCGCCGACCAGCGAAAAGCCGGTCAGCGACACGACCGCGTCGACGATGCTGTGGCCGTCCTTCAGGAAGAACTGATCGATGGCCGGGCGCGAGTCGAGTCCGGCGGCGAAGGCCGGTACGACGCGCAGGCCACGCGCCTCGAGCGCGGCGATCACGCCGTCGTAGTGACCGGCATTGCCCGACAGCAGGTAGGAGCGCAGCACGAGCACGCCGACCGTGCCGCGCAGGTCGCGACCGATCGGGTCTGGCAGCGCGGACGCTTCGTAGGCAAAGCGACCCGGCATGCGCGGGTGGTACACACCGACTTCCGGGTACTCGATCGGCGGCTGCACCTTGATCTTGCCGCGCAGTTCCTTGCGCGGGCCATCGGCACCGCGGTCGACGACGTGGCGCAACAGGTTCAGCACGTTCTCGTCCGAGCCGCCGAGCCAGTACTGAAGCGTCACGAAGTAGGCGCGCACATCCTGTGCGGTGCCGGGAATGAAGCGCAGCATCTGCGGTATGCGGCGCAGCGTCTTCATCTGGGCCGCACCGCCGGTGGCGGTCTTGCTCTTGTTGCCACGCAGGCGCTTGAGCAGCGCCATCGGGCCGCTGGCCGGCTTGTCCATGTCGAACTGGCCGAGGCGGGTCAGCTTCACGACTTCGCTGGCCGATGCCATGCAGATCATGGCATCGCAGTTGTCGCGACGTGCACGCAGGTCGTCGAGGATGGGCAGGAAGTGGTCTTCCAGGAACAGCATGCCGCAGACGATGATGTCTGCGCTGGCGATGTCTGCCCTGACGCGGGCGATCGCCGATTCGTTGCCGGCATACTCCGACGCGGCGTGCAGGCTCACGGTCAGACCCGGGAATTCGCGCGACAGACGCGGCCGGGCACGTTCGACCGCGCTCGCAAGGTGGGTGTCCATCGTGACGATCACGATGCTGATGGGCTGATGGGTGACCGCCGAAGCCGCGCTCGTATCGACGGCACGCTTTCTCAGCATCGACGGAAGTCCGATGGAGGTCATGCTTCGATCACCCTGTCGTGACGTGCGGCGAGCACGGATTCGGCGGACACGGATTCAGCGTCCATAGTGAGCTTTGGCATCGTAGAGCGTCTCCACCGTGATCGTTGCCAGCCCGTGTTCGCGTGCAAAGGCTTCGGTATTGCGCTTTGCCTTGCCTCGCACGAAGAACGGAATCTTCTTCAGTTCGCGCTCGCCGTCTTCGCTCCAGGTCGGCTCGCCTGCGGCAATGACGGGTTCGGGTGTCGCGACGGCGGTCGCCACCGGTTCGGCGGCGGCGACGGGTGCTGCAGCGGGCCGTGCATCGCGCGCGACAGCCGGCAGATGGGACGCCGCTGCGTCATCGTGGAATTCGAAGTCATCGCGGAACATCTGCAGCAGATGCTCTTCAAGACCCATCACCAGCGGATGGACCCAGGTATCGAAAATGACGTTGGCGCCTTCGAAACCGTACACCGGGCTGTAGCGCGCCGGCACGTCCTGCACATGGATCGGGATCGAAATCACCGCGCACGCCACGCCGAGGCGTTTTGCGATGTGACGTTCCATCTGGGTGCCGAGCACCAGCTCCGGCGCTGCGGCACCGATGGCTTGTTCCACTTCCAGGTAGTCGTCGCTGATCAGCGCTTCGACATCGTAGAGCTTCGCGGCATCGCGCACGTCGCGCGCGAATTCGCGGCTGTAGGTGCCCAGGCCGACGACGGTGAAACCCATTTCTTCCTTGGCGATGCGTGCGGCGGCGATGGCGTGTGTCGCGTCACCGAAGATGAACACGCGCTTGCCGGTGAGGTAGGTCGAATCGACCGAGCGTGCATACCAGGGCATGCGCGACAGCGAGGACGAAAAGCCCGCAACGCCCGGCTGTTCGGAAGCCAGCAAGGCCGACGCATCGATGCCTGCCAGCTGTGCGACTTCGGCGATGAAGTCGCGCGTGGCGCCGACACCCATCGGAATGACGCGGGTGGCCGGCATGCCGAAGTTGCGCTGCAGCCACGAAGCCGTGGTGCGCGACACTTCGGGGTAGAGGTCGATGTTGAAGTCTGCCTCGGGCAGGCGGCGGATATCGTCCGGCGATGCACCGAGCGGCGCGATCACATTGACGTCTATGCCCAGCAGGTCGAGCAGCCGGCGGATTTCCTGCACGTCGTCGCGGCAGCGGAAGCCGAGCACCGTCGGGCCGAGCAGGTTGGCGCGCGGGCGGCGACCTTCGGCGCCTGCCGGACGCGGCGTACCCGGCGGCGGCACCTGATCGGCGAGCAGCGCGCGCACCACGTGATAGAAGGTTTCGGCTGCGCCCCAGTTCTCCTTCTTCGAGTAGGAAGGCAGTTCGAGCGGGATGACCGGGATCGGCAGGTTCATGCCGCAGGCCAGCGAGCCGGACTGATCCTGGATCAGTTCGGCGGTGCAGGACTCGCCGACCAGCAGCGCCTTCGGCTTGAAGCGTTCGTACGCTTCGGCCACGGCGGTCTTGACCAGATCGGCGGTACTGCCGCCCAGGTCACGTGCCTGGAAAGTGGTGTAGGTCACCGGCGGGCGGCGGTCCTGACGCTCGATCATCGTGAACAGCAGGTCGGCGTAAGTGTCGCCCTGCGGGGCGTGCAGCACGTAATGCACGTCGCGCATCGAGGTGGCAATCCGCATGGCGCCCACGTGAGGCGGTCCTTCGTAGGTCCACAAGGTCAGTTGCATCGGTTGCTCCTCAGACCGCCAGCCGTTCGCGGCGAGCGAGCGGGCGTACAAACAGTTCGGCAAGATCGGCGGCCTGGTCGTAGCCGTGAATCGGCGAGAAAACCAGTTCGATCGACCATTTCGTCGCCAGGCCTTCGGCTTCCAGCGGATTGGCGAGGCCCAGGCCGCACACCGTCAGGTCGGGGCGGGCGGCGCGCACACGGTCGAGCTGGCGTTCCAGGTGCTGGCCTTCGCTGAGCACGACGTCCGGCGGCAGCAGGGCCAGTTCCTCGCTGACCATCTGGCGGTCGAGATAAGGCGTGCCGACCTCGACCAGTGCCATGCCCATTTCGCGATTCAGGAAGCGCGCGAGCGGAATTTCGAGTTGTGAATCCGGCAGCATGAACAGGCGCTTGCCGGCCAGCTGGGTGCGGTAGCGTTCGAGCGCTGCACGGGCGCGTTTGATCAGCGGTGCAGTGACGGCATCGAACTGTGCGTCGGGCGTCTGCCAGGCGCGGGCGGCGGCGCGCAGCCATGCCGTCGTGCCTTCGACGCCGAACGGGTAGGGTGCAGCCAGCACGTTGGCGCCGCGCGCAGTGAGCGCGCGTACCGTTTCGCCATTGAAAGGCTGGGCCAGCAGCAACTGCGTGTTCAGGCCGATCGACGGCACATCCTCGGCGCGCCGGCCCGGGAAGAAATTCACCGGACCGATGCCCAGCTGTTCGAACTGCCGGCGGAACTGGTCTTCCACCACGTCCGGCAGGCAACCGACGACCAGCAACTGGCGGGCATCGGTCTGCGGCATGATCGGCACGAAGGCCTTGAGCGCGTTGTCTTCGCCCTGCGTGAAGGTGGTTTCGATGCCGGAACCTGAGTAGCTGAGAACGCGCACCCGCGGCAGCAGCCGCTCGTTCAGGCGTTCCGCTGCGCGGGCCAGATCAAGCTTGATGACTTCCGACGGGCAGGAGCCGACCAGGAACAGCGCCTTGATTTCCGGCCGGCGTTCCAGCAGCGAAATGCACACCCGGTCGAGTTCGTCGTTCGCGTCGGCGATGCCGGCGAGGTCCCGGTCGGTCAGGATGGCTGTGCCGAAGCGGGGTTCGGCGAAAATCATCACGCCGGCGGCCGATTGCACCAGATGCGCACAGGTGCGCGAACCGACGACGAGGAAAAAGGCGTCCTGCAACTTGCGGTGCAGCCACACGATGCCGGTCAGCCCGCAGAACACCTCGCGCTGACCGCGTTCGCGCAGCACCGGCAGGTCGCTGCCGGTCCGCTGGCTGAGTACGACCGGAATATCCTGGAGGTTGCTCATTTGCACGGCACCAGCTGGTCATCGCCGAAGGCCGTGGCGGCGGACTGCTGCAAACGGGCAGCGCGCAGTTTCAGGATGAACTGGCCGGCGTTGATGACGTAAGTGAAATAGGCGGCGAGGGCGAGCCACATCAGGCTGTTCGCGCCAAGGCTGTCTGTCGCCAGCGCGATCAGGTACCAGGTATGCAGTGCAAGGACGGCGAAGCTGAATACGTCTTCCCAGAAAAAAGGACGGGCGAACAGCCAGACGCCGAACACTTCTTTTTCCCAGATCGATCCGGTGACCATGATTGTGTAGAGCAGCACCGTCTTGATCACCACGGAAACCGTGGCGGCCTGCAGCCCCTCGCCGGTCGTCAGGAAGCGCAGCACCAGCACCAGGCTGATCAGGAAGGCGATGAACTGCACGGGCGCCAGCACGCCCTGGAGCATGGTCCAGGGCGATGCATCGCGGCGGCGGCGTTCTTCTGCCGTGTAAAGCGGAGGCTGCGGTCTGGCCTGCTGCGGGTGCATCGGTGACGTCTCCTTGATCTTTCTTCTTTGACGAAAATCTAGACGTCTGGAGACGGAGTGTCAATATAAATTGACGTACATCATGGTTGACACGCGAAGAGCCCTGCAGCTAAGTTGTCATAACGCGAGATGGATGGTCGCCGCAAAGCGTTGATGGCTTTCGATACTGACAAGTGAACTTGACAGTTGCCCTTGCCGCGAACTATCTCTATAAGCTGGTTGCTCTTGTGATTGGTGCCTTTATGGGCTGCGCGCTGGGGTAAGCGCTGTATGTAGTCATAAAAAGCACGGCCGTTCCTTGCTTCCCAGCGGTGCCGCGGGATGCCTGAGTCGGAGCCGGCACACACAAACACCAAAGGACGAGAGATGGCCGGAAGAGCGCAGGAAGACGCCGGCAAGGCGCGCACGACGGGAGAGTACTGGTCCGACACGGATGCGCTTCAGCGAAGCCATCCGCAATCAGGCAATCACAACGGCGGGGATCTGGTTTTCCCGGCGGACGACTGGATGGGTGATCTTGCCCGTACCATCGAAGCGGAAATCATTCCGCGCCTCATGCTCGCGCACGGCGGCGCCGATCCGTCGGCACCGCAGGTCACCTGTGAAATGCGGGCGCCGTCATCACCGGAAGTGGTCGAGTTCGCGAATCTCGTTCTCGCGCAGGACGCGCGCGTCGCGCGCACGTGGGTAGAAGCGGTACGCGCGCGCGGCGCCTCACCCGAAACGATTTTCCTTGAGTTGCTCGCGCCGGCCGCACGGCGACTCGGGGAATTGTGGGAAGCGGATCTGTGTGATTTCACGCAGGTCACGCTCGGTCTGTGGCGGATCCAGCAGGTGGTGCACGAGCTGGGGCCGAGCTTTCGCTCGGACGCTCCGTTCGCGCCGAATGGCCGCAGGGTGTTACTGTCGGCTGCACCGGGTGACCAGCACACGCTGGGCCTGTTGATGGTCGGCGAGTTTTTCCGCAACAGCGGCTGGGAAGTCTGTGCCGAAGCATCCGGCCGCAGCCTGGATCTGGTGCTGGCGGCGCAGAACGAGTGGTTCGATGTGCTGGGGTTCTCGGTCGGCAGCGAAGCGCGCATCGAACCGTTGAAGCGGCTGATCGAGGCGGTGCGTCAGGCGTCTCGCAATCGCGACCTGATCGTGATGGTGGGCGGCCCCATCTTTGTCGAACATCCGGAGTGGGTGGAGCTTGTGGGTGCGGACGCGACCGCAAGTGACGCAAAAGACGCTGTGCGGCGCGCTGACGCCATGGTGCCGCTGCGATGTACGCAGGGCTGAACTGGTTTGACGAGGTGAACGATTGGGATCGGAGCAGGAGCGCAGTGAGTTTTCCAGAATCGACGGGAAGTGGGGGGCTGCCAAAGTGAAGCCGTTCGAGTCGCCCCTTCTTTCTTTCGGAGGCGTCGATGCCAACTCCACAGCAAGACTCATCGCCGCGGCGTCGGATCTGGCGCTTGTGGTGGACAAGCAGGGCATCATCCGCGATGTAGCCTTCGGCAACGACGAACTGGTGCCCGATGGGTACGAGGGCTGGGTCGGCCGGCGCTGGACCGATATCGTGACGGTCGAAAGTCGCGCCAAGGTCGAGGCGCTGCTGATCGATGCTTCGGCCGAGGCAGCCCAGAAGTGGCGGCATGTGAATCATCCGGTGTCCGGCGGTATCGACATGCCGGTGCTTTATTCGGCCATCAAGGTCGGACACGAAGGCCGGGTTGTCGCTTTCGGCCGCGATCTGCGTTCTCTGTCGTCGCTGCAGCAGCGGCTGGTCGATGCGCAACAGTCGATCGAGCGTGACTACGCCAAGCTGCGGCAACTGGAAACCCGCTATCGCCTGCTGTTCCAGATGACATCGGAAGCGGTGCTCATCGTCGAGGCCGGCAGTCAGCGCGTCATGGAAGCCAATCCGGCGGCGCTCAGGCTGCTCGGCCCATCTCCGAAGGCGCTTGTCGGTCGCACCTTCCCGGAAGGTTTCGACGAAGCAGGCATGCAGTCCGTACAGGATCTTCTGGCCAGTGTCCGGGCGGCCGGTCGCGCTGACGATGTTCGCGTGCGACTCGCGGACGACGGGCGCGAGCTGCAGGTTGCCGCATCGCTGGTCAGGCAGGACAACGCAGCACTTTTCCTCGTGCGCCTGTCGCATCGTGCCGTCGAACACACGACATCGGGCCTTCATCAGGCGCTGCTGGATGTGATGGAGCACGTGCCGGACGGCTTTGTGCTGACGGATGAATCGGGCCGCATCCTGACCGCCAACCACGCCTTTCTCGATCTGTCCCAGCTGGCTTCGGTCGAGCAGGCGCGTGGCGAGCCGCTCGAACGCTGGCTGGGTCGCCCCGGCGTGGACTTCAAGGTGTTGATGGTCAACCTGCGTCAGCACGGCTCGGTCAGGCTTTTTTCCACCCTGGTTCGCGGTGAGCACGGTTCGGATGTGGAAGTCGAGATCTCTGCGGTGTCGGTCCCTCACGGAGAAACGCCTTGTCTCGGCTTCACGGTGCGTGGCATCAGCCGGCGGATCGAGGCCGATCCGCGACTGGGTCGCGAACTGCCCAGGTCGGTCGAACAGCTGACCGGGCTGGTCGGCCGTGTGTCGCTCAAGGAGCTGGTGCGCGAATCGACAGACCTGATCGAGAAACTGTGCATCGAGGCGGCGCTCGAACTGACGCACGACAACCGTGCTTCGGCGGCCGAGATGCTCGGCCTGAGTCGGCAAAGCCTGTACGTGAAACTGCGCCGCTACAGCATCGGCGACCTCAACGCCGAGCACGAAGACATCGAAACGGAAGACTAGGGCCTGTTCCCGCTTGATTCGTGCGTCGCGCTGCCCTCGGGCTGGCCGCGAACAAGGCGCACAACGCGGTCGGGACGGCCCGCCCTGACTTGGTGGCGCAGGGCGTAGCGTGACGTGCGCGCGGTGAATGGGGTGCGCAATTCGATGTCGCCAAACCGTAAGTCAATCTAGGCTGACACTGTAGTGTAAGTTTGACTTGACGCATTGGGGCGTCGAGCCTACTGTTACTGCATGAGTCGCCCATCCCTTTCCGTCGTCGCCGAATTCCTCAAGCCCATCACCTGGTTTCCGCCGATGTGGGCTTTCGGTTGCGGTGTCGTTGCCTCTGGATTGCCCGCTTCCGAGCGCTGGCAGGTGGTCGTGATCGGAATCCTGCTGGCCGGGCCGCTGGTCTGCGCCACCAGCCAGGCGGTCAACGACTGGTTTGACCGCCACGTCGACGCCATCAACGAACCCAACCGCCCGATACCGTCCGGTCGCATGCCCGGCTACTGGGGGCTCTACATCGCCATCGGCTGGACCGTGCTGTCCCTGATGGTCGCCGCGACGCTGGGTTTATGGGGTTTCGGCGCTGCAGTGATCGGCCTGCTGCTGGCCTGGGCCTACAGCGCGCCGCCATTCCGTCTGAAACAGAACGGCTGGTGGGGCAATACCGCTTGTGCCATCTGTTACGAGGGGCTGGCCTGGGTCACTGGTGCCGCCGTGATGGCCGGCGGCGCGATGCCTGACATGCGCAGCCTGCTGCTGGCCGGTCTGTACAGCGCGGGCGCCCACGGCATCATGACGCTGAACGATTTCAAGTCGGTCGAGGGAGATACCCGCATGGGTATCGGTTCGCTGCCGGTCAAGCTCGGTGTGGTGAACGCCGGACGCGTCGCCTGTGCAGTGATGGTGGTGCCACAAATGTTCGTCGTTGCCCTGCTTTCCCATTGGGGTGCCATGGGCCACGCGATGGTGGTCGGTCTGCTGCTGGCAATACAGGTGATGCTCATGGTGCGCCTGCTTGACAGCCCGCGCGAACTCGCCCCCTGGTACAACGGAACCGGCATCACGCTGTACGTTGCCGGCATGCTGGTCAGCGCGTTTGCGCTGCGTGCGGTGGCGGAGGTCTGACATGACCCAACTCGGCTGGCTCGGCATCTTTCGTCTCGGTCTGGTCCAGACCGCACTCGGCGCCATTGTGGTGCTGACCACATCGACGCTGAACCGCGTCATGGTGGTCGAACTGGCCCTGCCGGCGATGCTGCCGGGTGTGCTGGTCGCACTGCACTACGTGGTGCAGATGCTGCGTCCGCGCATGGGACACGGTTCCGACGTCGGCGGGCGGCGCACACCCTGGATCATCGGCGGCATGGCGGTGCTCGCTGCGGGCGGCACGCTGGCCGCAGTGGCCACTGCCTGGATGGCGACCGATCAGGTGGCAGGCGTCGTGCTCGCGGTTTTTGCCTTCCTGCTGATCGGTGCCGGCGTCGGCTCGGCCGGAACGTCGCTGCTGGTGCTGCTCGCCAAGCGGGTCGATCCGACCCGCCGCGCCGCCGCCGCAACCGTGGTGTGGATGATGATGATCCTCGGTTTCGCACTGACGGCCGGCATCACCGGAAAACTGCTCGATCCCTTCACCACGCTGCGACTGGTGCAGGTCGTCGCAGCCACTTCACTGATCGCCTTCATCGTTGCGCTGCTGGCGGTACTTGGTGTCGAAGGCCATCCGGAAGCATCCCGCGACGCGCCGTCACCCGACCAGACCGCTGCATCGTCCCGAAACCCTGAACTGTCCGGCACCCCCGGAAGCTCCACCCAAAGAACCCCATTTCGCGCTGCGCTCGCCCAGGTCTGGGGTGAGTCGCAAGCGCGTCTTTTTACACTATTCGTATTCGTATCGATGCTCGCCTACAGCGCGCAGGATCTGATACTCGAGCCGTTCGCCGGCACGGTGTTCGGCTACACGCCGGGCGAGTCCACCCAGTTGGCCGGGTTGCAGCACGGCGGCGTGTTCGCCGGCATGCTGCTGGTCGCCCTGATGGGCAGCGTGTTCGGTGGCCGGCAGATCGGCTCGCTGAAGGTATGGACGGTGGGCGGCTGCATCGCGTCGGCGCTGGCGCTGTTCGGTCTTGCTGCCGGCGGCTTCATGAGCGGCGACTGGCCGCTGCGCGAAACGGTTTTCGCGCTCGGTGTGGCCAATGGCGCTTTCGCCGTCGCCGCCATCGCTTCGATGATGAGTCTGGCCGGCGCCGGTGGTGCCGGTCGCGAAGGCGTGCGCATGGGTCTGTGGGGGGCCGCGCAGGCGATCGCATTCGGCCTCGGCGGATTTGCCGGCACGGTGGCGATCGACATCACGCGCGCCTTCATCGAATCCCCGGGTTTTGCCTACGCACTGGTGTTTGCCTGCGAAGGCGTGCTGTTCGTCGTGTCTGCCGTCATGGCGCTGCGTATCGCCGGTGCGCCGGTGCTGCGTGCGGCGCGTGATCCTCTGGTGGCAGATCCGCCATTCATGTCCGGTGTCGAAGGGAAGGCTTAGTCATGGCAAGCATGGAAAGTTTTGACGTCGTGGTGGTGGGCGGTGGTCCCGCAGGTTCGACCGCAGCGACCGATCTCGCGCGACTGGGTCACACAGTGCTGCTGCTGGATCGTGCCGGGCGCATCAAGCCCTGCGGCGGGGCGATTCCGCCGCGTCTGATCGAGGAGTTTGCAATTCCCGACGAGCAACTGGTCGCCAAGGCGCGATCGGCGCGGATGATTTCGCCGTCAGGGCGCAAAGCCGACATGCCGATCGAGGGCGGGTTTGTCGGCATGGTCGATCGCGAGCAGTTCGACGAGTACCTTCGTTGCCGCGCCAGTCTGGCCGGTGCGCATCGCCGCACAGGCACCTTCGACCGGGTCGAGCGCGATGACGACGGCCGGGCCATCGTTCATTTCTGCAGCGATGAGGCAGAAGGCGGAACGGTGGGGGTGCGTGCCCGCGCGATCATCGGCGCCGACGGTGCGTTGTCGGCGGTCGGGCGCCAGTGCGTGCCGGGTGCCGACGAGGTGCCGTGCGTGTTTGCGTATCACGAAATCGTCCGGTCGCCGAAGCAGGACTTCGACGGCAGTCGCTGCGACGTGTATTACCAGGGCCAGTTGTCCCCCGACTTCTACGGCTGGGTCTTTCCGCACGGCGACACGACCAGCATCGGCACCGGCACGGCGACCAAGGGCTTTTCGATCCGTCAGGGCACCACCGCGCTGCGCGAGGCGGCCGGTCTGACCGGAGCCGAAACGATCCGCCGCGAAGGCGCTCCGATTCCGATGAAGCCGCTGAGCAAGTGGGACAACGGCCGCGATGTCGTGCTCGCCGGCGATGCCGCGGGTGTGGTCGCGCCAGCGTCCGGCGAGGGGCTGTATTACGCCATGACCGGTGGCCGACTGGCTGCCGAAGCGGTCGACAGCTTTCTCGAAACAGGTGATGCGCGTGCGCTGGCAACGGCTCGCAAGCGCTTCATGAAGGCGCACGGCCGGGTGTTCATGATTCTCGGCATCATGCAGCGCTTCTGGTACGCCAGCGACAAGCGGCGCGAACGTTTCGTGAGCATCTGTCGCGATCCGGACGTGCAGCACCTGACGTGGCAAGCCTACATGCACAAGAAGCTGGTCAAGGCGAAGCCGATGGCGCATGCGCGCATCTTCTTCAAGGATCTGGCTCACTTGTGCGGCATCGTATCGCCGTGAACACGATTGCCGCCCCGCGCTGGCCGCCGGTGGTTGCGGCCGCTGTGGCGGCGTTGCTGGTGGCTGGTCTGGGCGCGGCTGCAACCGATCTGAGTCCGTGGTACGAAGCCTTGCGCAAGCCGGCCTGGCAGCCGCCTGCCTGGCTGTTCGGTCCTGCCTGGACACTGATTTTCGGTCTTGCCGCGATGGCGGGTGTACTGGGATGGGTGCATGCACCCCATGCCAGCGCGCGGCGCCGGATGCTTTGCCTGTTTGCGCTCAATGGCGGGCTCAATGTGTTGTGGAGCGCACTGTTTTTCCATTTCAGGCGGCCGGACTGGGCGCTTTATGAAGTCGGCCTGCTCTGGTTGTCGGTGGCCTGGCTGGCGCTGCATCTTCGCGCGTCATCGCGCACGGCGGCCCGTCTCCTGTTGCCTTACCTCGCGTGGGTGGCATTCGCGGCAGCACTCAACTTTGCAGTGGTCGATCTGAATGCTCCATTCGTGGCAAATTGACCGGTTCAATATCGATGTTTTCGATCGTTCATACACGCTGACATGTATTTTTTGATGAGTTACCGTAGCATGCGAGGATGTGGTGTGAAGAAGTAAGGGGCACCGTCTTGTCGGACATGACATCAGGCCGCCGGGCTGGCTGCGCAATGGCGCGCGCCGCATGCGGAGAACGCTGATGCAGTGTACGGGTGTTTCTGTGCAGACTTCTGCAACCCGTCGATGTGACATGCAGTGCTCCCCGGTAGGCGCCGGGTTTTGCAATTCAAGCAGGTTCGCACGCTGTGCTTTGCGACTGCGTTCATCCGGTTCTGTACTATGAACAAGCTACCGAACGACCCGGGCGATCTGAGCGCATTCTCGGAGGTCGCCCCCGAACTGGCCGACATGCTGGTGTCGGTCACCAGCGATATCGCGCTCGTGCTCGACGACAAGGGTTTCATCCGCAGCGTGGCGCTGGGCGGTGCGGAACCCGTCAGTGCAACCGCAAGCGAGTGGCTGGGTCGTCAGCTGGTGGATACGGTGACGCGCGACACCCGTCGCAAGGTCGAAGAATTGCTGCGCGAAGCCAATGTTGCAGGCGTGTCGCGCACACGTCACATCAATCATCCTTCCGCTGCGGGCGCCGACATTCCGGTTGCGTATACGGCTGTGCGGCTCGGCCAGTCCGGTCCGCTGCTGGTTGCCGGACGCGACCTGCGCGCGGTTTCGGTCATGCAGCAACGCCTGGTCGACGCGCAGCAGTCGATGGAACGCGACTACTGGCGCATGCGCCAGGCGGAAACCCGCTATCGACTGCTGTTCCAGATCGCCACCGATGCGGTGCTGATCATCGACGCCGACACCTTGCACGTGATCGACGCCAATCGCGCCGCGGCGCGCATGTTCGGTTGCTCGGTGCAGGACATGCCGGGCCGTCAGGCCACCGACGGCGTCGCGCCGGCGTCGCTCGGCGCGCTGGAAGAACTGCTCGGCACGGTACGCGTGTCGGGTCGCCCGGGCGAAGCCCATGTCACCCTTTCGGGACTCGGTGGCGCCATCCATGTATGGGTATCGCCGTTGCGTGGCGAAGGACAGAGCCTGCTGCTGCTGCGTGCCACGCCCGATGGCAGTTCGCCGCTGACCGCACCCGATGACCCGTTGCTGCCGGAACTGATGCGCCTCACCCCGGACGCCATCGTGTTCACCAACGAACAGGGCATGTTGCTGAGCATGAACGCTGCGTTCGCCGAACTGGTAAAGATTTCGGCTGAAAAGGGCGTCCAGGGCCGTTCCCTCGGCGATTGGCTGGAACGCGACGGCGCTGGGTTCTCGAATCTTCTCGCCAGCGTATGCCGCTCAGGCGTGAAACGCATGGGAGCGCGCCTGTGGGACGAGAAGGGCATGTCCACGGATATTGAACTGTCGGCGGTCTTGATCCATAACGGAGATTCGAACAGTATCGGTTTCATCATTCGCGCGGTGCAGCCGCGCGGTCCGGGTGTGCCGCACCCGGGCAGCGTGCACTGAACACCGCTCAGCCCGCGGTGGCGGGAGATCAGTGTTGAACGACCCGACATTCAGCCCGGCCTTCGGTCAGGCTGACCTCACCAATTGCGAACGCGAGCTCATCCACCTGGCCGGATCGATCCAGCCGCACGGTGTACTGCTGGTCGTCCGCCGGTCGGATGGCATCATCGTCCAGGCGAGCGACAACGTTGCCGACTGGCTGGGCGTGGCCCACGATCAGCTGCTCGGCTGCACGCTCGATGCGCTGGGCGGCTCGCTTGCCCGGCGTGTCGCCGAACTGGCGGGCTCGCTCGTTGCGGATGAACTGACCGCCTTTCACTGCGATATCGGTGGCACGGATTCGACTGCCGGCACCGTGTTCGAAGGCATGGCGCATCTCGGTCAGTCGGACACGGTGATCGTCGAACTGGAGTCGGCCGAGTCGGATACCGAATCGATCGACGAGGAAGCGCAGGCATTGCTCGCGTCGTCGGTGCGGCGCTTCAGCGAAGCGCTCAGCATCGCCGCGCTGTCGGATGCCGTGGTCCAGTCGGTGCGGGCCCTGACCGACTTCGACCGCGTAATGGTGTATCGCTTCGACGACGAGGGCCACGGCGAGATCGTCGCCGAAGCACGCGAGGCAAAGCTCGATTCCCTGCTCGGCCATCGCTATCCTGCGACCGACATCCCGCAGCGCGCGCGCGAGCTTTATGTGCGCAACCGGGTACGTGTGCTCGTCGATGCCGGCTATCAGCCGGCAGCCGTGCTTCCGCGTTGCGTGCCGCACACCGGCGAGGAGCTCGACATGTCGAACTGCCATCTGCGCAGCATGTCGCCGTTGCACATCCAGTATCTGCAGAACATGGGAGTGACCGCCACCCTCGTGGTGTCGCTCGTGCGCGAAGGCAAGCTGTGGGGATTGATTGCCTGTCATCACTATTCGCCCAGGCATATCCGCTACGCACAGCGTGCGGCGGTCGATCTGCTGGCGGAAGTGGTATCGACCCGGATCGCCGCGATCGAAAACTATGTGCGCACCCAGGTCGACGTGCTGGTGCGCAGCCTTGAACTACGGCTGATCGAAGCCACCTCGACCGAAGGCGACTGGCGCCTCGCCCTGGTGCGCAACCCGCGCACCCTGCTGCAACCGCTTGATGCAAGCGGCGCCGCACTGTTCCACGAAGGTGAGTTGCTGACCGTGGGCGAGGTGCCGTCGACCTCCGAACTGCGTGCGCTGTCGCGCTGGGTCGCGAGCGAAATGCGGCAGTCGCTGTTCAGCTGTGCGTCGGTTGCACGCGCGCATCCGCCGCTGGCCTCGCTGACACCGGTCGTTTGCGGTGTGCTGGCGATCGAACTGTCCTCTTCAGGGCAGGATTTCCTGATGTGGTTCCGGCGCGAACAATCCGCCACCATCATCTGGGCGGGCGATCCAGCCAAACCCGTGGTCGACAACGACCCGCTCACGCTTTCGCCACGCCGCTCGTTTGCTGCCTGGTCGGAAATCGTGCGCGGGACGGGCGCGTCCTGGAGCCGCGCCGATCTCGCGCTAGCGCGCGCCATCGGTACCACGCTGCGCGACGTCATCCTGCAGACGCAGGCCGTGAGCCTGCTGATCGCGCAGCATCAGCTCGATCGCTTCCGCGGTGCCGTCGAAACGTCGGACGAGCCGGTGCTGGTGGCCAATGCGCAGGGGCGCGTGCTGTTCCAGAGCGTCGCGTTCGCGGCGCTGTTCAATACCTCGCCGCCCCGGGTACGCGCGCTCGACGACATGTGCGACCTGTTCGTCGTACCGGCGCAGGTGCGCGAAGTGATCGGCAATCTGATCCGCGAGCGCGATTCCTGGCGTGGCGAGTGGCAACTGCGGGCGGGCGCCGGGCAGACCGTGGCGCTGGGGGTCAGGGCAGACACGATTCCAGGTGCCGGTGGCTCGGTACTGGGCTACATCATCATCTTCACCGACCTGACCGATACCAAGCGCACGGAAGCCGCGCGGCGGCATCTAGAGCAGTCGCTCAGCGAAGCCGGACGTGCCGGTATCGGCCTGGATCCGGCGATGCCGCTGCGACGCGAACCTGACGAAGTGGTGGGCGCCATACTTGCCAACGCCAGTGTGGCTGCCATGGAACTGACCGACACCGCCGCTTCGATTCCCGTGGCGACGCTCATCGAGGAACTGGAAGCTTCCGCGACCCGCGCCGCCTCGCTGTACGGCAAGTTGCGCGCCTTCACACGGGAGCACTGACGGCGGTTGTCGAACGGTGCGAGTCAGCCGGGCAGCGTTGCAGCCAGTTCGTCGAACATTGCGATGTGCCGCCGAAACCCGGCTTGCGCCTCGGCCACCAGTACATCGATCCGTGCTGGATCCTGCGGCAGCGCGTCGAGTCCGTCGCGGTAGCGACGGATCAGACTGCCCACTTCGCCGTCGAACTCGTAGAAGCGCATACCCCGGCCGTCCTGCAACTGCAGTGCTCCGGACACTACACGCCCGAGCACCTGACCGCCGTGCAGATCACCCAGATGACGAACGTAGGAGTGCGCGGCGAGCAGCGCCGGCTGATCGATCGCCAGTGCCTTCAGGTGGTCGGCGTATTCGATCGCGGCCGCTGCGGGCGGGATGTCATCTGACCAGCCTCCGCCGTGCAGCGCGCACAGGTCTTCGTGCAGCGCCGCCGTACGCGGCAGCTCCGGCAGACACAGCGGCGCGATATCCGGCCGTCGGGCGTGCCGCGCCAGCCCGCTTTCAAGTGCCTCATACAGCAGGTGAAGGCTGCGCAGCAGGCTGCAGTAGGCGCGCGTCTCGATGCGGCCCTGCAGCAGCCGGGCCATCAGGCCGCTGCGTTCCGCATGCCGATGCAGCTGAGCGGTTTCAGTACGCAGGCGCGCGGCGAGACCGGTGGTGACAGAAGCTCCATGCATCCGGAAATGATAACGTGCGCGGCCGGCACACCTGAGGAGGAAAAATGGCGGAGTGGATGTCCGATGGACGATTGATCGATCTGATCGTGGTGCTCGTGCTGATCGAGTGGCTGGCGTTCGCCGCCTGGCATCGTCGCAGCGGGAAGGGCTTGTCGGGCGCAAAGCTGCTGCCCAATCTCGCAGCCGGGCTGTGCCTGATGCTGGCGCTGCGCTCGGCATTGACCGACGCATCGTGGATGTGGGTCGCGCTGTTCGTCGCGCTGTCGGGCGTGGCGCATGTCGCCGACCTGTGGTGCCGCTGGCCGAGCCGGTCGGTCTGACCCGCGGGGAGCGCCTGTTGGTGCGACGGTCGGCGGGCGCCGGACCGTCGCAGTCGGCTTACTCCTTGCCGACCTGCCAGGCTTCGCGTGCCTGCGACACGATGGCGCCGCTCTCGCTATCGACTTCGAGCTTCACTTCCTTGCCGTCGGCGGTCTTGATGTCGAATTCGTAGGACGCCTTGCCGTCCGGTTCGATTTCGTACTCGACTTCGACGATCTCGCCAGGCGCCTTCTTCAGCGCGATTTCGCGCGCTTGCGCTTCGGTCACCTTGGCACCCGAAAACTTCGCGTGGTCCTTGGTCACTTCCTCTTCGATTTCAACGACCTTGCCGGTCTTGCCACTGCATTCGACGTCCCATGCCTTGCCATCGGCGGTTTCGATATCGAACTCGTAGACGTGGCCTTCGCCTTCTTCCTTCTTCAATTCAACCTTGACGATATTGCCTTCCTTGGCCTTCAGGGCCGCCTTCATGCATTTTTCAAAGCCGGCAGCGGTTTTCGGCGTGTCGGCAGCCTGGGTGGCGCCGGCAAAAGCCAGCAGGGTGACGGCGAGTGCAGTCAGTTTCATGAAATTCTCCTGAAGGATGGGAAAAGCCGGTCAGCATGTTGCGCTGCGATAATCGAAGTTTACCCAAGGTCGGGAGGAATTCCCGGGTTGGTGGTGAAAAAGGGAATTTATCCCGGATAAATCGGGAGAAATTCCCTGTATCAACATGGCTGATGTAGTGCATCAGGCGCTGTTGCAAAGCAGTAATCAGTCCCGGTCGCGACCGTTTCCCTTGCCGTGCGGCCCCTTGTCGGGCTTGCCGCCACGGCGATCGTCATCGTGGTCATGACGATCGCCATGCCGGTCGTCGTGGTGCGATGGGCCACCGCGACTGCGTTCCCGTTCCTGGTAGCGCGGCACATAGACCGTGTTGTACCAGCTGTCCTGAACGAAATAGACCGGCCGGCCGCAGGCATCGTAGCGACCGCAGTGCTCGCGCCAATTCTTTGCATGACCCGGCGGGACATGCATGTAGACGGGCGGTGCAACAACCGGTCCGCGCACGATGATCCTGGGTTCGGCATAGATCAGGCGCGGTCTCGGAAAATCGCCGATATCGATATGGCCGTAGAAGCCCGGCTGTCCGATCGTGACGGAAACGCCCACATCGGTCGCCAGGGCGGATGAGGCCGACGCGGCGATCGCGGCAGCAAGCAATAGAGTCTTCATGGTGTATGGGTCCTGTAGTGATCGTGCTTCGTTAAC
This sequence comes from Methyloversatilis sp. XJ19-13, assembly GCF_024580155.1. Lineage (NCBI taxonomy): Bacteria > Pseudomonadati > Pseudomonadota > Betaproteobacteria > Nitrosomonadales > Sterolibacteriaceae > Methyloversatilis > Methyloversatilis sp. XJ19-13. The sequence continues at coordinate 217,966 of NZ_JANINH010000005.1, read as the reverse complement.
GATCGTGCAGGCACAACAGCCGTCCGGCTTTTGTTGTTCACCTGCTTCAATTCGTAACCGGCGAGCGACATGCGGTTTCCGAACTGTGGCGCACAGTGTGTTCCGGGCGCTCGCTTCAGGCTGTAGGACAGGAAGAGGGGTCTGTGCGGCGCGCACTGACGCTGCAATCCGCAACATGTGGACACCTTTGCGCCAAAGTGTGTATCGGTGGCAAGTGTTGAATTTGTCGCTCATTGCTTCATGCGCGAAGTGCGTAGTCTCGGTCCATGCAGATTACGGATCAGAGGCCTTCATGAAACAACCGCTCATCAACACCCTACGTAGCTCGCTGGCTCTTGCTCTGATGGCTGCGCTGCCGGCACAGGCCGAACCCATTCTGGTCACCGGTTGGGCGTCGCCCGGGCCGGCAGCCATTGTCCGGATTTCGAATGCGGTGCCTGCAATGGATTCGCGGGTGTATGCCGGCGCGTTCGCGACGACCGAAAGCGGCAGCAATACGTTCGCGTCGTGGTGCATCGACATCTTCCAGCGCACACAGATCGGCACTACGGTGACCAATTTTTCGCAGGTCACCGGTGACGCGTATTTCGGCACCCAGACCACGCGTTTCGACCAGCTCGGTCAGCTGGCGACGCTGGCCTACGCCGATGCGCTGAGCAGCGCCACCCACGCAGCAGCCTTCCAGCTCGCGATCTGGGAAATTACCAACGAATCCAGCGGTACGCTCAATGTCGGTGGTGGCAGCTTCAAGGCTTCAAATGCCAATGACGCCATGGTGCTCGCACAAAGTTGGCTCGACGCATTGCCCGACGAGTCGCTCTATGGCTTCAACGTGTGGGCGAGCGGCACCCACCAGGATCTGGTGGTGTTCGACGTGCTTCCGCCGCGACTGCCGCAGTCCGCCCAGGGGGTTCCCGAACCGGGCAGTCTGGCGCTGGCCGCGCTGGGCTTCGGTGCACTGTTCGCTGCGCGCCGTCGCAAGTCGTTCAGCGCTGCCGTCTGAGGCTGAACTGCGCCAGTGCGCGGGCGGTGTGCGACTGTTCCTGGTGCGCCGCCTGCGCGACCAGCGCTTCCGGTGAGCCGGCGGTCACCACCTGACCGCCGCCGCCGCCGCCTTCCGGACCGAGATCGATGATCCAGTCGGCTTCGGCCATCAGGTCCAGATCGTGTTCGATCACCACCACGCTGTGACCGGCATCGACCAGCCGGTGCAGTACCCCGATCAGCTTTGCGATGTCGGCCATGTGCAGGCCGGTCGTCGGTTCGTCCAGCACATAGAGCGTGTGCGGATTACCGCGCCCGCGTCGCGCGTTCGCCGGGTCGGTGGCATCGGCCGGTGACTTGGCCAGCTCGGTCACCAGTTTCATGCGCTGCGCCTCGCCGCCGGACAGCGTCGGGCTGTGCTGACCCAGTGTCAGATAGCCCAGCCCCACTTCCTGCATCAGCCTGAGCGTGGCCGACAGCGTCCGGTGCGCGGCAAAGAACTCCACCGCTTCGTCGACACTCATCGCCAGCACATCGGATATCGACTTGCCGCGCCAGATGACCGCGCGCGTTTCGCTGTTGAAGCGCGCGCCGCTGCAGGCTTCGCAGGGCACCCGCACGTCGGGCAGGAAGGACATTTCGATCTGTCTCAGCCCCTGGCCTTCGCACAGCGAGCACCGGCCGGGGCCGGTGTTGAATGAAAAGCGCGCGGCGGTGAAGCCGCGTTCGCGCGCATCCTGCGTTTCGGCGTAGATCTTGCGGATGCCGTCCCAGAAGCCGATGTAGGTGGCCGGGCAGGAGCGCGGTGTCTTGCCGATCGGCGTCTGGTCGACCTCAAGCACGCGCCCGAGCACCCCCCAGCCTTCGATGTCCGCGCAGCCGATGCAGTCGCCATCGTGGCCGGCCAGCTTCGCCGCGACGTTGTCGCGCAGCACGTCGCGCGCCAGCGACGACTTGCCGGAACCCGATACGCCGGTCATCACGACCAGCCGGCCGAGCGGCACGCGCACGTCCATGCCCTTCAGGTTGTGCAGTCTCGCCGCGCGCACGATGAGCGAAGGCGTGTCGTCCCCGACCGGACGCCGCGGCACGAAACTGTGCGGCAGCGGGCGCGCGAGGTACTGGCCGGTGATCGATTTCGGCTGCTGCGCCAGCACCGACGCGTGGCCCTGCGCGATCACTTCGCCGCCCAGCCGGCCGGCGCCGGGGCCGAGATCGATCACGTGGTCGGCACGCAGGATGGTGTCTTCGTCGTGTTCGACCACCAGCAGGGTGTTGCCCTTGTCGCGCAGTTTCACCAGCGTGTCGAGCAGCACCTGATTGTCGCGTGGATGCAAGCCGATGGTCGGTTCATCCAGCACGTAGCACACACCGCGCAGGTTGGAACCCAGCTGCGCGGCCAGCCGGATGCGCTGCGCCTCGCCGCCGGACAGCGTCGGTGCAGCGCGATCCAGCGACAGATAGCCCAGGCCGACTTCACTCAGGAAATGCAGCCGGCTGTTCAATTCGCTGACCACGTCACGCGCAATGTCGGCGTCGCGTCCCGCCAGCGTCCACGTGCCGATCGCTGCCGACAGCGTGCTCACGGGCTGCGCCGTGAGCTGCGCGATCGACTGGCCGAACAGCTTCACATGGCGCGCCACCGGATTCAGCCGTTCGCCGTCGCAGGACGGGCAGGCTTCGGGTTCCTCCTGCTGCCACTCGTTCCAGGTCGCCTCTTCACCGGTCTGTTCCGCGTCGAAACCGGTCAGCTTCAGACCGGTGCCCATGCATTTCGGACACCAGCCGTGCTTCGAATTGAACGAGAACAGCCGCGGGTCGAGTTCCGCAAAACCGGTGCCGCAGCTCGGGCAGGCGCGCTGGGTCGAATACACCTCGACCGTCGGCGCCGGCGCGTCCGGCTGACCGAGCCGGTCGAGCGGCGCAAGCAGGTGCAGCACGCCCTTGCCGTGTTCGAGCGACTGGCGCACGGCATCGCGCAAGGTCTTTTCGTCGCGCTCGCTGACCACGAAATCGCGGATCGGCAGCTCGATCGTGTGTTCCTTGAAGCGGTCCAGCCGCGGCCAGGGCGAGGTCGGCAGGAATTCGCCGTCCACCCGCAGATGCGTGTGGCCGTGCGACTTCGCCCAGCGCGCCAGTTCGGTGTAATAGCCCTTGCGGCTGGTCACCAGCGGCGCCAGCAGGCCGATGTGCTGGCCGCGCCGCTCGCGCAGGATGCGCGCCACCATGGCGTCCTCGGACTGCGGCGCGATCGCACAGCCGCAGTCCGGGCAGTGCTGCACGCCCAGCTTTACGTACATGAGGCGCAGGAAATGGTAGATCTCGGTCTGTGTCGCCACCGTGCTCTTGCGGCCACCGCGGCTGGTGCGCTGGGCGATCGCCACGGCCGGCGGAATGCCGAACACGCCGTCCACATCCGGCTTGCTTTCCGGCTGCACGAACTGGCGCGCGTAGGCATTCAGCGATTCGAGATAGCGGCGCTGGCCTTCGCCGAACACGATGTCGAACGCCAGCGTGGACTTGCCCGAGCCGGACACGCCGGTCACCACGGTGAAGCGGTCGCGCGGAATGTCGACCTCGATGTTCTTCAGGTTATGCTCGCGCGCGCGGTGCACCACGATCGAATGCGCAGCGCGGGCGCGCAAGCTTGAAGCGTGATCGTAGGTTGCAGGTGCTTCCCTCACCCCGACCCTCTCCCGCTGATGCGGGAGAGGGGGCAAACCGCGGCCGTTCTCCGCGATCTCGAAGGCGCCTGCCTCGCCCCCCTCTCGCTCCTCGACCGAGAGGGCCTGCACCCCGTCCTCCTCCCTCTCCCCGACTGTGGCAGTCCGCATCCCGCCCTTCTCCCTCTCCCCGATCACGGGGAGAGGGCCGGGGTGAGGGGCAAAGGTGTCGGTGATGCGGTATTCGGCGAGCGCCCGCCCGGTGTGCGAGGCGGCGCAGGCGACGATCTGCGCCGGCGCGCCTTCGAATACCAGCTGACCGCCGTCCTCACCGGCTTCCGGGCCGAGGTCGATCAGCCAGTCGGCGGCGGCGATCACGTCGAGATTATGTTCGATCACCAGCACCGTGTGACCGGCGTCGAGCAGTTTCGAAAAGGCGCCGAGCAGACGCGCGATGTCGTCGAAATGCAGGCCGGTGGTGGGTTCATCGAGCAGGAACAGCTTGCTGCCGGCGGCCTTGTTCTTCTTCGTCGTGGCGGCCTCGGCGAGGAAGCCGGCCAGCTTGAGCCGCTGCGCCTCGCCGCCGGACAGCGTGGGCACCGGCTGGCCCAGCGTTACGTAGTCAAGGCCGACATCGACCAGCGCCTGCAGGCCGGCCATCGCGCTGTCCGCGTATCGACGCAGTTTGGGTTCAAGGTCGGCGAGGTCGCGCAACCAGTCCAGCGCATCGCGCACCGTCATCGCCAGCAGGTCGGAAATGCTGCGGCCATCGAGCGTGACTTCGCGCACTTCGGCGCGGTAGCGCGTGCCGTTGCAGTCGGCGCAGCGCAGATAGACGTCCGACAGGAACTGCATTTCGACGTGTTCGAAACCGGTGCCGCCGCAGGTCGCGCAGCGGCCCTTGCCGGCGTTGAACGAGAAGGTGCCGGCGGTGTAGCCACGCTGCTTCGCCTCGGCCTGCAGTGCGAACAGTTCGCGCATCGGGTCGAAGGCGCCGACGTGCGTGACCGGGTTCGAGCGCGCGCTCTTGCCGATGGCGGACTGGTCCACCATCACCACGTCGGCGATCTGCCCGACCCCTTCCAGCGCGTCGTGCTCGCCCGCGCTTTCGGTCGGTCGGCCGAAGTGCTTCAGCAGCGCCGGATACAGCACATCCTGGATCAGTGTGGACTTGCCTGAGCCGGACACCCCGGTCACGGCGACCAGATGGCCGAGCGGGATCGCGATGTCGATCCGCTTCAGGTTGTGCGCCCGGGCGCCGACCAGCTTGAGCATCGGGCCGTTGGTCTTCACCGCCCGCCGGGTGGCGAGAGCGGCATCGACCGTGCGACGCCCGGCAAGGTAGTCGGCGGTCAGCGTGTCGGCCGTCGCGATGCCGGCCGGCGGACCGTCGAACACGACTTGGCCGCCGCGCGAACCGGCGCCCGGGCCGATGTCGAGCAGGCGGTCGGCGTGGCGCATGATTTGCGGATCGTGCTCGACCACGACCAGCGTGTTGCCGGCGTCCTTGAGGCGCCGCATCACGCCGATCACGCGTTCCATGTCGCGTGGGTGCAGACCGATCGACGGCTCGTCGAGCACGAACAGCGTATTCACCAGCGAGGTGCCGAGCGCCGTCGTGAGGTTGATGCGCTGCACCTCGCCGCCGGACAGCGTGCGCGACTGGCGGTCGAGATTCAGGTAGCCAAGCCCGACGGTGCACAGATAGCCGAGCCGGGTGCGGATTTCCGCCAGCAGCTCTTCGGTCGCGGTATCGAGCGGCGGCGGCAGCGTGAGCGCATCCATCATCGCGCGCAGCTTCGACGCCGGAAGCTGCATGACGTCATGGATGGTGCATGCCTGGTTTTCGAGCCAGGGCTGATGCCCTCGCTCGTCCTCACCCCGGCCCTCTCCCGGGGGGAGAGGGGGACGTTTGTCATGTTCCGGCGCCGATGCGCACTCGCTGATCTCCGAAACTCTCGCGGCATCCCGCGGGTGCTGATGCACCCGCTCGCCCTCACCCTGACCCTCTCCCCGGGGGAGAGGGAGATGTTTGTCATGTTCCGGCGCTGATGCGCCGGAACATGGAAAGTCGATTTTCCACAGCGCGGCGTCGGGCTTGAGCCGGCTGCCGCCGCAGGCGGTGCACGGGGTGTAGGCGCGGTAGCGCGACAGCAGCACCCGGATGTGCATCTTGTAGGCCTTGGTTTCCAGCCACTCGAAGAAATGGCGCACGCCGTACCAGGTGCCCGGCCAGGATTTCTGCCAGGTCTTCCACTTCACATCGCCTTCGAGTACCCAGCGGCGGTGTTCGGCGCTCAGTTCGGCGAACGGCACGTCCATCGGCACGCCGTGTTTCGCCGCCATCTTTTCCAGATCGGTCTGGCATTCGTTGTACGACTCGGTCTGCCAGGGCTTGATCGCGCCACCGGCGAGCGTCTTGCGCTCGTCCGGAACGACCAGTCCGAAGTCGATGCCGATGACACGCCCGAAACCGCGACAGGTTTCGCAGGCGCCGAGCGGTGAATTGAACGAGAAGTGCGCCGGCAGCGCCGGGCTGTAGGCGATGTCGCAGTCGGCGCAGTGCAGGCGGTTGGAGAATGCCCAGCGCGTGGCGGTGGTGCCCTCGCCATCGAGTACCTCGACATGCATGACGCCCTGACCGAGCCGCAGTGCGGCTTCGACCGCCTCGGCCAGGCGCGCGGCTTCGGCATTGGCCGCGCGGAAGCGATCCTGCACCACCTGCAGCGTGCTGCCGTCGCGGGCGTGGATGCGCGTGTAGCCCTGGCGCTCCAGCCAGCCCTGGATTTCGGCATCGCTGAAATTCTCCGGCACGGTGACCGGCGCCGTGACGACCAGGCGCGGGTCGCCCGCGTCGGCGGCGCGCGCATTGATCTGCCGCGCGATGTCGTCAGCCGACTGTTCATGCACCGGCTGGCCGCAGCCGCGGCAGTGCAGTGTGGCGGTGCGCGCGAACAGCAGCTTCAGATGGTCGTTCAGTTCGGTCATGGTGCCGACCGTCGAACGCGAGGTGCGCACCTGATTGCTCTGGTCGATGGCGATGGCCGGCGGAACGCCGGAAATCGAATCCACCTGTGGTGCGTCCATGCGGTCGAGGAACTGCCGCGCGTAGGGCGAGAAGGTTTCGACGTAGCGGCGCTGCCCTTCGGCATACAGCGTGTCGAATACCAGCGAGGACTTGCCGGAACCGGACACGCCGGTGACCACGGTCAGCAGGCCGAGCGGGAAATCGACGTCGATGTTCTTCAGGTTGTTCTGCCGCACACCGCGCAGGCGGATGGCGTCAGTCAGGGCGGTACCGGCAGGACGATAGGGTGTATGCGACACGGACGGGGCAGGCTTCGGAAGAGGTTTTTGAGGGTAGCAGCGCGCCGCGCGTTGTGGGAGCGACACTGATCGCGAATCCGTGGGTGGCAAGGTGGTGCCGCTCGACTGACGTGGGGCTTTCGCGATCAGTGGATCGCTCCCACAGGCGGCACCGGGTTGCGCTCGTCACGCAGGCGATGTTTGGTAGGAGCGATCCACTGATCGCGAATCCGTGGGTGGCAAGGTGGTGCCGCTCGACTGACGTGGGGCTTTCGCGATCAGTGGATCGCTCCCACAGGCGGCACCGGGTTGCGCTCGTCACGCAGGCGATGTTTGGTAGGAGCGATCCACTGATCGCGAATCCGCGGGTGGCACGGTGACGCCGCCGTTCGAAGACCGTATCGCGATCGATGGATCGCTCCCACAAGACCAGGCCGCTGCTCGATGATCGCTCCAACCGCAATGGCTAGGGCTGAAGAAACCCGGGTCGGCGCGCGGCGTCATCCTTCCAGAACGGCGTCGTCCTTGCGGCGTCGATCTCGGCGTCCAGCCATTCGACCGGAATCGCGTAGCGCTTCTCGCCCGGCGTGCCGGAGATGAAGGCGAGCAGGCCGATCAGTTCGCCTTCGTTGTTGAACAGTCCGCCGCCGCTGTCGCCGACCACGAAGGGCACGCTGGTTTCGATCACCGCGCCGCCGTCCATCGGGTGCAGTGCGTTCACCTCACCGATCATCAGCCGGACATCGTTGCCGTAGGCGCCGCTGAACGCAAGCAGGCGGTCACCGGTCTTCAGGTCCTTGCTGCGCGCGAGTTTCGCCGCCGGGGCCGCGAGGCCGGGTGCGGCCAGCACGCACAGATCGCGTGCGCGGTCCTGCCGGGCGAGGCTGGCCGGCGAGGCGACGTACTTGTAGCTCACCTTGATTCCGGTTGCGCCCTCGACAACGTGACAGGCGGTCGCCACGCGTTCACCCGGCAGCACGACGCCGCTGCCGACCGACACGGACCCGTCGGGCTGAGTGGCCAGTATGCGCATCGTGGTCTGGATGGCCGTCGCGATGCCTTGGGCCAGAGCCCACGTGCTGCATGTCAGGCAGACGACAAGGGTGATCAGAATCTTCATGGCAACTCCACAGGGTTCGGTGTGTCTCGGACTTGAGGCGCTGCGCTTGGTTGCACCGGGGTGGCATTCTGTACCGTACAGAATGGTATGGTCGAAGCGGATTTCAGTTCGGGAGAGCAGGCATGCGGATGTCGATCAACGTCCAGATTCTGGTGGGTGCGGCGGCCGGCGTGGCGCTTGGCGTGCTGCTGGGCGCGCTGCCGGCGGATGCGGCGCTGCGCGTACAGGGGCTGTATGTCGCGTCGCTCGTCGGCGGACTGTTCATTGCACTGCTCAAGATGGTGCTGGTGCCGCTGGTGTTCTCGTCCATCGTGGTCGGCATCGCCGGTCTGCGCAAACAGCAGAACATGCAGCGCGTATGGGTCACCACCTTGCTTTTCTACCTGTTCACGCTGGTCATTGCAGTCGTGCTGGGTCTGATGGCGGCCAATATCTTCCGGCCCGGCGCCGACATGCAGGTCGAAATGTTCGCTGACGCGATGGCGGCGTTCGAAGCCAAACGCCTCCCGTTCCCGGAGTTCCTGACGCAATTCGTCACCGGCCTGTTCCAGAATCCTTTCGCCTCGCTGGCCCAGGGCGCGATCGTGCCGCTGGTGGTGTTCGCATTGATCCTCGGTGTGGCGCTGGTGCAGGGCGGCGAACGCTACGCGACGATCAACCGGTTGATGGAAGAACTGCTCGACCTGTCCCTGAAGCTCGTCGGCTGGGTGATGGTGCTGGCTCCGTACGGAGTCGCTGCGCTGCTCGCACGCCTGATCGCCACACAGGATGTCGCCCTGCTCGGCACCATGCTCACGTTCGTGCTGGTCGTGCTCGGCACCACGCTGTTCCACGGCGTTGTCGTGCTACCCGGCCTGCTGTGGCTTATCGCGCGCGTCAGTCCGCTGGCGTTGTGGCGTGGCGGTCGCGAATCGCTGATCACCGCCTTCGCGACCAGCTCCAGCGCGGCGACGATGCCGATCACGCTGCGGGTGGTCGAGAAGAATTTCGGTGTGCGACCGGCCACCGCGGGGTTCGTGGTGCCGGTCGGCACCACGATGAACATGGATGGTACGGCGCTGTACGAAGCGGCGGCGGCGCTGTTCATCGCCAATCTGGTCGGCATCGAACTGAGTCTGGGCCAGCAGATCGTCGTGTGTTTCATGTCGATGCTGGCCGCCGTCGGTGCGCCCGGCATTCCGAGCGCCGGCATGGTGACGATGGCCATGGTGCTGCAGTCAGTCGGTCTGCCGGTGGAGGCGATCGCCATCCTGCTGCCGATCGACCGCCTGCTCGATGCGGTGCGCACGACAGTGAATGTCGAAGGCGACATCGTCGGCAGCATTGTCGTCGAGGCCCTCAACCCGCCGACGGCAGATGCACCGGCCGAGGCGCAGCATCACTCCTCACTGACCCGAACCTGAGCGCATGTCCATGGATTCCCCGCCCGCCCACGCCCCCAAAGCCCCTGTCGAGGCTGCCGCATCGCGTCTGAGCATCGACCCGACGATGCAGTTCATGTTGATGATCGGTGTCGCTGCGCTGGCGGCGGTGCTTGCGTATGCACTGAGCGGTCCGCGCAATCCGCTCGCCTGGCAGTGGGGCATGCTGGCCGGCCTCGCCGGATTCGGCGCGACCGCGATCGGTGCCGCGCCGGCCCTGGGCTTCCGTTCCCTCGGTCAGCGGGGCGAGGACATCCTGCTCGGCTTTGGCGCCGGCATGATGCTGGCGGCTTCGTCGTTTTCGCTCATCCTGCCCGGGCTGGACGCGGGCGAGTTGCTGACCGGCTCGCGCGCCCTGGGTGCAGCAGTCGTCGTGACCGGCATGGCGATCGGCGTCTGGCTGATGATGGTGCTCGACGCGCTGACACCGCATGAGCATGCACATTGCGGCACATGCGGGCCGGAAACCCGCATGGGACGCGTGTGGCTGTTCGTCAATGCAATCGCACTGCACAACCTGCCGGAAGGCATGGCGATGGGTGTGTCTTTTGCTCAGGCCGACATGTCGGTCGGGCTGCCGCTGTCGACCGCCATTGCGATTCAGGATATTCCGGAAGGCCTGGCCGTCGCGGTCGCGCTGCGCGGCGTGGGCATGTCGCCGTGGAAGGCAGTGGGCATTGCCGCATTGAGCGGATTCATGGAACCGCTCGGTGCGCTGATCGGCCTGGGTCTGTCGAGCAGCTTCGAGTTGTTCTATCCGGGCGGCCTCGGGCTGGCGGCCGGCGCGATGATATTTGTGGTGTCACACGAGGTGATACCGGAAACCCATCGCAACGGTCATCAACGGGCCGCCACGCTGGGGCTGATGGCGGGCTTCATGGTCATGATGGTGCTCGACACGACGCTGGGCTGATTGACTGCCGGCTCACTGCACCGTGCACGAGGCGTCGGCGTCGCTGCCCAGACCGGTGCTGCCGCCCAGCCCGCCCGGCCCGGGACGTGCCGCGGTGGACGACGGCAAGGCCTTGTCCAGCCCGGGGTTTTCGGACAGCGTTGAGGGCGCGCTGTCCTTGCTCGACACGACACCGGCCTGACCGACGTTGAAGGTTTTTGATCCGGCATCGTTCTTCACTTCAATGCTGCCTTCCTCGACGTCGAACACCAGCGCCGGTTCGCCCGGCTTGCGGTCCTTGGCTTCTTCCAGCGCCTTGATGCAGGCCGGATCTTCCTTTTCCGCCTCATCGCACAGCAGCATGCCGAAGCGCGTGCCGCGGATGCCGATGGTGGCGGTGACCGTGCTGGCGCGGTAGCCCTCGCGGTTGCGCTTGCCGATCAATCCAGTCACGGCACGCAGGCCGCCCTTGAGCAGGCTGTAAAGCAGGCTGTCCTTTTCCGGCTTGGCTTCGTCGAAGGCGAAACCGTCGATCTTCACCTTGCTGCGCGGGCGCAGTGCCAGCGAGGAACCGTCACCGAATTCGATGCGCGCCACAGTGCTCTTTTCGGTTGTGATCACGTCGCCGTTGTAGATCGACGAATCGCGCCCGAGGATGCGCGTCTTGTTGTCGGGCGTCTGCACGTACATCGTGCCCGACACATAGCTGACGCGACCCGCGGTGGGCACTGGCGTGGCCTGCGGGTCTTCGGCCTGGGCCAGCGGCACCATGACGAGTGTCGCGGCGAGCGTGCTGAGGTGACGTGCGTAATACATGACAGGACTCCTTATCTGCACTGCAGACGGCTGGCGCTGAATTCGCGCAGCGGCTGTTCGAAGGACGGACCCGAGGCGGTGACGATTTCGCTCAGCGCGTCGATGCTTGCGATGTTCACATTCTGCGGGGGCGTGAAGGCCGGGGCGGACGGCAGCGCGATGCGCGGCGGCTGGAAGATTTCCGGCAGCAGCGTGGTGGTGATCACCTGCACTTCAGGTTGCGTGACAGCCGGCGCTGATGCCACCGCAAATATCACATTGATCTGCGCCGTTCCACTGCCCAGACTGAGCGTGAAGCGCGCCGAGTCGTTGCCATTGAAGCCGGCGTTCGCCGTGTATTGCCACGCCGACTGCTGGCCATCCAGCACACCGTTGTTCGGACCGCTGGACAACACCGCACCGCTGCGCAGACTGAACAGCAGCGGTGTACCCCCGGTGGCGGCAAACATCTGGTTGATGACCGGCGCCGACGTGGGCGAGAAGCTCAGCGTGCCGTTGCCGCCGATGCGGTTGAAGATGTCGGGGGGCAGGTCGCCGCCCAGTTCCATCGTCGCGTTGTCGCCGATGACGAACAGACCGCCGCCGCCGATGCCGCCGGTCAGGCCGAGATTGCCCGCACTGGCCTGCACGTTGCCGTCATTGACAAGGCGTACAGCGACGTTCGACGTGCCGCCGCCCAGTGTGCCTTCCAGCGTGCCGCGGTTGACCAGGCTGCCTGTGCCGCCGACGCTGGTGTTGCTGCCCAGTCCGAGCGAAGCCCCGTCACTGACGATGAGTTGCGAACCGCCGTTCAGCGCCAGCTGAGTACCGGTATCGAGCAGGCCGGAACCGCCTACGTTCAGCACGGCGCCGTTCAGTGCCAGGCTGCTGCCATCGAGCACCGTGTCGCCACGCACCACGATGACGCGTCCATTGCCGCCGATCGAACCGGCCGTCCAGGTCAGGTCGTCGGTCACCGTCAGCGTGCCGTTTCCGCCGATGTTGCCGGCAACACGCAGGTCGCCGAAGGTGGCGTTGCTGTTGAAATTGACCAGTGTGTTGCCACTGACGCGCGTCTCGCCGCCGACGTTGTAGCCGCCGTTGATGTTGAACACGCCGCCCGAAAAGGCAGTGAACTCGACGTCACCCGGACCGGTGATCGACGAGCCGGGCCCGAAGTCGCGGAAGGCGTCGCGGAAGCGCAGCGTGGCGCCTGAATCGACCGAATAGGCGCCGCTGTCGGCACCCGGTCCGGAAGCGTCGGCGTCATGCGCCAGCACCGACAGTGTGCCGCTCTCGACAGCGACCGAACCATTGTTGGCGAAGATCATGCCGCCGCCGCTGCCGAACTCGAATGTCGCACCGCTATCGACGATGACGCTGCCGTTGTTGTTCAGCGAGGTGGTGGTCAGATTGCCGGCACTGCCGGACAGCACGTTCAGCGTGCCGTTGTTGGTGAACACGTTGCCGCTCATCGTGCCACCGGCGTAGTTCAGGACGCCGTTGTTGAGCAGCGCGTTACCGAAGTTGAGGTTGCCGCCATTGAGGTTGAGCGTGCCGCCCGGCTGCACGGTGGTCGGTGCATTGAGCACGCCGCCGGTCAGCGTCAGCGAGTTCGCGTTGCCGATGGTCAGACCGGCCACGGTGACGGTGGGTATCGCGTTCAGCACGACATTCGATCCGCCCGCGAGCGTGATGAACACGAGGTCATTCACACCGGGCAGCACATCGCCGGTCCAGTTTGCTGCATCCGTCCACAACTGGCTGCCGGCACCGCCGTCCCAGCAAATACCGGTGGTGCAGGCGGTGTAGCCGAGGCTCAACGAGCTGCCGAGCGTGCGTGTCGTGAAACCGGTCGGTGCCACCAACTGGAGTGCGCCCGCGTCGAGCGCGCCACTTGCGGTCACCACGGGCAACTGCATGCCTTCAACCGGTACCGCCGAGCCGAGCGCTTGCACCTCGAGTACGCCATCCAGGAGCGTATCCCCGCGCACATCGAGCACGTCGAACTGGTTGGTCGAGGTGCCCGCAAATTCCGCTTCGATACGCCCTGCGGCGGTCTGCGTGACGTTGCCGAGCACGGTCAGACGGCCGATCTGGTCGTCGCCACCCGGGCGCACGACGCCACTGTTGGTCAGCGTGCCGCCACCGACATCCAGCGTGCCGCTGCCTTCGATCGCGCCAGTGTTGGTCAGTGCCGAGGCGGTGGTGATGGTGGCGCCTGCGGCAATGTGCATGACGCCGCTTACGGTGCCGAGCGACGCAAGCTGCAGCGTGCCTGTTTCGCCGCGGTAGCTGCCGCCCTGATCCGAGAGGCGCGCCTGATTGGCGAAGCCGCTGCTGCCGGTGCCGCCGGTCTTGGCCAGCGTGCCGGAATTGTTGAAGTTGCCGCCATTGCCGGAGTTCTCGGAGATGACGTTGTCGCCGGTGAAGTTGAAGCGTCCGGTGTTGTTGAACTCGGTGCCGTCGTTGATCAGCAGTTCGCGGCTGTTGCCGCCGGCGACGGCGTAATTGACGATGCCGGCGTTGTTCAGAGTGATCCCGCTCAGCGTGTGGAATCCGCCGCCCACGCTGTCGTTGATGTTGAGCGTACTGGTGGTGAGCACGTTGAGTGCGCCGGTGCCACCCGCGTTGGTCACCGTGCTGCCGCTGCTCCAGTTCAGCGTGCCGTCGATGGTCAGGTCGCCGTCGGCACGGATGGTTGCGCCGTTGAAGTTCGAGGTGCCGCGCAGCACGGAGCCATCGCCAAAGGTCTGCGTGCTGCCATTGAAGCGCACGTTGTTGCCGGCGAGGTTGAACACGCCGGCGTGATTGCCCGCGGTCTGGATCAGCAGCGTGCCGGTGCCCGAATCGACGGTGCCGCCGTCGAGGTTGTTGAATCGTGCCTGATTGGCGAAGCCACTGCTGCCGGCGCCGCCGGTCTTGGCCAGCGTGCCGGCATTGTTGAACTCTCCGCCATTGCCGGAGTTATCGGAGATGACGTTGTCGCCGGTGAAGTTGAAGCGGCCGGTGTTGTTGAACACGGTGCCGTCGTTGATCAGCAGTTCGCGGCTGTTGCCGCTGGCGACGGCGTAATTGACGACGCCGGCGTTGTTCAGGGTGATGCCGCTCAGCGTGTGGAACCCGCCGCCCACGCTGTCGTTGATCATGACGTTCGCACCGTCAGCGACATCCAGCGTGCCCGGGCCGCTGATGATCGAGCCCGCGGTCCAGTCAAGTTCGCCACTGATGGTCAGCGTGCGTTGCGCGGCAACGGTGAGCGTACCGCTTGTGTGCGTCAGCGTGCCTTCGATGTCGAAGTCGCGGTTGAACGTGTAACTGCCCGGCGCAAAGGACACCGCGCTGCCCAGCACGGTGCGGCCGAAGCCGGTGTGGCTGCCGCCGGTCTGGCTGAATGCAGTCGACACGAACAGGTCGCCAGCGCCATTGAAGGTGCCACCGGTCTGCGTGAAGCGTGTGGCGTCGAGCCGGCCGTTGGTCACCAGTGTGCCGCTGCCGCTCAGCGTCAGATCGCCGGCAAGCGAAGACACGAGACCGCTGTTGGTGCCCGACACGCCAGTCAGCGTCAGTGAGCCGGCGCTGATCGTCAGATTGTTGCCAGCGGTGCTTGTCAGGTTGGCGATGGTGTGGCTGCCGCTGTTCAGCACCACAGTGCTGCCGCCCTCAAGCGCGATGAACACCAGATCGTTCAGGCCGGGCAGGGCGTCGCCGGACCAGTTCGCGGCGTCCGTCCAGAAGGCGGTACCCGCACCGCCGTCCCAGCAGATGCCGCCGCAGACGATGCTGCCGAAGCTGATGCGGAAGGCGTTGCCATCGATCGCGGTCGCGTAGCCTGCTGCCGGCGTCTCGATCGACGCAAACCTGCCGCTGATGCCATTGCCCGCGGTGATCAGGGCAATAGACAGCGGACCGCGTGTGTAGGCAGGGTCTTCGCCTATCACCAGTGTGCCGCCCAGCGTGACCGACCCGCTGACGGCAAGCTGGTCGTAGGTGCCTGCAGTGGTACCACCGATCCAGAGGTCGAGGACGCCGGAGTCGGTCTGCACGAAGTTGCCCGTCACGCTCAACGTGCCGTACTCGAGGGTACCCAGGGCGCCGGCGTTGGTCAGCGTGCCGCTCGTGCCGACGTCGATCGTGCCGTTGCCGAAGATATCGCCGCCACTGTTGATCGTGAAACCGCCGAGGCGGCGCAATACGCCCCCGGCACCGAGATCGGCATCGCCGTTGTAGGTCAGTGCGCCACCGATTTCAAGGGTCGAGCCCGCACCGATCTCGATGAAATTGTTGTGGGTGAAGGTGCCACCGCCCGGTGCGCCGGAATAGCCGATGTTGAAACGCAGCCGGCCGCTGAAGACGTTGATCCGGCCATTGTTGGTGAAATTGGTGTAATTCGCCGTGCCGCCCGGAATGCCCAGCGTGCCGATGGCGAACTCGCCCGAGCCGGCCGTTTTCGATATGACGCCGCTGTTGTGATTCACCATCGTGACGGTGCCGGTACCGGTCGAGCGGTCGCCGAAACTGAAGTCCGAAGCCAGATCGATCAGGCCGTGGTTGTCTACGCGCCCGGCACCGATGACATCGATGTGGCCTTCCAGCCAGTTCAGCGTGCCGAAGTTGGTCAGCGAACCGGCGCCGAAGCGCTTGTAGCTGGTCGATTGCACGTCGTCGCTGCCGGTACCGCTCAAGGTCAGCGATGCGCCGTTGGCGATGACGAGGTTGCCGGTCAGCGTGCCGCGCGTCCAGCTGCCACCGCCGACGATGCTGAACGTTGAGTTGCCCGCCAGCGTGCCGCCATTCCAGTTGTAGGTGCCGGCGCCGGACGCCGCGTTCAAGGTCAGCGTGCCGCCGGTCTGGGTCAGTGAACCTGCCTGCAGACCTGCCTGCGCAATGACCTGGCCGCTGTCGGCCAGTTCGAGGTTGGCGATGGCGCCGGGTGTGCTCAGCGTGAAGCGGGCAGAATCCTGCACGCGCACGGTGAAGGTGTTGTTGGCGATGGGTGGCGCGGTGGTCGCACTGGTCACCTGAGCCGTATTGATGAATTCGATGCGTCCGCCGCCGTCGAACTGACCGGTCGCATCGAGCAGGTAGGTCGCGCTGCCGCCGTAGCGCGCGGTGGCACCGAAGGCCACATTGACCACACCGGCGTTGCTGGCGCCGCCGGTCGTGGTGAGCGAGCCGCTGTCCAGCGAGAACCGGCCGCCCTGTTCGATATCCAGTCGTCGTGCGATCGTGCGGGTGCCGGCGGCGTAGCTGAAGGTCGATCCCGCAGCGAAAACGAGGCGCCCGGTACCGCTGGCATCACCGCCGCTCCAGGTTGAACCCGACTGGGTGAAGGTGGCTGTTCCGCTGCCGCCGAAGACGCCCGATGACAGCATCAGTCGTGCAAGTTGCGCTGCACCGTTGAAGTTTGCCGTGCCGCCGCTGATGACCAGATCGCCGGCCAATGTGGCCACGTCCGTCACCGTGAGGCTGCCGCCCGACACGACCAGCGTATTGCCGGCCGCGGTATTCAGACTGCGTATCGTGTGAATGCCCTGGTTCAGCTCGACACTGATCGTGCCCAGATCGATGAACACGAGGTCGTTCGTGCCGGGCAGCAGATCGCCCGTCCAGTTGGCCGCATCGGTCCACAGCAGCGAACCGGCGCCGCCGTCCCAGCACACGCCACCGCAGATCGCGCCGGCGAAACTGAGCACCTGACGGTTGCCTACGACCTGTGTGCTGTAGCCGCTCGGCAGCGTGACGGTCGAGAAGCTGCCGCTGAGCGCGCTGGCGGTCACCACATCGGAGGTGCCGCCGGTCGAGATGTAACCCGGCAACTCGCTGACCACCAGCGTGCCGCCCAACGTGGCCGTGCTGCTGATGATCAGCGCATCGGTGCCGACGTTGCCGCGTTCGATCTGCAGTGTGCCTGTCGCGTCCTGGGCGTAACGGCCGGTGATGTTGAGCGTGCCGATCGCGCCGGCGCCGCCCGGGCGCACGAGGCCGCGGTTGGTGAACGTCTGTGTTCCCAGTGCCAGCGTGCCGAAACCGCTGACGATACCGGTATTGGTGGTGGCCGCACTGGTGTTGCCGAAGGTCGTTGACGCAAACAGGTCGATCGTGCCGGCGTTGGTGAAAGCGCTGGCCACGCTCAACGAGCCCTGGCCGATCGTCAGCAGACCTGATTGGTTGAAACCAATGTTCGACGTGATCGCGGTCGAACCACTACCCACCTTGGTGAGGGTGCCTTCGTTCACCAGCAATCCGCCGCCGCTCGAATTCACGTTGAAGTTGCCGTTGCCGCTGTCGAACAGCAGGCGGGCGCCGCTTGCGTTGCGCAGCACGCCACCGTTGTTCAGGCTCACCGCGCCGCTGGTCTTGAAGATCCGGCTGCTGCCGCTCGCGTTGGTATGGACGAGAGTGCGAGCGTCCAGGAACTGCGTGTTGGCACCGGTGATCTGCAGCGGCCCGCTGACCGTCAGCGTACCGTCACCGGCGATCGTTCCGGCAGTCCAGTCATAGCGGCCGCTGATCGTATTGGCGCCGGTGCCCAGCAGCGTGCCGCCGCTGTGTATCAATGTCGATGCGATGGCTGCGCCGTCGGCCAGACTCAGCGTGCCGCCGCTCAGCGAGAGGTTGCCGGCTCCGGTCATGCTGCCCGTCGCCGCCAGCGTTGTCGTGGCACCCCGGATATCGAGTGTGCCGCCCGCCGCGAGCTGCTGTGCGCCGCTCAGCACTGTCACGCCATTGAGGCTCAGCAAGCCCTGCTGGACATTCAACACGCTGCGCTGGTCGAACTGCAGACCGCCGTTGTAACCGAGGTCGAGCGTGCCCGCGCCGGTCTTCGTCAAGGTGCCGAGATTGTCGAAGCGGCTGCCTGTACCGGTGCTCTGGTAGATGTACAGCGTGTTGTTGTTGTTTCCGGTTTCCAGCGTCAGCAGCGCACCAGCGGCGTTCTGCAGCAGCGCGCCATTGTTCAGCAGGATGCTGCGACCGTTGTTGTTGCCGATGCGGCTGTTGCCGGAGGCATTTGTGTGGATCAACTGCGTGGCGTTCAGCGTGACCGTGTTGGCGCTGACCTGGGTCAGCACGCCGTTGAGGGTCAGCGTGCCTGCGCCACCGAGCGTGCCGGCGGTCCATTGCAGGTCGCCATCGACGATGACCGAAGCGCCCGTCGCAACATTCAGGGTGCCGCCGCTCAGCAGCACATCGGTGGTGATCGAAGCACCATCGCCCAGCGTCGTGGTGCCGCTGCTTTGCTGCACGCGTCCGTCGCCGCTGAAACTCGATCCGGCGGCCAGCGTGCTTGTGCTGCCGCTCAGCAACAGCAGCGCGTCGGTCGAGATCTGCTGCGTACCGGCAAAAGTGCTGACTGCGTTGTTCGAAAGCGTGCCCTCGTCGATCAGCAGGGTGCCGGACTGCTGGACGGTGAGGGTGCCGTTGTAGCCGAGGTCGAGCGTGCCGACCCCCGATTTCACCAGCGAACCGAAGTTTTCGAACCGGCTGCCGGTGCCGCCACTCTGGTAGATGTACAGCGTGTTGCCGCTGTCTGGCGTGTCGAGCGTCAGAAGCGAACCTGCGGCGTTCCTGAATACGGCGCCGTTGTTGATCAGCATGCTGCGGCCGTTGTTCGTGCCGACCCGGCTGCCGCTGCCCGTGTGGGTATGCACCAGCGTCGCGTTGTCCAGCGTCACGTTGCTGGTGCCGACCAGTTGCAGCTCGCCCGACACGGTCAGCGTGCCGCCCGGCACGAGCACGTTGTTCGCCAGCGTGTTGCCGCCGCTGACGGTGCCGGCGCTCCAGTCGTAGCGGTTGCTGATCAGTGCATCGATGCCCGGTGCGATCCGCAGGGTGCCGGCCGATTGCGCGAAACGGGTGTTGATCGACGTGTTGTCTTCCAGCGCGAGGGTGCCGCTGTTCAGGCGGAACTGGCCCATGCCGTCGATTCGGCCGTCCGCCACCAGCGTCGTCGTGCCGCCGACAACCTGCAGCGTGGCGCCTTCCGAGATTTGCTGCGTGCCGGCCAGCAACACCGCATTGTTCAGCGAGGCGGTGCCCTCGCTCACTACGAAGTGACCGAGCTGGTCGAAGCTCACATTGCCGAAGCTGCCGAAATCGACGTTGCCGGCGCCGCTCTTGGTAAGCGTGCCGGTGTTTTCGAAGCGGCTGGCTGCACCCGAGTCATGGTCGATGTAGAGGTTGCCGTTCGGCGCCTCGATGATCAGTGCGAGCGTTCCGGTATTGCGGAACAGTCCGCCATTCTCGATGTTGAAACCGCTGGCTGAAGTGTTGGCGATGCGGCTCTCGCCGCTGGTGTCGTGATGCTGCAGCGTCGTGGCGTCGATGTGGACGGTCGTGTTGCCGCTCTGGTCGAATACGCCGTTTGCGTCGAGCACGCCGCCACCGTTGATCGTGCCGCCGCTCCAGTTGAAGCGGCCGTCGATGTCGGCACGGGTGCCGCTGGCGATGTTCAGCGTGCTGCTGCCGCTCAGGTTGAACGTCGACGCGATGCGTACGCCATCGCCCAGTATCAGCGTGCCGCCGCTGTGCGCCAGCGTGCCGGCACCGTTGAACAGGCCACCCGCCGCAACCGTGGTCGTACCGCCGAGCACCTGCAGGAAGGCACCGGCCGAAATATTCTGCGTGCCGGCGAGGCTGACCGTGTTGCCCAGCGTCAGGCTGCCCGCTTCGACATTGAGCGTGCCGCCCTGCAGGAAGGTCATGGCGCCGAAGTTGCCGATGTCGGCGCGCCCGGCACCCACCTTGGTCAGCGTGCCGGTGTTCTCGAAGCGGCCGCCGAGCGGACCGGTGTCCTGATCGATGTAGAGGATGCCGTTCGGTGCTTCGACCGACAGCGTCAGCGAGCCGGTATTGCGCAGCAGCGCTCCGTTCTCAAGGTTGAAGCCGCTGCCCGAGGTGTTGGCGATACGGCTGTTGCCGCTGCTGTTCGAATGCACCAGCGTGGTCTGGCGCAGATAGACCGTCGTATTGCTGGACTGATCGAGCACGCCCGCCAGCGACAGCACGCCGCCGCCGGCTATCGTACCGCCGCTCCAGGTCAGGTTGCCCGACATCGCGGTATTGCCGGCGACGTTCAGCGTGCCGCCCGACAGGTCGATGCTGGCTGCGCTGCTGGCCACATTCAGGTTGACGGTGCCGGAGTCGATGTCCAGCGTGGCCAGGCCGAGGTCGGCATTGATGTTGGCGACATAGTTCGCGACGCGCAGCGTCGACGACGGCAGCGTGACGGCCGCGTTGAAATTCACGGTGCCACCGCGGGGCGTCAGCACCGCAAAGGCCAGACCACCCGCATTGAAGGTAGAAGTTCCGTTGCCCTGATCGAAATCGGCAATCGTGCCGCCACCGTTGGCGATGAACTGGCTGGCGGCAGCGCTGACCGACACGCCGTTCAGGTCCAGCGTGCCCAGTGCTTCGAAGCGGCCACCATTGATCGTCAGCGTGCGGCCGATGCGCGTCGCGCCATTCACGGTCAGACTGCCGCCGCTGATCGTCAGCGATTCTTCGGACGACAACGACCCTATGGTCCACGTGCCTGTGCTGATGGTGACGGTCGGCGTGACGCCCACGCGATCGATCAGCACCGTCTGCGTCGCTGAGTTCGGCGCTGCGCCCAGTGACCAGTTGCTGCCGACCGACCAGTTGCCGTCGACATTGCTGATCCATTCGTTGATGCCGGTCAGCGCGCTGCCATTGCCCAGAACGTAGTTGGCCGCGCCGTAGTAGCTGCCGTAGCCGAAGCCCGCCGGCACATCGAGTGCTGCGAATTCGCGACCGGCGATCCGCGCGTTGTAGCGCACCAGACGGAAGCCGGTGTTCGCGCCCGGCGTGTAGCCGCCTTCGTGCGTAGCGCGCAGCGTGCCGCCAAAGGTGACCGTGCCAGTGACGTCCAGTGCGTCGTACTGCGTGCCGCGTTCGCTGCCGGCGATGCCGACCTCCAGCGTGCTGGCGGCACCCAGCACCAGATTTCCGGTCAGCGTCAGCAAACCGTCCGGGCGCAGCACGCCGTTATTCGTGAGCGTGTTCGCACCCAGATTCAGGCTGCCGAAACCGCGGATGACACCGCTGCTGGTGAAACTGGTTGATGAGGTGATCGCGCCGCCTTCAAGGCGCAAGGTGCCGGCGTTGGTCCAGCCGGCGTTGCTGGTGAAGGCCATCGTCTTGCCCGGGGTACCGGCGACGGCGGTACCGGAGAAGGTGCCACCGGTGCCCATGAAGATGTCGGCGGACTGCGTGCCGGTGAGGTTGATTCCGGTGCCGATGTTGAGTGTGCTGTTGCCGTGCCAGGCGGTGAAGCTGTTGTAGATGGCGCTGCCGGCGAAATCGATGGTGCCGTTGCCGGCGATGTTGAGTGTGGTGAGACCGGCGCTGGTGTTGCCGCGCAGATAGGTCCAATTGCCGGTGCTGGCCAGACGGATGGTGGCGCCGTCGAGCGTGAGTCCGTTGGACCAGACGCTGGTGAGCGCGTTGAAGGTGCCGCGCGCTTCCATGCTCTGGCCGTTGTCGATGACATACAGACCGGAACCGTCTACGCCCTCGACGCCGGCGAGCGTGGTGTCGATGAGGTAGCCGACACCATTCATGACGAGCGCACCACCGGCCGGGTTGTTGGCGCGGATGGTGCCGCCGGTGATCGATCCGCTGAGCAGCACGACGCCGGTGGAGTCGTCGAGCAGCAGCGTGGCGTTGGTGTTGTTCAGTGCTCCGGTGATGGAGAGGGCGCCTGCGGCGACGCCATCGCGATCGAGGGAATTGAACGAAGCGGTGTTGAAGGTGCCGCCGAGGTTGAGCGAGCCGCTGTCCAGATCGAGCGTTCCGGAAGAGGCCCAGGTGGTGTTATTGCTGGATGTCAGCGAGACGATGCCGCCTGCGGCGCGCAGGGTGCCTGCGTTGTTCCAGTTGCTGCCGCTGAATTCGAAGGTCTTGCCGGTTGCGGCGGCGATGGCGGTACCGGAGAAGGTGCCACCGGTGCCCATGAAGATGTCGGCGGACTGCGTGCCGGTGAGGTTGATTCCGGTGCCGATGTTGAGTGTGCTGTTGCCGTGCCAGGCGGTGAAGCTGTTGTAGATGGCGCTGCCGGCGAAATCGATGGTGCCGTTGCCGGCGATGTTGAGTGTGGTGAGACCGGCGCTGGTGTTGCCGCGCAGATAGGTCCAATTGCCGGTGCTGGCCAGACGGATGGTGGCGCCGTCGAGCGTGAGTGTGCCGCGGGCTTCCAGGATGCCGCCGTTGCTGATCGTGACAAGTGAATTGCCGGTGACGCTGGCGAGCTTGCCCAGCGTCACGTTGTTCATGATGCCGCCGGTC
Organism: Methyloversatilis sp. XJ19-13; assembly: GCF_024580155.1. NCBI lineage: Bacteria > Pseudomonadati > Pseudomonadota > Betaproteobacteria > Nitrosomonadales > Sterolibacteriaceae > Methyloversatilis > Methyloversatilis sp. XJ19-13. The sequence continues at coordinate 195,478 of NZ_JANINH010000005.1, read as the reverse complement.
ACTTCGAGCCCGGCGCCGCCGATCGCCACCGCGACATTGTTCAGATTGCCACCGGCGATCCCCGATCGCGCGCCGAGAAGGTTCAGCACGCCACCGGTCACCGTCCCGCCGCTCAGCGACAGCCGGTTCAGATCGAGCTGTGCGCCTATGTTTAGGGTGCCACCCGATACCGACAGCAAGCCGTTGATGACCGAGTCATCGGTCAGCGTCAGTGCCCCGCTGATGACGGAAATGTTTTCATTCGAAAACAGGCTGTTGACCGTGAAAGGTCCGCTGGTTGCGGTACGCACGGTGACAGTGAGGTCACCCGCCTGATCGATGACGACATCGTTGCCGGCGGTCGGAATCAGTCCGCCGGCCCAGTTGGCGGCAACGTCCCAGAAGCCCGACGATGCCGACGTCCAGGTGCTGGAAATGGTGCCGGTGGCAAAGCTCAGCGCGTTCGAGAACGTGGTGGCCGTCGCCGTGAGTCCGTTGGTGTCGATGCTTGCGAAACTGCCTGTCAGGCAACCGTCGGTCGAACAGGAGAGGACGGTGTAGCGGTCCTGCGCACCGAGCGTGACACCGGCCGCCGGCGTGATGATGAGATCGCCCCCGAGTGCCACACTGCCGCTGACCTGCAGCCTGTCCTGCTGCCCGATCGATGTCCCCAGCAGATCGGCTTCCAGCGATCCGGCCGCGGTCTGCACCAGATTGCCCTGAATGCTCAGCACGCCCGCGCTGCCACTGCCGCCCGGCTGAAGCAGGCCGGCATTGGTCAGCGTGTTGTTCAACGTGCTGGCGTCCGTGCCGGTTCTGACTTCGATGGTACCGACGCCGTCGATACTGCCGTTGTTCAAAAGGTTGGCGTTGCCGGTGGCCAGGGTGGCGTTGTTCAGCAGCGTGACCCGACCGTCGTTGACCGGGAACGCGCTGGCCGTGAGTACACCTTCTTCGATGCGCAGCACGCCAGTATTGGTCAGAGGCATCTCGAGCGTGAGCCCGGTCGGCCCGCGCTTGACCAGCAGACCGGCGTTGTCGATGCGACCGGTCGCGTTAGTGATGCGCGCATCGTTTTCGAGCACGACGCTGCCGCCCGAGGCAATCGCAAGGCGCGCGCCGTTCAGGCGCAACGCGTAACCGTTCTGGTCGGCAACCGTCAGGTTGCCGGTGACGCGAATTTCGCGCGAGGTGTCCTTGTAGGCATTGGTCGACGCGATGATCGATGTTCCGGCAAGCGTGACCACGCCACTGCCTGCCAGCGAGCCGGTATTCCATGTGAATCGATTGCCGATGGTGACATCGGCGGTGCCGCCGAGCGCACCACCGCTCAGTTCCAGATTGGCGATGCCGGTTGCCGCGGTCGCGGCAAACGTGCCGCCGCTCAGGCGCAGCAGGCCCGGGCCGGTTATCTGCGTGGCGAGGTCGGCGGTGATCGTGCCGCCGGTCTGCTGCACGGCGCCCGGCCCGGCGAACAGGAAGCTGCCGCCGATGACGTTGTTCGACGATCCGTCCGCCGAAATGAACAGGGTGTTGCCTTCGGCCACGACGATGCGTCCGCCGGCTGCAGACGACAGCTGGGCCAGCCCGTTGCCCGCACTGTTGAAGCTCTCGTTCATGTAGAGGTAGGCATTGCCGCTGGTGGCCAGCGTGCCGGTCGCACCCAGGTGCAGCGTGCCGCCGTCGCGGATGTAAAGATCCGAACTGGTGGAGTTCGACAGCGTCAGCGTGCCGGCGACTTCGAGCCGTCGCTGCAGGTACTTGATCGTGTTGAGCTGGGTCAGCGCGCCGTTGCCGGCCAGGATCGTTGTTCCGGTACCCGTCATCGTGCCGGAACGCCAGTCGAGCTGGTTCAGCGTGAACGCGCCGGCGCCGTCGAGCGTGCCGCCGGTCAGTTCCAGATTGGCGATGCCGGTCGCCGCGCCCGCGAACAGTGTGCCGCCATTGACGCGCAGCACGCCGGCGCCGGTGAATGCGCTCGTCTGATCGACAGTGAGCAGGCCGGAATCGAACTGCACGGCGCCCGGTCCGGCCAGCGTGAAATTGCCGCTGATCAGGTTGCTCGCGGCGCCGTCCGCCGTCAGGAACAGCGTCGTGCCGTCGGCCACGGCGATACGCCCGCCGGCTGCCGATGTGAGCGCTGCAACGCCGTTGTTGCTGCCGTTGTTGCCCTCGTTGAAATAGATGTAGCCATTCGTTGACGTAGCCAGTGTGCCGGTCGAAGCAATGTGCAGCGTTCCGCCATCGCGGATGTAAAGGTCCGAACTGGTGGAATTCGACAGCGTCAGCGTGCCGGCGACGTCTAGACGGCGCTGCAGGAACTTGATCGTATTGAGTTGGGTGAGCGCGCCGTTGCCTGTCAGTATCGTGGTTCCGGTGCCGGCCATCGTGCCGGAGCGCCAGTCGAGCTGGCTCACGGTGACCGTGCTGGCTCCGGCGAGGGTGCCGCCGGTCAGTTCCAGATTGGCGATAGCTGTCAATGCGCCGGCAGACAGCGTGCCGCCATTGAGCCTGAGCACGCCGCTGCCGGAAAACGTCGTGGCCTGATCGATGTTGAACAGGCCGCTGTGCACTTGCACCGCGCCCGGCCCGCTCAGTGCGAAATTGCCGCGAAGATGGTTGCTGGCGGCAGTGTCTGCCGTAAGGAACAGCGTGGTGCCGTCGGCGACGGCAATGCGCCCGCCGCTGTCGGCGCTGAGGACGACGCTGCCGTTATTGGTGCCGTTGCTGCTTTCGTTCAGATAGATGTAGCCATTTGCCGAAGTCGCCAGCGTGCCGGTGCTCGCGATGTGCAGCGTGCCGCCGTCACGGATGTACAGATCGTAGTTCGTGCTGTTGCTTAAGGTCAGCGTGCCGGCGACGTCAAGCCGGCGATGCAGGAACTTGTAGGCGCTTGCGGAACCGATGGTCGCCATGGTGCCGGCCGCCAATACGGTGCGCCCGTCGCCCGACATCGTGCCGCCCGACCAGTCGAAGGCGTTGCCGATCGTGAAGTCCGCGGCACCGGCCAGCGTACCGCCTGACAGCGTGAAGCGGCTCGTGATGGCCGAATCGGCATTGACGAGCAGCGTACCCCCCGACACGAGGAAAGTGCCTGCACCGGTGATCTGTGCGCCGTCGAGATGGATCGTGCCGGCCGACATCTGCAGCGTCGAGTCAGCCGCGATCTCCAGCGGCTGGCCAGCAATGTTGAAGGTGCTGGATTCCATCAGCACGCCGCCGCCATTCAGCGACGATGCGACCATGCCACCGATCGACGCGCCCTGGCCATCGCTGTAACCGTGCAGGCGCAACAGCCCGCCGCGGCTCTGGATGTTGCCGCTGATGTCCAGATACTGCAGGTAGGCGTTGCCGCTGCCTTCACCCTTAGCAAGCGTACCCAGGGCGGTGAGTCGGCCACCGCCGGTCGTGGAACTGGACCCGCGCAGGACACCGTTGTCGTTCAGCAGCAGCGTGCGACCTTCGGCAATGACCAGTTCGCGATCGATGGTTCGCGTGCCGCTCAGCGTGACCGAGGTATCGAGCACGGTGCGGCCGGTGCCACCCATGTTGCCGCTCAGCCAGTTGAAGTTGTCGCGCAGCGTCAGATTGCCGCTGCCGACAAGATCCGTGTTCGACAGGTTGTACGTTCCGGTACCACCGATGACCGAATCGCCCTCAAGCGTGAATCGACCGCTGGTCATCGCGAACGTGCCTGCGCCGGTCACGTTCAGGCGGGCCGAAAACTGATTGCCGAGGTTGTTGTCGGAAAAGAGCCTCAGCGTCAGTCCGTCAGCGACATTGACCGTTGCCCCTGCATCGGCGCTGAACAGCGTTACGCCGCTGGCACCTGCATCAAAGTAGAAATGACCGTCATTCGTCGTCGAACGCAGGGTGGCCGTCGAGGTCAGGTGCAGTGAGCCACCGTTCTGGACATACAGCCAGTAGTTGTTGTCTGCCTCGAAGATGCCGGAGATTTCCAGCCGCCGCTGCAGAACCTTGTTGGCGGTCACCTGCGGCATTGAGGCGTCACCGCTGATATGCGTCGTGCCGGCGCCGTACATGCCGCCGCCGGTCCACACGAAGCGGCTGTCGATATCGAGATTGCCGCTGCCGCTGACACTGGCGCCCCTCAGCGCCAGCAGGCCGTCACCCCCGATGGCCGAGTCTCCGGTCAGCGTGATGTTGCCGCTGGTCAGGGCAAACGTGCCAGTGCCGGTCAGATCGACATCGACCGACATTTCATTGCCGAGGTTGTTGTCTGACGACAGGTTCAGTGTGCGCTCGGCCGCAATATCGATTTCGGCGCCGGCAGCCGCTGTGAAGCGCGATGTGCCCGTGGTACCCGCCTGCAGATAGAGGTTGCCGTCGTTCGTCGTGCTGCGCAGCCGTCCGGTCGATGTCAGGTGCAGGGTGCCACCCGCCTGCACATACAGCAGGTTGTTGTTGTCCGCGTCGAGCGTGCCGCTGACTTCGAGCCGGCGCTGCAGGAACTTGTTGGCATTCGATTGCGGCAGCGAAGCGAGTCCGCCGATGCGGGTAACGCCGCTGCCGCCCATGGATCCGGATGTCCAGACGAAGCGGCTGTCGATGTCCAGATTGCCCGTGCCGGCCACGTTGGCGCCATTCATCGCGAACAGGCCGGTGCCGCCGATCGAGGACTCGCCGCTCAGCGTGATCAGGCCTCCGCTGAATGCGAAAGTGCCTGCTCCGGTCAGGTCCACATCTGCCGAGAAGGTGTTTCCGATGTTGTTGTCGGAGAACAGATACAAACTGCGCGCTTCACCGACATCGATCCGGGCACCCTGGTCGGCGCTGAATGCGGCACTGCCGCTGCCGCCGGCCTGCAGGTAGATGTTGCCGTCGTGCGTCACCGAGCGCAGCGTGCCTGTCGAAGTGATGTGCAGCACGCCGCCGTTCTGCACGTACAACAAATTGTTGTTGTTGGCGTCGAGCGTGCCGGCCACCTCCAGCCTGCGCTGGAGGAACCGGTTGCCGGTCGCCTGTGGCAGCTGAGCCAGACCGGTGATGCGCGTCACACCATCGCCATACATGCCGCCGTTGAGCCAGCGGAAGTTGTTGCCCAGGGTCAGGTTGCCACTGCCGAACAGGTCGGCACCTGCCATCGCGAGGATGCCGCTGCCGGTGATCACCGAATTGCCGGTCAGGGTGAAGCGTCCGCCGGTCAGCGCAAGCGTTCCTGCGCCGCTGGTCGTGAAACTGGCCGATATCTGGTTGCCGACGTTGTTGTCGGAGTACAGGCTGAGCTGCCGCCCGGCGGCGACATTGACCTGTGCGCCGGCGTCTGCGCTGAACAAGGCGGTACCACTGGCGCCACTGTTGAAGTAGATGTTGCCGTCATGCGTCGTCGACTGCAGCACGCCGGCCGACGTGAGGTGCAGCGTGCCGCCGTTGCGGATGTAGAGCTGAAGATTGTTCTTCAGGTCCAGCGTGCCGGCAATGTTGAGCGTACGGTCGAGATAGCGGTAGTTGAAATTCGGCGGCAACTCGCCGGCACCCGTCAGCGTGACCGCGCCCGTGCCGGTCATGACGCCGCTGTACCAGACCAGCCCGCCGAGTGTCAGCGGTGCACTGCCGTCGAGCGTGCCGGAGAGGTAGAGCGTGCCGGAAATCGCTGCGCTGGCGCCGTCGATGTCCAGCGTGCCGTTGTCCAGCGTGTAGTCGCCGTCGATGGCCACGCCGTCGCCGCCCTGCAGCCGCTGGCCGCCGACATGCATGTCGGCCGAGGTCTGCAGAACGCCGTCGGTGGTGACAGCATTGCGGAACTGGATGGTCGAACCGGTGCCCCGGACCGTACGCAGCAGGATGCTTCCGTCGCCGGCCGTGAGCACCGGCACGATGATGTCGGCGCGTTGGTCGCCGACCGCGGTGCCGTTGCTGTAGCCGGTCTGCATCGTGATGCTGCCGGTGCCCTGCGTGATGATGCGCAGGTTGACGTCGTGTAAGCCGCCGGTCACCAGATCGATGCCGGCACTCGGGCCGCCTTCTTCGCCGCCGAGATTGCGCGTTTCGATCAGCAGGTTGCTGCCATCGGCGAGTACCAGCGTACCGGCAACTTCGCCGGCAAGATTGCCGCTCCCCGTGTAGCTGAATGCACTGCTGCCGACCGTCACCGACCTTTGCGCGCGCAGGATGATGTCGGTTGTCTTGCTCTGTTCCTCGATTTCGCTTTCGAACAGCAGCGTCGGACCGAGCGAGTCGGCCGTGATGGTGCCCGGCGTGACGCCACTCCGGAACAGCTGCGAGCCGTCGGTGCTGCCGTCGCCCGTGCCGCCCTGGATGATGATGGCCAGCGGGTCGAGCAGCAGCTCGCCATTGCGGCCCCGCTCGGCGCGGGTGTCCGTGCGGCCGCGGTAGAGCAGGGCCATCTTGCCGGACACTTCGACCTGACCGCCGTCGCCGCCCTCGCGACCGCCGCGTGCCCAGATGCTGCCGGCGAAGGCGGTGGCCTCGTCCGCCCATACGACGACCTTGCCGCCATCGCCGTTCAGCAGCGCATCGGACAGCAGGCTCACGCCATGTCCGACCCAGCTGATGCGGGCGTTGCGAACCTCCGCATTGGCGCCTTGCCAGTCGCCACCGACGAGGATGGAACCACCGCCGGTATCGCCCGACGCATCGAGCACTGCATCGCCATCGAGCACGACGGTCTCGGCGGTGACGACGATGTCGCCGCCCCGGCCGAGCGGTGCGCTGACCGGTGCCACGGGAGCGGGGCCGGCCGCAGTGACCGGCAGGTCGAGGTCGCCGCCGACGGCCGGTGACGGCGCATTCGTGGCAACGGGAGCGGGCGTGCCTGCGGCAGGGCCGGAATCCACGCGGCCGACCGCTCGCAGCGTGCCTTCGACCGTCGCGCGCTGTTCGGCGCTGACTTCGATACGGCCACCCGCAGTGCCGCTCGCATCCACCAGGGCACCCGCATCCACCTTCACTTCGGGGGCGCTGATGTCGATCGCGCCGCCGGCGCCGTCGGCGGTTTGTGCAACCGTTTCCGACTGTGCGGTGAGCGTGACGGACTTCGAGCCGCGCAGCACGATGCGGCCGTCTTCGGTGCGGTGCGCACCGGTGGCCGAAATCTTGCCGGCCTGCGTGAGCGCAGCACCGAACATGCCGACACTGCCGCCGCGTGCGATCAGCTGACCGAGGTTGATCGCCTCGCCACCGGCTTCGACCCTGACGCGCAGCGACGGCTGATGCGGATCGGCGATTTCGACACTCTTGCCGGCCGCCAGCACGATGTCGCCGTTCTCGGCGGTGATCAGTCCGGTGTTTTCGACATCGGTGGCGATCAGGATCAGCGGGCCGCCGGTCGTTTTCAGCGTGCCGTCGTTGCGCAGCTTGCCGGCATTGCCGTCGGCATCGAACTTCATCCTGCCGGCGAGGAAATCCTCATTCCGGATGTTCAGCGTCGACGCGACCAACCCGGCGGTATCGACCTTCGCGCCGGCACCGAACAGCACACCATTCGGATTGATCAGGAAAACGCGGCCATTGGCGATCAGGTTGCCGAGGATTCTCGACGGATCCTGACCGACCACGCGGTTGAGCACGCTGGCGGTCGAGCCCGGCTGGATGAAGCGGGTGGTTTCGCCCGGCTGGATGGAAAACTGCTGCCAGTTGATGATGGCCTTGTCGCTGGCCGTTATGTTCAGCGTGCTGCCCTGGACCTGAACGCCGACGTTGCCGTGGACCACCTGATGACCGGTCGGGTTGGCGATCGCAAGGCCGGGCAATGCGGCCGCCATGGCAGCCACGACGCGCCGCAGCGCGCGCGCGCCGCCGCCCTTGCCGCATGCCTTCGTTTCTTCCGGCACCGGGACGTAGCCGCCCTTCTCTTCGGAAAAAACCAGTCTGTAGCGACCCTTGTTCATTTCGGCCTCAAGTTCTTCTCCGCGAGGCCGTGAACACGATTACCGCTGCTTCAGGTAATCCTGTTCAGGCCCGAGCGGGCCAACGCAAAAATTCCGACTGCATCCCCGCATGTCGTAATGTCTGGAGTGAGCGATACCGTTCCCGCCCCTTGTGATGCTGCCGCCTAGAAACTCAGGCTGAACGACGCATGAACCCGGTGACTGCCGGACGCGTAACGATCTGCGCCGTCGATCAGACGAGCGTAGTCGATCCGCCCCGAGAGCCATGTGGAATAGTTGACGCGCAGGCCCACGCCGGCCGAGAGCACGCCATCCCCTGCAGTTTCCCCAGGCAGCGGATTGACTCTGTAAAGATGTGCAACGTCGCCGAACAGCACGCCGCGCATCACCCAGATGTCCTCCGTCCAGGCCGGTGTATCGAGGTCGGCGCTGATCCGCCAGCCCCGATCGTTGGCCAGCACGCGCTCGCGCAAGCCGCGCACAGACTCGGCTCCGCCAATACCGAACTGTTCGCCGGACACCAACTCATCGCGTGTGTACTGACCCTGGGCCTGCAGCCGCACGCGCCAGTCACGCGGCAACAATTCGAACCACGAAGCGCTGGCGCGCATCACTGCGAAGCGCGCATTGGCACCCGCGCGCAGAGCGTTAAAGTCTGTGTCGCGGCCATGCTCGCCGCCCTGCAGGTTGCGCGCGACGCTGATCTGCACTCCGGCTTCCCGCGTATCGCCGCGCCAGTTGCCGCTCCACGACAGGGAAATCGGGTGCGTGATGACACGCGGCACGAGGTTGCCGGGTGTGTTGTCGAGCAGGAAGCTGCTGTCGAAATCGCGCCAGTCGGCGGCCAGGCTGATGCGCTGGGACAAGTCGCCGATCCGTGGCATGTGCCAGTTGTAGCGCGCCGAGAAGATGCGGCCGCTGCCCGATACCGTGGCAGTCGAGTTCAGCACCTGCACCTGACCGGAACTGACGCTGGAAAAGCCGCCGACCAGATCGATGGAGTTGCCGCTTTCGTAAAGTGGAATGCGGTACCCGAGGCCGACGATGGTCACGTCGGACGGCTGTTCGATCGAGGTCGTGTATTGCAGCGTTGCGACGTGGTCGCGGTTGAACAGGTTGTTGTGCTGCAGACCGACGGAGATGCGGTGAGTGCCGGTCGACGGTGTGCCGCTGTTGTCCACGGTCACGAACCGGCGCAGTGGATTGCTGTCGGTGACCGAAACGGTTGCGGCGATTTCGCCCGGCTTGCGCGCTGAGCGGAACGTCACGTCGGTCTGCTTCGACGCGTTCTCGTTGGCCAGCGCCAACTGGTGCGCGACAGCTTCTGTATTGGGCATGCTGCCTTCCGCCAGGGCGGGCAGGCTGCGCCGGATGTTCTCGTCGCCGTGGTGAGTTGCGCCCTGCAGCGTCAGCGCTTCGAGCTTGGGCTCGAGCACCTCCAGCGTGACCGTACCGCTGCTCAGTTCCTGTTCGGGGATGCTGACCTGCGCCGCGCCGAAGCCGCGCTTGTGGTAAGCGGACTGCAGCGCAGCGCGCGCCGCTTCGATCTCGGCAAACCCGACGGCCTTGCCGACATAGGGCGTCAGCAGCGCATCGATTTCCGGCGTCCGGAACACCGAACCGCCAGCGACCGTGTAGTTTCGTACTTCGAATCGCGGACCGTCAGCGGATTCTTCCGCGCGCAGACCCGCAGAAGCGAGTACGGCCACGCAGACGCCCGCGCATGCAAGTCCCGCCCTGACAATCGACACTGACGACCCCCGTCCATCTTAAGTTCTTGTATCTGGCGGAGTTTAGAGGGTTTGCGGCGGATTTACACCCAGCCGAACAGCCTAGGTTGTCCGGTCATGGGTTTTGCCGTTGCTTCGATGCAAAAGGGAGCGCCTGTCGAGCCGGACTCAAGGTGCGCGGCGCAGCACACACGGCCGGGAAACATGCTCAATCAGCCGCGGCTGCCGCTTCCATGGCAGCCAGCCCGGCATGTCGCACATCGGTTCCCTTGACCATGAACACGACGTACTGCGCCATGTTCTTCGAGTGGTCGCCGATACGCTCGATCGCCTTGGCGATGAACAGCATGTCCAGCCCGCAGGAAATCGTGCGCGGATCTTCCATCATGAAGGTGATGAGCTGGCGCATGATGGATTTGAATTCGGCGTCGACTTCCTTGTCCTGGCGCACGACTTCGGTGGCACTCGCCAGATCATGGCGGGCCAGCGCGTCCAGCGTGCGGCGCAGCATGTCGACCGCCATCGACGCAGCGTGGCGCAACTCGACGCGCGGCACGAAAATGGCGTCGGATTCGAGAATGTGCCGTCCCATCTTGGCAATCTTCTTCGCCTCGTCGCCCACGCGCTCCAGATCGGTGATGGTCTTGACCATCGACATGATCACGCGCAGGTCGCTCGCAGCCGGCTGACGTTTTGCAATCAGCTGATTGCACGCCTCATCCAGCTCGATCTCCATCGCATTGACCCGATTTTCGGTGGCGATGACTTCTTCGAGCAGCGGCAGGTTGCGTTCGATGACGCCGCGCATGGCGTGCTCGATCTGCTGTTCGATCAAACCGCCCATCTGCAGCAAGCCAGTGCGCAGGCCTTCCAGTTCGTGGTCATAGCGCTTGGAAATGTGCTCGCTCATGTCAGTGCGTTCCGGAAGGTGGTTCGAAGATGAGACTGCATGAGAGCCGGAGTGTTCAGCCGCGCAGCGTTTTCACGCCATCGGGCGAGGATATCAGCGCAATGTCCGCTCGGCGACGGGCGAACAGGCCATTGGTCACGGTACCGGTCAGGTGGTCCAGCTCGGTTTCCAGCGCGACGGGATCGGTGATGGAAAGGCCGGATACGTCGATGATGAGGTTGCCATTGTCAGTGATGAAACCTTGGCGCACCTTCGGCACACCGCCCAGACGCAGCAGTTCGCGCGATACCAGCGCAACGGCCATCGGAATTACTTCAACGGGCAGCGGGAAACGTCCCATCACGTCGACGCACTTCGATTCATCGGCGATGCACACGAAGCAGTCGGATGCCGCGGCCACGATCTTCTCGCGCGTCAGCGCGCCGCCCCCACCCTTGATCAGGTGCAGCCCGGGATCGATCTCATCCGCACCGTCAATATAAACCGGGATGCGTCGACCGGAAGTGATCACCTCGTCGAGCGTCAGGACGGTGATGCCGTGACCGCGCAATCGGGAAGCGGAGGCTTCCGAACTGGCGATCGCGCCGGAGATGTTCAAGCCTTCGGACGCCAGCAGATCGATGAAATGGTTGGCGGTCGAGCCGGTGCCGACGCCGAGCAGTTCGCCCGGCGCTACATGGGCCAGTGCCGACCGGGCCACGGCTTTCTTCAGGTCATCGCTGTTCATCGCTCATCTTGCGGTTTCGGATTCGTCCTCATTATCGGTCTTTTTTTTCAGTTTCATGACGGCTTTGCGGCTCAGATGAACCACCAGCAAATGGGCCGGCATACGCAGCCAGTGGCCGCGCAGATACAGCAGGAACCGGCTGACGGGCGTGAGGGCATCCATGGCGCTCTCGTGATGGGGCGACAGCGCACGGGTGAAGAGCGTGTCCAGTACCTTCAGATGGAGAGGGTTCGGGGCTAGGCGCTGCAGTTCGGATGCCGTGGTGATCGGGATGTCGAGCGACAGGATCCGCTGCAGGTAACGGAAGGCAAGAAAGATGGGGCGCGTCAGGCCGACTTCGGCTGCGCGCGCAAGGAGCTTCTGATCGAAGCGGGCGTCGCGGCTGCGGAACTCGGTGACCAACGAGTAGAGGTCGAAAAGATCCCGTAACCCGCTGTGAAACTCGCTTTCAAGAAACAGGTGAGTCGCGCTGTGCAGCACCATGTCCTGCGGTGAGAGTGTCATGAGCCGGCTGTCGGATGCGAGCGGCTCGGCTGCCGCGAGCATCGCCGACGAATCAGCAAGAATTCGCGACGTCAGCGGCGTCAGCGCGTGATGGATATCGAGCGTGGTGCCGCGACGAATGTGCGACATCGGCGGAATCTCATGCATCCATTGCCGGTAGTAGCGTTGGTCGTAGGCGTCACGATGCTGACTGACCCAGCCATCCACCATCAGCCGTGCTTCGACTTCACCCAGCTTTTCGCGTGGCACCAGGATATCGATGTCTGAAAAGGTTCGCCCATGACCGGCCTCGAGACCGCGCAGCACGTAGGCGCCGCCCTTGAGTACCACTATCCGGCCCTCCACGGATTTCAGTGCGTTCAGTATCTGGCGTATTTCATGACCCAGCGACAGATGCTGCTCCGCCACCAGTTGCGCGGCCGAGGCGAGGTGGAGCCACACCCTTTCCGGCACGTGATGCGCATGTCCGCTTCGGGAAACGACATGATGCAGAAGCCCGAGCAACTTGGACTTTCTAGCTTGCACGATGACGATTTCCCACTGCCGCAAGGATAGGTCGGCTGCCCGTGCAGGGGTCACGAGCAACATGCAGAGCGGCAGTTTTATCGGGATCATCGCGTTGCGCGCATGTCGGCGAGCGCATCGAAGCAGGCTATCGCTTCATCGAGCATGCTGTACTCGAACTCGAAACATCCGCTTGCGGCCGCAGTGCTCGACAGCGTGCGGAAGGCCTGCTCGCCGAGTCGATCACTGTTGAACGAGTTGTCGGCAAGCGCAAGCACGGTGCGCGCACGGGTCATCGGTGACAGACGCAGCGTGCTGCCCGCCCGGTACTTCGGAAACGCGATCCAGCCGGGCTGCGCCCTGATGTGTGTGTCCGCGAGTGCAGAAGGCGGTACCTTCATGTGCGCCACATCGCCCTTGTGGGTATCGGCAAAAACAGGCCCGATGACATCGCCGCCCGCATAGTCGCGCATGACGTCGATCGACCGGTTCTTCAGGCTGATCGGGCGCGGAAATGGAATCAGTTCCAGCGTGTCCGGAGTGATCATCGCAAGCTCATCGGACAGCAGCCGCCAGCCGCGCGCAGTCAGGCCGGCGCACAACGTGCTTTTGCCGGAACCCGGCGGGGCGGGAAGGATGAGCGCGAAGCCGTTGCGCTCGACCACCGCGGCATGAATCAATACGCAGCGATGCATGTGCATCGCGATGCACCAGTTGAGACCCCACTCGAAAAGCGGAAAGGCCTGATGTTCCGGCAGCGGCTTGAATGGACGCACGCCATCGAGATCGAACGTAATCTGCGGATGGACAGGTCTGCGCAGAAGTCCCGGCGTGACCAGCCTTACCGAAAAATCACAAAAACCGTCGGCCGGCTCAGGCGGGTTGTCCGCATAGAAAAAGTCGAAAGCACGCCAGAACGCGGGCACATCACACTGCACGCGTACCGAAAAGTTTCCGATTCTGATCTGGGAGTGTTTCAGGGCAACAACCTGCTGCGCGGATAGATGGTCAATCCGCGCAGCTTAACGGCTTGTGACGGCGGTTGCTTATTGCTGCAGCACTTCCACGACAGCGAGTGTGCAATGCGCCGCGTCGTAGACCACGGCTTCCGTTTCGTCGGCAAACCGGGCCACGAGAAGTCCTTCGGTCTCGATGAACTCGACCCGACAAGGCGGATTGTCGATTATCCCCACGTGGTGTTCAGGTAATCCTGGATCTGACCCGCATCAAGTCCTGTCCCCATCAACTGGTATTGACCTGAGGTGCTTGTGCCGCCACCTGTGATTGCATCCCAGATCGCACGAAGCTGGGACATCGTGATCGGGTAGGTTGTCGGGTAGGCCTTTGCGTTCAATACCGCGGCGGCGATGTGGCGGGCAAACTGTCCGATCGGCTGCGGAAAGGCGCTTGAGTTATTGCCGTAGGCGACCAGTTCCCAGAGACTCACTTGTCGGGTTGTGCTGCCGCCAAGACCCGGTATGCCCGTCAGACCTACCGTCGTGCCCAACACGGAAGAGAGTGTTGCGCCGAGCGTACATGCCACAGTCGAGCCACTGACCGAGACCGTGTCGGACACCTTCCACTTCGAGGTCTCCTTGATTTCCGGAAAGGCGGGAGGGTCGGTCCTTGTGTATACCCTCCAGCTGCCATTGACCTTCTTGCAGATCTTCGGAGGCGTAACCACCCAGTCGGTGGTGAAGCGACTGCACTGTTGCCAGAAGCCGGGCGACAGCCCGATCCTGCAGTTTGGCGTCGTTCCGTCGTTCCGGCTAACGTTGCCCGACATCTGGCCGGACAGCGTGCATTGGTAGGGCGTGTCGAACGTCGATTTCGCCTGCCGCGCCATCAGCACGCCGCCTACCCCGAACCCGGCCTTGAGCAGGCTGCGGCGCAGTGCCGTTTCCTGTGGCGTCGGTAACGAAGTCTCGCGAGCGCGATCGATTTCCGAATTATTTTCCATTTGTCCGTTGCCCAATATGTTGTAACCGCCATGCGTGCCGGAGTCTAACGTCAAAGACAGGGCGAGTGCCTGTGCAGAGGATCACGTCACGCTACGGTATCGAGCGGACATCATGCAAGAAACAGGCCGTCAACAGGTGGTGATCCAACACATTGTTTTTAAGTTGTTAATTTAATCTTCGTTCCTTTCCCCCTGGGTTTTGTAAGAAAAGTCGACAAGCCTGCTCCGCGGTCAACGCGTCGATCTGGGCAAATCCGTGCAGCTTCCTTCTGCTACTTCAGCCGCCAGCCCGATGGATTCGCCGAGCGTCGGATGCGGATGGATCGTGTGGCCGATGTCCACCGCATCGGCGCCCATTTCGATCGCCAGCGCGATCTCTCCGATCATGTCGCCGGCCGACACACCCACGATGCCGCCGCCGGCGATGCGACTGGTTTCCGCGTCGAAAATCAACTTGGTGAAGCCCTCGTCGCGGCCATTGGCGATGGCCCGTCCGCTGGCCGCCCAGGGGAACTTGCCGACGGTCACCTTGCGGCCCTGCGCCTTCGCTTCGTCTTCGGTCAGACCGACCCAGGCGACCTCGGGGTCGGTGTAGGCGACCGACGGAATCACCGTGGCGTCGAAATGACGCTTGTGGCCGCCGATGACTTCCGCCGCGACGTGGCCTTCGTGCACCGCCTTGTGGGCCAGCATGGGCTGGCCGACGATGTCGCCGATGGCGTGGATGTGCGCCACGTTGCTGCGCATCTGGCTGTCGACCGGGATGAATCCGCGCTCGTCCACCTGCAGGCCGGCGGCTTCGGCATTAAGCCTGCGTCCGTTCGGCGAGCGGCCGACCGCGACCAGCACACGATCGTAGGTCTGCGGCTCCGACGGCGCCTTCGCGCCCTCGAAGCTCACCTTGATGCCCTCCGCCGTCGCGTCGGCGCCGGTCACCCGCGTGTTCAGCATGACGGCGTCGAAGCGATGGGTGTTCTTCTTCTCCCACACCCTGGCCAGATCGCGGTCGGCGCCCTGCATCAGGCCGCCGGTCATTTCGACCACGTCGATGCGGGCACCCAGCGTCGAATACACGGTGGCCATTTCCAGGCCGATGATGCCGCCTCCGATCACCAGCATGCGCTTCGGTATGTCGGCCAGCAGCAGCGCACCCGTCGAATCGACCACGCGCGGATCCTCCGGCATGAAGGGCAGTTTCACCGCCTGACTGCCGGCGGCGACGATGCAGTGGCCGAACTTCACCATCGACTTCTCTCCGGTCTCCGTCCTGCCGTCACCGGAGGTGAGGGCGACCTCGACATGGTTGGCATCGACGAAGCGGGCGGTGCCGCGCACCACCTTCACCTTGCGTGCCCTGGCCATGCCGGCGAGGCCGCCGGTCAGTTTGCCGACCACCTTGTCCTTCCAGCCGCGCAGGGCGCCGAGGTCCACCTCGCGGGCGCCGAACTTGATGCCGTGTGCGGCCAGCGCTTCGGCCTCGTCGGCCACTGCCGCGACGTGCAGCAGCGCCTTGGACGGGATGCAGCCCACGTTCAGGCACACGCCGCCCAGCGTGGCGTAGCGCTCGACGATGATCACGTCCAGTCCGAGGTCGGCGGCACGGAAGGCCGCCGAATAGCCGCCGGGGCCGCCGCCGATCACGAGAACGGTGCAGCTTTCGTCGACCCTGGCCGGTGCGCTGCCCGTGGCCGGGGCAGGTTCGGCGACCGATCGCGGCGGGGACGCCGCTCCCACAGGGGCTGCTCCAGCGGGAGCCGCTGCCACAGGAGCTGTGCTCGCAGGCACGGTTGCAGCGGACACCGTGGCCTCCATCGTCAGCACGACGCTGCCTTCGGACACGCGGTCGCCGACCTTCACCTGCAGTTCGACGACGCGGCCGGCCTGTGGCGCGGGGATGTCCATCGCGGCCTTGTCGGACTCGAGCGACATCAGCGGCGCGTCGGCCTCTACCGTGTCTCCGGGCTTCACCATGATTTCGATGATCGGCACATCCTTGAAGTCGCCGATGTCGGGGATTTTTACAGTCAGTGTGCTCATGTCGGTCTCCTTACATCAGCACGCGGCGCATGTCGGCCAGCAGCGCCGCGACATGGGCGTTGAAGCGGGTCGCCACTGCGCCGTCGACCACGCGGTGATCGGCGGTCAGCGACAGCGGCAATATCAGGCGCGGCTGGAAGGACGAGCCGTCCCAGACCGGTTTCATCGTGGTGCGGCTGACGCCGAGGATGGCGACTTCCGGTGCGTTGATGATGGGCGCGAATCCGGTGCCGCCGAGACCGCCGACGCTGGAAATGGTGAAGCAGGCGCCCTGCATCTCCGCAGCAGACAGTTTCCCGTCGCGCGCTTTGGCCGCCAGTTCACCGCATTCGGCGGCCAGCTGGGCCACGCCCTTCCTGTCGGCGTCGCGGATGACCGGCACCATCAGCCCGCCCGGTGTGTCGGCGGCGAAGCCGATATGGCAGTACTGTTTCAGGATCAGCGCCGGTTCTTCGGCCTGCAGGTCGATCGAACTGTTGAAGTCGGGAAACTTCTTCAGCGCCGAACACACCGCCTTGATGATGAAGGCGAGCATGGTCAGCTTGACGCCGCCCTTGGCCTGTTCCGCGTTGATCTGCTGACGGAAGGCTTCGAGGTCGGTGACATCGGCATCTTCGTGATAGGTGACCGCCGGAATCATGACCCAGTTGCGCGCCAAGTTGGCCGCGCTCAGTTTGCGGATGCGCGACAGTGGCTTGCGTTCGATGTCGCCGAACTTCGTGAAGTCGACCTTGGGCCAGGGCAGCAAATCCAGCCCGGTACCGCCGCCACTCGTTGCCTGAACGGCGGCCGGCGTCTGCAACGCACCCTTGACGAAGGCGTTGATGTCCTCGCGCATGATCCGGTTCTTCGGTCCGCTTGCCGCGACCCGGGTCAGATCGACCCCCAGTTCGCGGGCGTAGGCGCGCATCGACGGACTGGCGTGTGCCTTGCTGCCGCCGACACCAGGCTGTTGCGCAGCGGCGTTGGCGGCAGCCGGTGCGACACCTCCGGAAGCGGACGGGGTGGGTGCAGCCGGCACGGCGATTGCGCTCGTCATGACCGGGGGTGGCGCAACCGGCAGTGCTGCGACGACGGCCGTCGGTGCGGCCACCGACGCGGTCGTCGCCTCCGGTGCGCCCGCTTCCATCGTGCCGATCGTCGCGCCCTGCGACACGCGGTCGCCGACCTTGACGGTGATCTGGCCGATCACGCCGGCGGCCGGAGCCGGAATGTCCATCGTGGCCTTGTCGGATTCCAGCGTCACCAGCGGTGCGTCGAGTGCGACGCGGTCGCCCGGCTTCACCAGGACTTCGATGACCGGCACATCGGCGAAGTCGCCGATATCAGGTACTTCTATATTGATCGTGCTCATTCATGCCTCGCATTCGGGTGCAACCGCCCTGTACAGGCGGGCAGTGTTCAGGAAAGACGCTACCGCGAAGATGCGCCGAAAAATCCGGGGCATGCAGTCGAGGCCGTGACCTGTCCGCACGAATCGGTGTTCATCGGCGCGTTCCGCGTTCATCTGCGGCAGGCCTGTTCTTCGCTCAGACGTACAGTGGGTTGGGTTTGCTCACGTCCAGCCCGTAACGCGCGATGGCTTCGGCCACCCTTGCACGGTCCAGCGCGCCGTCGTCCGCCAGCGCCTTCAGCGCAGCGACCGTCACCCAGTGCTTGTCCACCTCGAAATGCGCGCGCAGTTCCTCGCGCGTGTCGGAACGCCCGAAACCGTCGGTACCCAACACCACGTAGCGGCGCGGCACAAAGGCGCGGATCTGCTCGGCGAACAGTCGTACGTAGTCGGTCGCGGCGATCACCGGGCCGCGCGTGTCGCGCAGGCAGTGCTCGACGTGCGACATGCGCGGTGCTGCCAGCGGATTGAGCAGATTCCAGCGCGCGCAGTCGGCGCCGTTGCGCGCCAGTTCGGTGAAGCTCGGGCACGACCACAGGTCAGCCTCGACGCCCCAGTCGCTGCGCAGCAGTTCCGCCGCGGCGATCACCTCGCGGAATATGGTGCCGCTGCCGGTCAGCTGCACGCGCGGGCCGTTCGATGCCGCACCGCGGCGGAACAGGTACATGCCCTTCAGGATGTCCGCTTCGGCGCCGTCCGGTAGCGCCGGATGCTCGTAGTTCTCGTTCATCACCGTGAGGTAATAGAACACGTCTTCCTGCTCCGCCATCATGCGACGCAGGCCGTCCTGCACGATGACCGCGACTTCGTACGAGAAGGTCGGGTCATAGCTGATGCAGTTGGGAATGGCGGCTGACCACAGATGCGAGTGGCCGTCTTCATGCTGCAGGCCCTCGCCATTGAGCGTCGTGCGCCCGGCCGTGCCGCCGATCAGGAAGCCGCGCGAACGCTGGTCGCCGGCCGCCCAGATCAGGTCGCCGACGCGCTGGAAGCCGAACATCGAATAGAACAGATAGATCGGGATCGTGGCGACGCCGTGCACCGAGTAGCTGGTCGCGGCGGCGATCCAGTCGCTCATGCCGCCTGCTTCGTTGATGCCTTCCTGCAGGATCTGGCCGGTTTTCGATTCCTTGTAGAACATCAGCTGGTCGGCGTCCTGCGGCACGTACTTCTGGCCCTCCTGGTTCCAGATGCCGATCTGCCGGAACATGCCTTCCATGCCGAAGGTGCGCGACTCGTCCGGCACGATGGGCACCACGCGCTTGCCGACGTGCGGGTCGCGCAGCAGGATGTTCATGATGCGCACGAAAGCCATCGTGGTCGACAGCTCACGTCCGTCGCCGGACGCCTTGAGCAGGGCGTCGAAGGCGGACAGCGGCGGGACCTCGAGCGGCTCGGCCTTCGTGCGGCGGCTCGGCAGGTAGCCGCCGAGCGCCATGCGCCGTTCGCGCATGTATTGCAGCTCCTTCGACCCTTCCTCGAACTTCAGGTAGGGCAGGTTTTCGATGTCGGCATCGCTGATCGGCAGGTCGAAGCGGTCGCGGAAACCGCGCAGTGATTCCAGATCGACCTTCTTCTGCTGGTGCGAAATGTTCTGCGCCTCGCCCGAGCCGCCCATGCCGTAGCCCTTGATGGTCTTGGCCAGGATGACCGTCGGCTGGCCGGTGTGCTTGACCGCCGCGTCATAGGCGGCATACACCTTGTGCGGATCATGGCCGCCGCGGTTCAGGCGGAAGATGTCCTCATTGCTCCAGTTGGCCACCATGGCCGCCAGTTCCGGGTATTTGCCGAAGAATTGCTCGCGTACATAGGCGCCGTCGCGCGCCTTCATGGTCTGGTATTCGCCGTCGACCACCTCCATCATGCGCTGGGCCAGCAGGCCGTTCTTGTCCTGCGCCAGCAGCGGGTCCCAGTAGCCACCCCACAGCAGCTTGATCACATTCCAGCCGGCGCCGCGGAAATCGCCTTCCAGTTCCTGGATGATCTTGCCGTTGCCGCGTACCGGGCCGTCCAGGCGCTGCAGATTGCAATTGACGACGAACACCAGGTTGTCGAGTTTCTCGCGCGCCGCCATGGCGATTTCGCCCAGCGTTTCCGGCTCGTCGGTTTCGCCGTCGCCGATGAAGCACCACACCTTGCGGCCTTCGGTGTTGGCGATGCCGCGGTCCTGCAGATACTTCATGAAACGGGCCTGATAGATGGCCTGCAGCGGCCCGAGCCCCATCGACACCGTCGGAAACTGCCAGAAATCAGGCATCAGCCATGGATGCGGGTAGCTCGACAGGCCTTCGCCGCCGACTTCCTGGCGGTAGTTGTCGAGCTGCGACGCGCTGATGCGATCGAGCAGGAAGGCGCGGGCGTACACGCCAGGCGCCGAATGGCCCTGGAAGTAAATGAGGTCGCCGCCGTGGGTCGGGCTCGGCGCGTGCCAGAACCAGTTGAAACCCACGTCATACAATGTCGCGCTCGACGCGAAGCTGGCGATGTGCCCCCCCACATTGGTGTCCTTGTTGGCGCGCAGCACCATCGCCATCGCATTCCAGCGGATGTAGTTGCGGATGCGGTGCTCGATCTCGTGATCGCCGGGTGCGGGCAGCTGCTTGCCGGCCGGGATGGAGTTGATGTAAGCCGTGGTCGCCGAATACGGCAGGTTGATGCCAGCGCGTCGCGCCTGCTCGGTCAGCCGTTCGATAAGGTAGTGCGCGCGTTGTTCGCCCGCGTGCTCGATCACGCCTTCAAGCGCGTCCAGCCATTCCTGGGTTTCGACGGCGTCCGGATCCGAGACCAGCAGGGGGTGGGGTAGTGCAGACACAGGACTTCTCCTCTTGTTTGATCGACCGTTCGATCAAATGCACCGCCGATGCACAACCCGACCGGGGCATGGAGCCCGTCCGGGGTGGTCAGCGTGCCGGGCGAAGAGAGGCTCGTCCGCGGCGCCTGTCCGTCTGCGCATGGGTGATGCAAGTGTCGACAGCTCTGAAGCGGCAGCGGGTAGCTGCCAGGGCAGCGCCGTACGCAGGGATCGCCCGCGTCGGCGTGACCGCATTATGGGACACGCCCGGGACCGGCGACCAGTCGTGGATAACCGAAACGCCACATCGGTGCTCAAGGCACGTCGGGAATGTTTCCCGGTGACATCAAGTTTTGCTGCGAGGTGTCGATAGGTTTGCAGACCATCCATTTCCGGAGTGACAGATGATTCCTGTTCGAAAGTCGGACGTCGCAATAGGCAAACCACTGCCGTACTCACTGTATGACCAGAACAACAAGTTGTTGCTGAAGGCCGGTGTGATGGTGCAGACGCAGAACCAGCTTGATGTGCTGAGCGAACGCGGGCTTTACCGGGACACGGTCAGCACCAGCCTGCCGTCGGTCACCGCGCGTGCGGGTCAGGAAAACGAGGTCAGACGCGATGGCGACAAATCCGGTGTGCAAATCGAACTGGAAGAGATCCGTCTGCAGATCGGCGACATCTTCCAGCTTCAGGGTACGGGCGACGACGGGCAGCGCTACACCGTCCGGCTGCTCGGTTACTCCAAGGGCCGCAGTGTCATGGTGACTGCGCCGATGATCGAAGGCAGCTATGCGATCGTCAAGCAGGACGCCGCGTTTGTCGTCCGCATGTTTTCGGGCAAGAGCGTGTATGCCTTTCCGGCGCATGTGCTGAAGATGGCGAACACCCCCTTCCCCTACCTGCACCTGAGCTATCCGAAGAAGGTCAGCGGCATGCGCGTGCGCCAGGCGCAGCGCGCGGCGGTCCGGATCATTGCCTCGGTGACCGACGCAGCCGGCGCGGCGCACGCAGCGACGCTGATCGACATCAGCAAGGGCGGCGCGCTGCTGGCCGGCAAGTCAGCGCTGGGCGCACCCGGCAGCGCATTCACCTGCAAATTCCGGCTGCAGTTCGACGACATCGACCAGTTCGTGCAGGTGGGCGGCGTCATACGTTCGGTCACGCACGCCAGTGACCCGGAAGGCGAGCAGGCCATCCTGAATCATGGCGTTGAATTCACCGATATACCGGAGCAGGACCGGCTGGCGCTGACGGCTTTTGTCTACAACAGGATCATCGCGCTCAGCGAAGGCGGCTGATCAGTGGGATCGTGATGGCTCCGTGCGGGATGCCGTAGCGTCCTGCTAGGCGTACCATCGCCGCGGATCAAGCCCGGAGCGCCCCGATGAAATGTCCCTTCTGCAGTTCGCCCGACACCCAGGTCGTCGAAACCCGTGAAAGCGAGGATGGCGACATCATCCGCCGCCGCCGACGTTGTGCGGCGTGCGACAAGCGCTTCACGACCTACGAGCGGGTCGACCTGAAAATGCCGCAGGTGGTGAAGAAGGACGGCCGGCGTGCCGACTACGACCGCGAAAAGCTGCGCGCCAGCATGATGCTGGCGCTGCGCAAGCGTCCCGTCACGACCGAATCGGTCGACATGGCGATGGACCGCATCGAGGAGCGCCTGCTCACCATGGGTGTGCGCGAACTGGCGACCGACCGGTTGGGTGAGCTGGTGATGCGCGAGCTGAAGAAGCTCGACAAGATCGGCTACATCCGTTTTGCCAGCGTGTATCGCAATTTCGAAGACGTCGACGAGTTCTCCGAAGTGGTGCGCGAAGTCACCAAACCGACACGCGCGCCGCGCAAGGCGGCCAGCTGAATGATGGGCGACGCTTTTCACATGGCGCGCGCGCTGAAGCTGGCGGCGCGGGGACTGAACACGACGACGCCCAACCCGCGCGTCGGCTGCGTCATTGTGCGCGACGGACAGGTTGTCGGCGAGGGCTGGCACGTCAGGGCGGGTCAGCCGCACGCCGAAGCGCATGCGCTGCAAGCCGCCGGCGATGCGGCGCGCGGCGCCACCGCGTATGTGACGCTCGAACCGTGCAGTCACCACGGCCGCACGCCACCGTGCGCCGACGCGCTGGTCCGGGCCGGTGTGGCGCGCGTTGTGGCCGCCATGCAGGACCCGAACCCGCTGGTCTCCGGCCAGGGGCTGGCAAGGCTGGCCGCGGCCGGCATCGCGACCACCTGCGGCGTGCTGGAGCAGGAAGCGCATGAACTCAATATCGGCTTCGTGTCGCGCATGACGCGCGGTCGACCCTGGGTCAGGCTGAAAACCGCATCGACGCTGGACGGCGTAACGGCGCTCGACAACGGCGTCAGCCAGTGGATCACCGGCCGGGCGGCGCGCCGCGACGGTCACCGCTGGCGCGCGCGCGCCTGTGCCGTGCTGTCCGGCATCGGCACCGTGCAGGAGGACAACCCGTCACTGACCGTACGCGAGGTGCCCGTGGAGCGCCAGCCGCTGCGCGTCATCGTCGATGCCCGGCTGGCGCTGTCACCCGCTGCGAAGCTGTTCGCCGACATCGACCGCGCACCGGTGCTGGTGGCGTGCGCATCGGACGATGTGCCGAACGCCCGCGCGCTGCGCGACGCCGGTGCCGAGTTGCTGGTGCTGCCGAACGACGGCGGCAAGGTCGACCTGCCGGCATTGCTGCAGGCGCTCGGCGCGCGTGGCATCAACGAGCTGCACGCCGAATCCGGTCACAAGCTCAATGGTTCGCTGCTGCGCGAAGGCTGCGTCGATGAATTGCTGATGTATGTCGCGCCGACCGTGCTCGGCCGCGGCATGGGCCTGTTCAACCTCGGGCCGTTCGACACGCTGGATCAACGGGTCGATGTCGATATCCGCGACATCCGGGCCGTGGGGCGTGACTGGCGCGTACTGGCGCGGTTGCGGGAATCGCCGTAGACGCAGTGTGTGAGTGGCGACTGTTTTGTGGGAGCGGCTGTGGGAGCGGCGGCCTCGCCGCGATACGCACTTTGCAAAGCGACCATCGCGGCACTGATCGCGGCGAGGCCGCCGCTCCCACAGCCGGTCCGCCGCGCGGCGTCCGACGCGATCAACCCGCCCGGATCGGCACGAACAACCGGTTGTCGCCGCGCTGGATCAACAGCGCGACGCGGCCCTTGGCGCGTTCGACCAGGCGCGCCAGTTCTTCGGCGTTGCCGACCGGCTGGCCATTCACCGCGAGGATGGCGTCGCCCGGCTGGATGCCGGCCTGGGCGGACGGACCCGCCGCGTCGGAAACGACCAGACCGCGATTCACGCCCAGTTGCTGGGCTTCGCCGCCGGTGAGCGGACGCACCACCAGACCCAGACGGTCACGTACCGGCTGCGCGTCGCGCCCCGGATCGGCCTGGGCGACGGCTTCGGTTTCGCCCTGCTCGCCCAGCGTCGCCGTCACGGTGCGTTCCGCACCCTGGCGCCATACCTTGAGCTTCACCGGCTTGCCTGGCGGCAGATTGCCGATCACCTTGGGCAGGTCGAACGAATCTGCCACCTCGCGGCCATCGACCGAGAGCACCACGTCACCGGGCTGCAGGCCCGCCCGGTCCGCCGGACCGTCCTTCTCGACATTTGCAACCAGCGCGCCGCGCGCACGGTCCAGCCCGAAGCTGTCCGCCAGGTCGCGCGTGATCGGCTGGATGCTGATGCCCAGGCGCGCATGCTTGGCGCGGCCGAACTGTTTGATCTGGTCGGCCACGCGCATCGCCACGTCGATCGGAATGGCGAACGACAACCCCATGAAGCCGCCGGTACGCGAGTAGATCTGCGAATTGATGCCGATCACCTCGCCCTTCAGGTTGAACAGCGGCCCGCCCGAATTGCCCGGGTTGATCGCCACGTCGGTCTGTATGAACGGCACCAGCGATTCGTCAGGCAGCGCGCGCGACTTGGCACTGACGATCCCGGCGGTCACGGTGTTCTCGAAACCGAAAGGTGCGCCGATCGCGGCCACCCACTCGCCGACGCGAATCTGGTCGGCATTGCCCAGTTTCACGGCCGGAAGGTTCTTCGCCTCCACCTTGATCAGCGCAACGTCGGTGCGTTTGTCGCTGCCGATCACGCGCGCCTTCAGTTCGCGCTTGTCGGTGAACTTCACTGTCACCTCGGCGGCTTCCGATACCACGTGCGCGTTGGTCAGGATGTAGCCATCCTGGCTGATCACGAAGCCGGAACCGATCCCGCGCGGTGTCGGGCCCTGGCCATTGCCCGGCCCCTGGCCGCCACGGGGGTCCTGCGGCACCGGAATACCGAAGCGGCGGAAAAACTCGTACATCGGGTCGTTCGGGCTCATGGCTGGCGACTTGGCCGCCTTGCCGACGACGCTGATGTTCACGACCGATGCTGAAGTCTGGTCGACCAGCGTCGTGAAGTCGGGCAGACCGGTCACCAGATTGCCGGTGCCTGCGGCTGCAGCGGCCGGTGCAGCCTGCGCCAGCACCAGCGGCTGGACGTCGGCAGCTGCTTGCGCCTTGTGCATCCAGTCGATCGTGGTCGCCGTCGCGCCAAGGCCGAAAGTCGTGGCGGCGATGGCTGCCAGAGCGGTACGTGACAGGGTGATCTTCATCGGATGTCCTCTCCTGACTGTTATTGCCCGTAGTAGCGAAGCGCTGAGGGGCTTGTGAGCGAACGATGGAGCCGCGCGGGTGCCAGGCTGTTCCAGTGGTTTACATCCCGAAACAATGGGGTCGTCGCGCTGGTTCGATGGGAATCTGGGGAGCTAAATTGACATATCAAGGGTCCGAGTCGATGAACCGCACTTGAAAACAGGTGGCCGCGCCGCCACCATGCTCAGTCCGGGTGTCAGGCAGCGGCATCGCACCATGATCGCGCCGCTCTATATATAAGCAAAAACAGGATGACCATGAACCATTCAGACACCACACGCCCGAGCCGGGAAGAAGCCGAGGCGGCTGTCCGTACGCTGATTCAGTGGGCCGGCGACGATCCGACGCGCGAAGGCCTGCTCGACACGCCATCGCGCGTCGTCAAGTCGTACGAGGAGTTCTTCGCCGGCTATCTGATCGACCCGCGTGAAGTGCTGTCGCGCACCTTCGAAGAGGTCGAAGGCTACGACGAGGTGATCGCATTGACCGGCATCCGCTTCGAAAGCCATTGCGAGCATCACATGGTGCCCATCATCGGCAAGGCGCATATCGCCTACCTGCCGGACCGGCGCGTCGTCGGTATTTCCAAGCTGGCGCGCCTGGTCGAAGTGTTCGGCAAGCGTCTGCAGATCCAGGAAAAGATGACCGTGCAGATCGCGGATGCGCTGTACGAAGTGCTGCAACCGCGCGGTGTCGCGGTGGTGATCGAGGCGGCGCACGAGTGCATGACTACGCGCGGCGTACACAAGCCGGGCGTCGCCATGGTGACCAGCCGCATGCTCGGTGCCTTCCGCGACGACGCCAGCACGCGGCGCGAGTTCTTCAATCTGATCGGCCGGACAGCGGGCGGCTGCGAAAGCTGAGTCAACGCGTCAGATCCGGCAGCGCGGCGAGGCGTTGCTCCGGTGCACCGGGTTCGGTCGCGCGGGGCGGGCCTCGCCGCGATGCGTTGTGACTGATGGTCTAGTTGCCTCCGCCCGGAGTCCTGCCTTCCAGCCAGGGTTTGCCGCACACGGCCTGTGTCGGTGGATCGTGCATCCGGCCGGGGACGATCCGGTGTTCAGCACCGCTGTAATCTCGGGTCGGAGGCGTCAAGGCGTGAACCGCTCAGCCTTGGCCGCATGACGCTTCTGGTGCTGCATATATATATGCAGCGGCGAGACCCGGGCAGAACCCGGAACGGCAACCAAGCGGGTCCGGTGGAGTTCCTCGCCAGTGAAGGTTCTGTCCTGGCAGCGGGAAAGCCTGCCTCCCTCGCCAGGCTGTTGCACGAAAACCACAACGCACCGGACGGGTGCATACGTAATTCTACGCATGGCTTGCAGGGAGCTTTCATGCTTCGGTACAGTGCGGTCCACCTTCTGAATGTCCGAAGGTGTGTAGCCCGGCAGTACAGTCGCTCTGCGATCGAACACGATCCGGGCACCCACTATCATCGCAAGAGGAGAATTGCGTAATGTCCAAGAAATTGCTTGCAGCTGCGATCGCAGCAGCACTCGTACCGACCGCCGTGCTGGCCGAAGCGTCGAACGTGACCATGTACGGTCGCATCGACTACGGTTTCATGTCGCGTGGAAGTGACGACCGTGGCTTGTCGCAAGCCGGCCGCACCGGTCGCCTGAACGACTTCGAAGATGGCATCCAGGGCACGAACCGCATCGGCTTCCGTGGCAGTGAAGCCCTCGGTAATGGCTTGAAGGCAATCTTCGAATTCGAGTTCGGTTTCTCGGGTGACAGCGGCCAGTCGTTCGGTGGCACGTCCAACCGTCACAGCTGGATCGGCCTCGAAGGCGCCTTCGGTACCGTACTCGGCGGCCGCGTTGATGGCGCCCGCTATTCGTTCGTCGGCCAGTACGACCCGTTCAAGAACCAGACCGTTGCCAACGCCGGTTCGCTGTTCGGTGTGACGTCGGGCCTCGGTCAGGCTGACCGTGCCGACAACGCTATCGTGTACATCACGCCGGAAGTTGCTCCCGGCCTGAAGTTCCTGGCTGCCTACACGACTTCGCTGCTGTCGGAAGCCGGTTCGGGTTCGCTGTTGGGCCATGATGTTGAAACCGGCGATACGCCTCTGTGGGCGGTTGCCGCGCTGTACAACAATGGCCCGATCAGCTTCACGCTCGACTATGAAAACCTGAAGATCAAAAACAGCGGTGCTTCCAATGCGGGTACTACGTTTGGGATCAACCAGACTACTGGCCTGATCACTCCTACCACCACCGTCTTCAATGGCGGAAGTGACCTGGAGTTCGATCTGTGGGTGATTGGCGCTAGCTATGACTTCGGCGTTGCCAAGCTGTCGGCCTACTACGAAAACGTTGAAGGTGATAACACTGCTTCGAAGGCGGTTTCGGAAAGCGATGGCTGGCTGATTGGCTTGACCGTTCCGGTCACCACCAATTTCGTGATCAAGACCAGCTACGTCAAGGCGAATAACGATGCCATCGACAATGCCGACTGCAAGAAGTGGGGCATTGGTGGCGAGTACTCGTTCTCGAAGCGCACCCAAGCGTATGCAACGTTTGCCAAGCTGAGTGCTGACAGCGCTGCCCGATGTGGTATTTCGAAGAACGCTTCCGGTAGTGCCGGTACGGGTTCGAACGGCGCCGGTGGTTCGGGCTACGGCGACACCGGCTTCAACATCGGTCTCGCACACACGTTCTAATCGGTTTCCGATCAGAAAGCTGTGTTGAAACGGGCGCCTTCGGGCGCCCGTTTTTCGTTGAGGCTTTGTGCCCCGCGATGCCGGGCCGAACTACGCTTGACCCAGGATGTTGGCTTGGCTAATCTTGGCTAAGTACAGTTCGAACATACGGAGCGAGCAATGGAATCCCACGTGAACATGCTGCAGGCAAAATCAAACCTTTCGCGTCTGGTCGAGGCCATAGAGCAGGGGCGGGAACGGGAGATCGTCATTGCTCGCAACGGCAAACCGGCGGCGCGTCTGGTGCCCATCGAAACGGTGCTGCCGCAGCGCCGCCTCGGTTTCGCCAAGGGATTGTTCGTCGTGCCCGATGACTTCGATTTGACGAATGAAGAGATCGAACGAATGTTTTCTGGCGACGCGCAGCGGTGAATGTACTGCTCGACACTCACATTGCATTGTGGGCCATCGTCGATGACGTCCGTCTGTCAGCCAAGGCGCGCGAGTGGCTGCTCGCGCCCGAGGCGACGCTCTGGGTCAGTGCAGCCAGCGTCTGGGAAATCGCGATCAAGCACAGTCTGGGGCGCGAACGCATGCCGATATCCGGGCAGATGGCGCTGCACTGCTTCGAGCAATCGGGTTACAGAATGCTGGCGATCCGGCCTGAGCACGCGGTGGCTGTCGAGCGACTGCCGTTGATCCATACGGATCCCTTTGATCGGCTGCTCGTCGCACAGGCCGTCCACGAACCGATGCATCTGCTCACGCACGACTCGAAGCTTGTTGGCTACGGTTCCGCTGTAGTGCTGGTGTAGTCAGGTCGACCTACCCGGCGTCGAGCAGGATGTCCACACTGCCCGCCGACATCGAAAGTCCTTCTTCCCTGCGTCCGATCAGGCGATAGACCACCGTATCGCCCTTGCCCTTCAGATAGAGCGTCTGCGGCGGGTGGAAGTCAAAGCGGTTGCGCAGGCGGAGGTAAGTTGTGGTGTCGACCTGCACCATGCCGGGCACGCCTTCGGTGGTGATGCGACTGGCCAGATTGACGGTGTCGCCCCACAGATCGTAGATGAATTTTTTCTTGCCCACCACGCCGGCGACGACCGGACCGGTGCCGATGCCGATGCGCAGATCGAGCAGTACGCCGGTGCCGGTGGTCTGGTTCCTGAGCCAGTCGCGCATTTCCAGCGCCAGATCGGCCAGCGCGGCGGTGTAATCCAAGGTGTTCTCGTTCAGGCCGCCGGCCACCATATAGGCGTCGCCGATGGTCTTGATCTTCTCCAGACCGCGCGCACCGGCCTGTTCGTCGAAGCGTGAAAATACGCGGTTGAGCATAGAGAACACCTGGGCAGGTGTCATGCCGGCGGCCACCTGGGTGAAGTTCACGATGTCGGCGAACATGACGCTGACGTCGGCGAATCCGTCGGCGATGTTCTTTTCGTTCTGCTTCAGGCGCTCGGCGACCGGGCCGGGAAGGATGTTCAGCAGCAGGCGCTCCGAGCGCTCCTGTTCGCTTTCCAGCAGCGCGTGCGCTTCGGCAAGCTGACTGGCGGTGCGCTGCTTCTGTTCGATCGCGAAGCGCAGCAGCATGAACACGATGGTCGAAATGGCGAGGAAATTGAGCGCGAAGAACACCACGCTGGTCTCCACCGACACGGTGGCGTCGCGGTAGGTGCCGGCGTCGGCGAGATAGAAGTCAAACACGCCGGTCAGCACGATCAGGAAGGCGTAGGCGAAGAACCAGGCAAGCGCTTCGCGCGCGCCGATGCAAAGAATGGCGCCGACCGGCGCCAGCAAGCCCCACAGCAGGATGCCGCTGGCGGTGATGAAGTTGCCGATGGCCCACTGTGCGACGAAGGGCACGAACAGGAACAGTCCGAGCTGCGTGCTGCGGAAGAGCTTGAAATTGCCGCTGCGGATGTACAGCAGCAGGTTGCCGGCCAGCAGCAGCTGGTAGGCGAAAGGCAGGGTGGCCGACAGTTGCGGGCCGATCGACCAATACACCGCCAGCCACAGCATCGACGCCACACAGACCAGGCCGGTCGCCAGCATCAGCAGCGACTTGTTCAGCCGCTCTTCTGGGCTGTCGCCGGGAAGAATGCCGCCACTGCGCAGGCGGGCGACGAAATTTGTGGAGGGGCCGGCACTCATTTCAAGGTCCGGATCGCGGCGGGAGCGCCGCGGGGGGGCGGTGAGCAGCGGAGTTTTTGTGGGAGCGGCGTCCTCGCCGCGATACGCACGTGGACCGTCGACCTTCACTGCACTGATCGCGGCGGGGGCGCCGCTCCCACAGCCCTCCGGTCAGTTCGCTCCGTGTTCTGTGAGCGGCCCTGTTTTCCCTGTGGGAACAGCGTCCTGTGACACGCCCTGCATTGCAGGAAGCGCCGCTCACGGCAATTGCCCCGCATTCATCATGCGACCGAACAGCACGAAGCGCGATTCCCATGCCACGAGGTCATCGAACTCGCCACCTGCGGCAGCCGTGCTGACGCTGCCGTCGCGCGCATAGAGCACGCCAGAGGTACCCGGCTGCGAGCTGTTGGCCTGTTCGTCGGCGTTGCTGGCCGAATCGTGGGCGATCAGGCTGCCGATCGCCGTCGTGGCACCGCGCCCGTTCTCGCCGTGTGACCACAGCGCGAAGGCGACTGCGGTGGCGCTGTTCAACAGCACCTCTGTGCCCGCTGCGTCGCGCGTGCGGATGACGATGTCGCCTTCTCCGGTGAGCGCAATGCGCTGTCCGGGTGCAACGACCAGGCTGCGCGCCGCGGTGGTGTTCTGCGATGCGACATAGCCGAGCCGGTTGCCCCAGCCGTCGAGGCCGCGCACGCCCAGCGTCTGCCAGGGCAGCAGGCCGCGCCGGTTGGCGCAGTTGCCGTCGGCGCGGCTTTGCTCGGTGCCGTCCACCTCCGAC
This sequence comes from Methyloversatilis sp. XJ19-13, assembly GCF_024580155.1. NCBI lineage: Bacteria > Pseudomonadati > Pseudomonadota > Betaproteobacteria > Nitrosomonadales > Sterolibacteriaceae > Methyloversatilis > Methyloversatilis sp. XJ19-13. The sequence continues at coordinate 164,852 of NZ_JANINH010000005.1, read as the reverse complement.
ACCGCCGGGCAGGGCAGCGAACGGTTGACCACGGCGAACGCCACGACCGCCTCGCGGGCTTCGCGCAGCGCCGTCTGGGTATCAGCGATGCGCGTGCGGAGCATGGCGAGCTGAAGCGCGGCGATCGCCCCCACGCTGAGCAGCGCGACGATGGTCAGCACCACCGCGATCTCGATCAGGGTGAAGCCGCGCTGGCGCGTCATGATCCGGTGCACACGCTGGCGCAGACCGGCAGCAGCGACAGCGCCCGTGCCACGCGCGAGCCGTCGGCCAGCATGACGACCCCATGCGTGTCCGACGCGCAGACGTGGGCGCACCATTGATTGTTGATCCACCATGCATGCGGCGGCGTGCCGTCGCTGGCGAGCGAAATGTCGCCCAGCACGCGCGCACCGGCGCTGGCGAAAAGACGGCTGGTGGTGAGCGTGAGCACGCGGTCGTTGAAATCGTCCTGCGCGCGCAGTGCGATGGCGTGCTCACCGCCGGTGTGCGTATAGGCAGTGCCGGCCACCGTCGCACCTTCGACGAATTGTTCGATGCCGCCTTCGCGGCAGCCGGAATCGCCGAACCCGCCACTGCGCGACTGACCCGGCAGCGCAGGGCCGGGCGCGATCAGTACTGCTGCCACCGGCTGGCCAGCGCCCGCGGCACTGACTTCGATGATGCCGCCCGGCGTTGCCGGGTTCAGTGCCGGCTTGTCGGCGCTGCTGCCGCGCTCGCTGGTCTGAATGTTGTTGCTGAAGCGGGCGCTGCGCGCATACCACAGGCATTCGCCTGCGCCATCAAGAACCGGTCCCATGCCCAGCGTGCGCCAGGGCAGACGACCGATGTGGCCGCTGCAGTTGAAATCGGACGCGCCGTCATTGTCGAGATCCGGGCAGGGCAGGGCGCCTGGCGAGTTGTCATGGTTGCCGGCGACATTGCCCAGCGCACCATAAGCGGCCAACGCATCGCGCGCCCGGGCCAGCGCGCGCTCGGTGGCCAGTTCGCTGTCGGTGCCTGCAGGCGACGACAACGCGCGGGCCAGTGTGGCGATCGCCAGCAGACCGAGCAGCGCGATGGCGATCAGCAGCGCGGCGCCGCCCTGCCGTTGTCGTGTCGACGGCCATGCGTTCATGGGCTGCGCCCCGGCCGCACGTCGATCACGCCCGACGCCGGCGCTGCCTGACCGGCGTCGTCGACGGCGGTCTGCTCGCCCGGTCGCAGCCTGACCGCCTGACCCGCGTTGCCTTGCAGCTGAAGCGCGGTGCCTGCCGACTGCGCCTGCAGCGACGGCAGTGCGCGCGCGTCGAAGGAGCCGCCATTGACGAACCAGGTCACCGGGCCGGAAGAGCGGACGACGATGCCGTCGTGCCGCACCGTGCCGACGGCGCGCGGCGCAGAGGCTGTCTGTACCGGCTGGCCGCGCTGCTGTTCCAGCCGCGCGCGCTCGGCCTCGCTGTAGAACAGCCGCCCGAGCGGCTGCGCCGCTGCCGCATGCGCAACGCCGCACAGAAGCAGGAGCAGCGCGCGTTTCACGACGCTCCCCCCTCTTTCGGACGGAAGGTGATCCAGTCGAGCAGGCAGTCGGCCTGCAGCGTTTCCGGGGTCGCGTCGGTCACCACACGCCGCACCATGCTGCACTCGCGTACCCGTACCAGGGCCGGCGCGTGCTGGCTCAGTTCGTCGAGCAGCGTCAGCAGGTCGCCTTCATGCAGCAGCGGCAGGCGCAGGCGCAACGTGCTGCTGCTGACTTCAAGCTGGCCGGCGTCAGAGGGCGCAATCGAGCGATCCAGTGGCCGCTGCGGCGAAAATTCGTAATCGAGCGCGCCCAGGCGATGGCGCGCCCGGGTGTCGCGGATCAGTTCGACCCAGGCCAGGCGCTGTTCGGCGCCGATCGCGCCGCGCGCGGCGAGCTGACGGTAACGGTCGATCTTCTGCGCGATTTCCAGCTCCTCGGCCTGTGCGGCGGCCAGCCCGCCCTGTGCGGTGGCACGCGCGGCGATCGCCCGGATGTGGTCCTGCTTCGCTTCGTCAGCCAGCCGGGCGCTCGCCCACAGCGCGCCGGCACCCGCCAGTGCCATCAGCGCGGCCAGCGCCGCGGCGCCGCGCAGCTTCTTCAGGTCGGCGGCGTTCATGGCGCGAGCCCGCGGCTGATCAGCAGCGCGAACTGCGGCGTGCTGTCGGCGTCGCTGCGGTCGCTGCGTGCCCCGCCGCGCAGCACCTGACCCGATTCGAGATCGAACGGCGGACGCGTGACTTTCACCTGCAGGCCGTCCGCTGCGCGGCCCAGATCGAGGGCGAGTGCGTCCACCAGTTCCAGCGCGCGTCTCTGCTGGGCGCCGTATTCGGCGGGCAGCCGCGCCTGCACCAGCAGTTGTGCCTCGACCGGCGGCAGTCCGTCGGCTGCCGGCATGCCGGCGCTGGCGAGCTTCCAGTCGAGCCGGTCAAGCTCAACCTGCGGATAGCGCTCAAGCACGGCGCCGAGCGCCTGCAGCAGTCCGGCCGGTACTGCACTGCGCTGCTCCAGTTGCAGGCTGCGTTCATGCACGACGCGCAGCGTGTCCAGCGGCACCGGTGTTGGCGGCAGGCGCGCAATGATGTCGCGCCGGGCGGCTTCGGCACGCCGCGCGTCGTCCTGCAGCCGCGCGCTCCTTTCGCTCAGTTCGAGGCTGTCGAGCGCGCTGTGCGTGGCCATCAGCAGGCATGCCGCCAGCGCCACGCTGCCGGCGGCGATCAGCGCGAAGCGCGCTTGCCAGACGCGGAAGGCGCGAAGTTCGGTGGCCGGCGCGAACTGTTCGGCCGGCGGCTGGCGCATCAGCGCCTGCACGAACAACGTTTCGCAGTACAGGTCGTCCGGCGCCGGGCGCAGGCCAAGCCGCTGTGCGGCCAGATGACTGTCGATCAGTTCGAACTGCAGCATGTCATTGCTGCGGCAGGCCTGCGAAAACTCGTCCATGCGGGCCGGCGGCACCAGCACGCGCACGCTCAGCGGCGCGTTGCGGGTGACCAGACGCTGGCTCAGCAGATAGGGGTGCAGCCGCCGTGCTTCTTCGGCGCAGGCGCGTGGCAGGTCGTTGCTCGACAGCGCGCCGAGCGGTGTCAGGCGCGAGAAGCGCAGGCGGCCCTCTTCGAAGAAGCTCTGCCGCACGCCGGTGCGGGTGGTGGCCAGCAGCAGCGAGCTGCCCTGCGCAATGCGCAACCGTTCGAGCACCGGTTCGCTGGCCAGTGCCACGCTGTGGATGCCGCTCAATGCGACATCGGCATCGCGCAGCGCCGCCAGCCAGGGCTCGAGCATGGCCGGCCGGGTCAGCGCGCAGAACAGCATCTGTTCGTCGCGCCGTCCGGCGCGCGAGCGACCGAGCGAGCGCGCGCAGGTGAGCGTGGTGCCGAAGAAATGCTGGCCGAGCTTGCGCCGGATCAGTGCCGCGCGGTCACCGCCGCGCACGAAAGGCACCATTTCGGCGATGAAGGCTTCGTCGGCCAGATCGCACAGCATCAGGTACAGGCCGTCACGCTGTGTGCGCAGGAAGTCGGCGAATGCCGCCACGCCGTCGCTCGTCGTCGCGAAGCGGGCGTGCTCGGTGACCTCGCCAGCGCGCCAGCCATAGGCGACAAGCTGCGTCGCGTCGAGATAGAGGACGTGGCGGCGCGGCATCAGGTCTTCAACTTCGTCAGCATGTCGTACACCGGTCCGAGGACGGCGAAGGCCACGGCCATCAGCAGCAGGCCGAGCACCAGCGTCAGCGTCGGTTCCATCGCGGCCTGCGCGCGCGCAATCGATTCACGCACGTCACGCGTGTAGAAGTAGGACACCTCGCGCAGCGCGCGGTCGAGCGCACCGGTGCTTTCGCCCACACGCAGCATGCGCACGACCAGCGGCGGAAACAGTCCGACGCTCTGGAACGCGGCCGTCACGTTCTGGCCCTGGCTGATCAGCGCGCCGGCACGCGCCAGCGCGTCGCGCACGGCCTCGTTGCCGACCACATCTTCCGATGTGCGCACCGCATCGATGATCGGGATGCCGGCGCCGTACATCATGGCGAACATGCTGGCAAAGCGCGACAGCACCACCTTGTGCAGGATCGGGCCGATCACCGGCACCGACAGCTTGAAGCCGTCGAAGCGCTGCCGGGCGATTGGGTTGTAGCGCAGCAGCGCAACGGCGCCTGCGGCTGCCGCAACGATGAGCAACAGCACGGCCGGCCACCAGGCCAGCAGGAATTCCGAGGTGCCCATCAGGATGCGCGTCTGCAGCGGCAGCTCGAGCCCGGTGTTGCGGAAGAAGCGCGCGAGGTCGGGTACCACCACCAGCATCAGCACCGCGATGACGAACAGCAGGAAAGTGCCGACGATGGCCGGATAGGTCAGCAGGCGTCGCGTCTGCGACACCAGTTCGTCTTCCCACTTGAAGGCGTCGATTTGTTCGCGCAGCACCTCGGCCAGATTGCCGGTCAGTTCGCCGGCACGGACCAGTGCGCAGAACACCTTGCTGAATGCGGCCGGATGTTCGGCCATGGCCTGCGACAGCGATCGGCCGCCCTCGATGCCTTCGACCAGCGAGGCGACGATTTCGCGCATGCGCGGGTGCTCGGTCGAATCGCGCAGGTCGGTCAGCGCCTCGATCAGCGGCACGCCGGAGCGCACCAGCTGTTCGAGGTGAAAGCTGAAATTGATCAGTTCGAGGCGCGGCACGCTGTGGCCGAACAGCGGCTGCGCGTACTTCATCGGCTGGCCATTGACGAAGTCGAGCTGCATGCGCTTCAGGCGCATTTCGAGGTCGACCAGATTGGCGGCGTCCATGCGGCCGAACACCATGCGGCCCTGCGTGTTCATCGCCTTGTACGAAAACATCGCCATCGTCAGCGCGCGTACCAGTCCGGACCGCTCTGGGCCATGCGTTCGGTAAGGTCGACCACGCGCGCCAGCTCATCGAGCGAGGTCGAGCCGTCGATGACGCGCCGCAGACCGTCTTCGGCCAGCGAGCGGAAGCCCTTGGCGCGGGCGGCGTTGCGCAGCTCGCGCGCCGTGGCGCGCCGTGCCACCAGTTCGTCGAGGTCGGAATCCATGCGCAGCAGTTCCATCACCGCCAGCCGGCCGCGGTAGCCGGTGAATTCGCACGCCGGGCAGCCGACCGCATCGTGGATGTCCGGCGCTGCGCGGTCCTCGCGCAGACCGAGCAGATGGATTTCGTGCGCCTCGGCCGGTCGCGCCTTTCGGCAATAGACGCACAGCTTGCGCAACAGACGCTGCGCCATGACGCCGATGATGTTGCCGGCCATGATGTCGGGCAGGATGCCGATGTCGAGCAGGCGCGGGATCGCGCCGAGCGCCGAGTTGGTGTGCAGCGTGGAATACACCTGGTGACCGGTCATCGCGGCGCGAAAGGCCATTTCGGCGGTTTCGGCATCGCGGATTTCGCCCACCAGGATGATGTCCGGATCCTGCCGCATCATCGAGCGCACGCCATTGGCGAAATCGAGCTTGACCGCCTCGGCGACCGAAGTCTGGCGGATCAGCGCCATCGGGTATTCGACCGGATCTTCCAGGGTCATGATGTTCACGCCCTCGGAATTGATGTGGTTGAGCACCGAATACAGCGTGGTGGTCTTGCCGCTGCCGGTCGGGCCTGTGGCGAGGATGATGCCTTCGGGGCGCGCGATCATCAGCTTCAGCTGGTCGAGCTGCGAATCGGCCAGCCCCAGTTCGTCGAGCGCGACGATGCCGCGCGCCCGGTCAAGGATGCGCAGCACGATGTTTTCGCCGTGCAGTGTCGGTTGCGACGACACGCGGAAATCGACCGGCCGGCCGCTGATGGTGAGCGAAATGCGGCCGTCCTGCGGCGCGCGCATTTCGGCGATGTTCATGCCGGCCACCACCTTGATGCGCACCGCCATCGCAGGCCAGTACGAGCGGTGCAGCGCGCGGATCTGCCGCAGCAGGCCGTCGATGCGGTAGCGGATGCGCAGGAAGCCGGCTTCCGGTTCGAAGTGGATGTCGGAGGCACCGCGCTTGACCGCATCGGTCAGCAGCGCGTCGATCAGGCGCACCACCGGCTGGCTGTATTCGTCGGCCGAGGAGGCCAGTGCGCGGTAATCGACCTCGCCGGTTTCCAGCTCGGTCAGGATGCCTTCGATCGACAGTTCGTGGCCGTAGGACTGATCGATCGCGTGCGCGATTTCGGTCTCGCCGGCCAGTACGGTTTCGAGCTCGATGCCTTCCGGCAGCAGCGCACGCAGCTGGTCGAGCGCGACGATGTCGTTCACGTCGGACACGGCGACCGTCAGCTTGCGCGCGCTGACCAGGTAGTTCAGCGGCAGCAGCCGGTGCCGCTTGGCCAGCGCCTGCGGCACCAGTCGCAGGGCGTCGGCGTCGATCAGCGCATGCGACAGATCCACCGTGCGCTTGCCCAGCGTGACGCCGAGTGCCTCGCGCAGCGTGGCTTCGCTGACGAAGCCCAGCTGCACCAGCAGGCGACCCATCGGAATGTTCAGCTTCTGCTGTTCCTGCAGCGTGATGCGCAACTGGTCTTCGGTCACCAGACCCTGCGCCAGCAGCAACTGGCCCAGCGGGCGGCGCGGTGCGTTGGCCGGTGAGTTCATGTGCTCAGGGCCCATCCGGCGCGGCCTGCAGCGCGGCAATGCGGGCGGCCACCGCGTCTGCGTCGAAGGCGGCCGAACGCTGGCTGCGCAAGGTCATGGCTTCGCGGTAATACTGCAGTGCGAGCTTTGACTGGCGTAGCTGATCGAGGCTGACCGCAAGGTTGTATGCGTGGTCAGGCTGGTCGGGCGCCAGCGTCCAGGCGTTGAAATAGGCCTGCTGCGCTTCGCGCCAGCGTGCCTGTCCGGCATACAGATTGCCGAGCGCGAATGCAGCAGGTGCCGATTGCGGCTGCGCCGCGGCGATGTTCAACAGCCGTGCCTCCTGTGCGACCGGGTCGACGTTTTCGCTGAGTGCGACCTGCACCGACGGGTCGGCCGGATCGATTTCGGCGATGCGCCGCAACAGCATGCGCGCCTGCTGCGCATCGCCCCGCACGTCGGCCAGCGCCATCAGGCCGTGCAGCGCGTCCGGATTGCGCGGATCGGCTCGCAGCGCGCGTTCGTAGGCGACGCGAGCACGGTCGTACTCGCCTGCGTTGAACGCCGCGTAGCCTTCGTTGATGTCCTGCGGAATGACCGGCGCATTGCGGGTGATGCGGATCGGCGGCGCAGCGGGCGCTGCGGCGGGCGGCGGCGTCGGTGCCGGCGCATCGGCGGCGAGCTGACCGGACAGGAAGCGGCTCGACGGCGCGGCCGCCAATGCGTCATCGGGCAGCGCTGCGGGGGCGGTCACTGGTGCACCAGCGACCAGTGACGACGGTGCAACCGCGGCGACGGACGCAGTGGATTGCGCAGGCGAAGGCATGGGTGCGGGCGCGGGCGTCGCGATGCGCGCCGCCGGCGGTGACAGGGAGGCGGCCGGTGCGACGTCCCGGCCGCTGTCCAGCAGACCGATCTGCCACATGACCCAGCCGACGATGCCGAGCAGCAGCAGGCCGGCCACAGCGAGCAGCCAGGTGAGCGGCGACTTGCCGCGCGGCGCTGGTCGTTTTGCGTCGAACAGCACGCGCGCCGCTTCGGCACCGGGCGCGGGGGGCGGTGGCGCGGCCGGTCGTGGCTCTGGTACGTCCAGCCCGGCGAAGCGCGCGGCCTGGGCGAATTCATCGTCGATCAGTTCCAGCTCATGGGCCGGCGTGATGCGTGCCGGCGGCAGGGCTTCGGCCGGCGTCGTTTCGCTTGCGGCTGCCGGGTCTTCCTCGCGCCGCTTGGCGGCCTCGGCCTTCTTCAGCGCTTCGAGCAGCAGGCTCACTGCGCCGGCTCCACTTTCCGGTTCGCGCCGGGCAGCGGGAAGGTCGGCTTCATGAAGCGCTCGTCCGGCAGTGAGTCGGCCAGCGAACGGTAGTCACCGTCGAGACTGGCGTCTTCGATCACGACCGGCCGGATCAGCACGACCAGTTCGGTCTTGCGCGACGTTTCGTTGCGCGCCGACAGCAGCGCGCCGATGAAGGGCAGCGCCGATACGCCGGGAATGCTGTCGCGGCGGTAGTTCAGTTCGTCCTGCATCAGACCGCCGAGTACCGCAGTTTCGCCACTGGCCACGCGCATGACCGATTCGAGTTCGCGCGTCTGGATGACCGGCACCAGATTGGGCGAGCTCAGGTCGGGCGTCGGATCCTGCGCGTCGCCCACCTTGCGCGAAATGGTGGGCCGCACGTTCAGCAGCACGAAGCCGTCGGCGCTGATCTGCGGCGTGACCGCCATCACCAGGCCGACGGAGACCGAGCGCGGTGTGGCGGTGAAACTGCGCACGGCCTGCGTGTTGGTATTGGCGACCACGTCGGACTTGATCTCGAAATAGACGATGTTGTTGACCACCTTCAGCAGCGCGGTCTGGTTGTTCAGCACCGACAGCTTGGGGCTGGACAGCACCTTCACGTCGCCGTAGGTTTCAAGCAGCTTGATGCTGTCGACCAGCTCGCGATTGCGGCCCAGACCGATGGCGAACGGCGCATTGGTGGTCAGCTCGGTCGAGCTGGTGTTCAGCGACACCGTGGCGCCGCCGCGTTTTCCGCCGCCGGCAAAGGCGGTCCAGTCGATGCCCTGCTGGTAGTTGTCGGTCAGCTGCACCTCGGCGATGGTCGCTTCGATCAGCACCTGGCGACGCGCGATGCGCGTCACCTGGCTGATGAATTCCTGCACCTTCTCGTGCTGGCGCGAGGTGGCGCGCACATTGATGACGCCGGTTTCGGCGTTCAGGATGACCGACGCCGCTTCACGGAAGGTGGCGCGTCGCTCGACCGGCCGGGCGGCGACGGCAGTATCGGTGCCGGCGACCGGCGCGGCTGCCGGTTCGGTCATCGTGTCCGGCATCAGCTTGTCGGTCTCGTGCAGCAGGTCGCGGATATTGCGTTCCAGCGATTCCCAGAAGCGGTTCTTCGCGACGTTCTCGATCCGGGTGCTGGAGCTGTTGCCGGCATTGCCGGTCTGCGTGGCGACGTTCGCAGTGCCGCCGGTGCCGGTGACTGCGGCAGAACTGGTCGAGGCGATCTGCGTATTGATCGACACCGCGCCGGTCACGTCGCGCGACATGTTGACGTAGTCGACCCGGTAGCTGCGCAGATAGGGCGCGTCGGGCATCACGACCAGATTCGGTCCGTCGAGCTCGAAACGCATGTCGACCTGGGTGGCGATGCGGGTGAGCAACTGCGGCAGCGTCTGGTCGATCGCGTTCAGCGTCACCGCACCCTCGATGCCGGGGTGGATGTCTACATTCACCTTGGCGTCACGCGCCAGCGCGAACAGCAGTTCATTCACCGGCACCCGATTGACGACCACGCTGTAGGTTTCTGACTTGTGCCGCGGCTGCGGCTGGGGCGGCGACAGCGGGCGGGCGACCGGCGGCGGGATGCCTTCGCGCGCCGCGCTGGCCGCACGGTCAGCCTTCTTCGCCACGACGTGTGCATCCGACATCGGCTGGGGGGTGTGCGCCGCACAACCGGCAAGCAGGGCCGCTATCACGGCGCAGGGCAGAACGGGGCGCAGCAATGCTGTCATGGGCACGGAGACGGACGGTGACTCGGAATGAAACTGAATTCGGATGGTACGCGGAATCCGGGGTCGATCAACATGATGCGCAGCCGGCCCTGTTCCGTCAATGCCTTTGGCATTTTCAGGGCTGACGCAGGCTGCTTACCGGCCGCGCAATCGGCCGCGCGGTGGCAATCCAGTCGGGCAGCGTGGCGAGCGCCTGCTGCGCAGTGCGCTGATCCGGGAAGTCGCCGTAGATCACCGCCAGCTTCGTGCCGCCCGCGGTGTCTGCGCGATAGGCCCGCAACTGCTGTGCGTCGAGGGTACGCCGGGCGCGCCGGACATAGCGCTCGACCTGTGCGCCCTGGGCGACCGGAGCCGACATCAGCTGGATGAACCAGCGGTCGTCGGGCGCCGAGGTTGTCCATGATTTGCTCGATGCGAGCAGCGACATCAGGTCGTCGGCAGGCGCGGGGGGCTCCGCAGCCGGTTCCGGTGCAGCGGCGGCGGGCGGAGCTGAAGCGATGGTGTCCGGCATCGCGGCAACCGGCTGGACGGAAGGTTCGTCCGCCGGGGCTGCCGGTGGGGCCTGTTCAGGCGCCGGAGCGGCAGCGGGCGGCGGCTCCGGCGGGCGGGCGGCCGGGGCGACGGCCGTCGTGTCGCTGGCGGTCGCTGCCGGGGTGTCTGTTTCCGGGGGCACTCGGTCGATGCTGCGCCCGAGCAGAAAACCGGCTGCCAGCAGCACGACGGATGCCGCGACCGCCAGCGCCAGCCGTGTCGGCGTGACGCCGCCCGGTGCCGGCACGCGCAGTTCGGTGTCGGCGAACGCGCGCGTGGCATCGGCTGCCGTGACGCCGTGCGCGCCGCGCGCAAACGCCGCCAGCAGCGCCTTGTCGGCCAGGATGTTGATGCGTCGTGTCAGGCCGCCCGAATCACGCGCGATGCGTGTCACCGAGGCGGCCTCGAACACGTTCGGTCCGCGATAGCCGGCGGCGCGCATGCGGAAATCGATGTAGGTGCCGACATCGTCCGGCTGCAGCGGGTCGAGCCGGAAATGCTGGGTGATGCGGTCCTTCAGTTGGCGCATATCGGTGCGCGCCAGCAGGTCGTCCAGCTCCGGCTGGCCGAACAGCGCGATCTTGATCAGCTTGTAGCGTTCGGATTCGAGGTTGGACAGCAAGCGGATCTGTTCCAGCGTTTCCGCCGGCATCGCATGCGCCTCGTCGATCAGCAGCACGATTTGGCGGCCGGCGGCGAATTCGGCCACCAGCGCCTCCTGTACCGCGCGCAGCAGCCGGTGCGCGCTGCCGTCGCTGCCGGTGGCGGGCGCGCAGCCCAGCTCGTCGGCCAGCACGGCGAGCAGTTCGCCGCGGTTCATCAGCGGGTCGGCGAGATAGATGGCGCGCAGATGGTCGGGAAGGTGTTCGATCAGCACCCGCGCCAGCATGGTCTTGCCGGTGCCGACTTCGCCACTGACCTTGACCAGCCCCTCTTCGCGACCGAGCGCATAGACCAGCGCGTCGAGCAGTGCCCGGCGGTTCGCGCCGCCGAAGAAGAAATCGGCATGCGGGGTGATGCGGAACGGCGATTCGCGCAGGCCGAAGTGTTCGAGGTACATGTCAGTCGTCGCGTCCGGCGTCGGCATCCGGCGCGTCCATGCGGTGGTACAGCGTCGTGCGCGCGATGCCCAGCAGACGTGCCGCCGCGCTCACATTACCGCGCGCCAGCCGCATGGCGGCATCAATATAGGCGCCTTCCCATTCGCGTAGCCGGGCGTCGAGCCGGAAGCCGCCGGCACGCAGCTCGTCGAGTGCAACCTCCGACAGATCGCGCGCCAGTGCGTCGTACAGCGCCGGCGCGGCCGGTGTGTTGCCGGCCGGGTCGAATTCCGCCTGCAGTTCGGCCAGACCGACTTCGCGACCCGGATACTTGGTCGACAACCGGATGACGATGTTGCGCAGTTCGCGCACATTGCCGGGAAAGCCGTAGGCCAGCCAGGCCGCGCGCGCATCGGCCGCCAGCGAAAACGGCTGCCGTTCAAGCTGGGCGCAGAACTGCCCGCGGAAGTGCTCGAGCAGCTGCAGCCGGTCGCCGTCCATGTCGCGCAGGGCCGGCAGGGTGATCGTGAACACGCTGAGCCGGTGGTAGAGATCCGACCGGAAGCGCCCGGCGCGGACCTCCTCGCTCAGATCGCGATTGGTGGCGGCGATGATGCGTGCGCTTGAGCGGCGCAACTGCGTCTCGCCGACCCGCTGGTACTCACCGTTCTCGAGCACGCGCAGCAGCTTGGCCTGGAGGTCGAGCGGCAGCTCGCCGATCTCGTCGAGGAACAGGCTGCCCGACGCGGCCTCCTCGAAATAGCCGGCACGTGCCGTCTGCGCACCGGTGAACGCGCCGCGCGCATGGCCGAACAGCGTCGGCTCGACCAGACTGGGCGAAATGGCGGCGCAGTTGAGCGCCAGAAAGGGCTGGCCGCCACGTGTCGTGCCAGCGTGCAGGCAGTTGGCGACAATGTCCTTGCCGGTGCCCGATTCACCTTCCACCAGCACCGGATACGGCAGGTCTGCGTACTGCACGATCTGTGCGCGCAGCCGGATCACCGGTTCGCTGTCGCCGATCAGCGCCGGCAGGGCGGGAGGTGGCGGGCTGCAGGTTTCGGCCAGCTGGCGCAGCAGTGCATGCAGCGCAGCGGGCTGCGCCGGTTTGGACACGAATTCCGTGGCGCCAAGGGCCCGCGCGTGGCGAGCGAGGCCTTCCTCCCCCTGACCGGACAGCACCACGATGCGGGTGTCCGGCGCGTGGGCGAGCAGGTCGGCGATCAGTGCGTAGCCTTCATCCGGCCGATGCGGGCATGGCGGCAGGCCAAGATCGATCAGCGCCAGTTTCGGTGCCGCCGGCTGCTCGCGCAGCCATGCGATAGCCGCACCGCGAGAGGCGCGGCTGGTGACGAGGAAATCCGCCTCGAGCAGGAAGCTGAGTGAATCGGCAATCAGCGGATCGTCGTCGACAATCAGCAGTCCGGGCCGCGGCGCTTCGGTTTTCGTCGGGCGGGCAGCGTTCGCGAAAGTCATGACCGATGATAGCGCACGCCGATGGCGCATCCGGAAGCGTCGCTGCGGCCTATAGGGCGCCTCTGCTACAATCGCGCTCCCTGTTACCCGCATACACTGTTCTCGTGTCACTGTCCCCTCCGGCCGAAGACATCCTGGTCGACTTGAAGAACGTCGACTTTGCCTACGACACGCGGCCCATTCTTTCCGGCATCAATCTGCGCATTCCGCGCGGCAAACTGGTCGCCATCATGGGCGGCAGCGGCTGCGGGAAGACGACATTGCTGCGCCTGATTGGCGGTCAGCTCAAGCCGACGGCGGGCCACCTGACGGTGGACGGGCAGGAACTTGCGCGGCTGTCGCGCCGCGAAATGTATGCAGCGAGGCGGCGCATGGGCATGCTGTTCCAGTTCGGCGCGCTGTTTACCGATCTGAATGTGTTCGACAACGTAGCCTTTCCGTTGCGCGAACACACCGACCTTCCGTCCGACATGATCCGCGATCTGGTCATGACCAAACTGCACGCAGTCGGGCTGCGCGGTGCTTGGAAGCTGATGCCGGCCGAACTGTCCGGCGGGATGGCGCGTCGCGTCGCACTCGCCCGTGCCGTGGCGCTCGACCCGATGCTCATCATGTACGACGAGCCGTTCGCCGGGCTTGATCCGATTTCCCTTGCCGTGGTCGGCCAGTTGATCCGCCGGCTCAATGACGCGCTTGGTGCGAGTTCGATCATGGTGACGCACGACGTGCACGAGTCTCTCGAAATCGTCGACTACCTGTATTTCCTGTCGGCCGGCAAGGTGGTGGCCGAAGGCACGCCGGACGAGATCCGCGCCTCGACCGACCCGTTCGTGCATCAATTCGTCAACGCGGAAATCGATGGGCCGCTGCCGTTCCATTTTCCGGGTGACGACTACCGGACAACCCTGATGGAGACGTACGCATGATCGCCCGGGTGCTTCGCTCGATGGGGGCGCGCACGCTCGACGGTCTCTGGCGGCTTGGCTTCGCCAGCCGCTTCTTCGTTGCGGTGCTGATGCGCTCGGGCACAGCGTTTTCGCGCTTCTCACTGACCATTCGCGAGGTGTTTTCGACCGGCGTACTGTCGCTGATCATCATCATGGTGTCCGGCTTCTTCGTCGGTCTGGTGCTCGGTCTGCAGGGGTACGAAACGCTGCAGCGCTACGGTTCGAGCGAGGCACTGGGCATTCTGGTGGCGTTGTCACTGGTGCGCGAACTGGGGCCGGTGGTTGCCGGGCTGCTGTTCGCCAGCCGCGCAGGTTCGGCGCTGACAGCCGAAATCGGCCTGATGAAGACGACCGAGCAGCTCAAGGCGATGGACATGATGGCGGTCGATCCGATCGCGCGCGTCGTCGCGCCGCGCTTCTGGGGCGGCGTCATTTCGATGCCCCTGCTCGCGGCGCTGTTTTCGATGATGGGCGTGTTCGGCGCCTGGTTCATCGGTGTTGTGTTCATCGGCGTCGATGATGGTGCCTTCTGGTCGCAGATGCAGGCATCGGTCGATTTCCGCTACGACATCGTGAACGGCATCATCAAGAGCGTGGTGTTCGGCTTTGCGGTGTCGCTGATCGCGGTTTTCGAAGGTTACGATTCGGCCCCGACCGCCGAGGGCGTGTCGCGCGCGATCACGCGAACAGTTGTCAATTCGGCGCTCACGATACTGGCGCTGGACTTTGTACTTACATCCTTCATGTTCAGGGGTAACGGATGAACCGTACTGTGCTCGACCTGTGGGTCGGTGTGTTCGTGGCGATCGGCGTGGCCGCAGTGTTGTTTCTGGCACTAAAGGTTGGCAACCTTGCGTCCGCTAACATAGGCGAGACATACAGGCTGCAAGCCAACTTTGATAACATCGGTGGCCTGAAACCGCGTGCCCCGGTGAAAAGCGCGGGCGTCGTGGTCGGTCGAGTGACGGAAATCACTTTCGACCCCACTCTTTATGTCGCGGTGGTCAAGATGGATGTCGATAAGCGGTATGTTTTCCCGCGAGACACGTTCGCAACCATCCTGACGTCGGGCTTGCTTGGCGAGCAGTACATCGGTTTTGAAGTCGGTGGCGATACGGAAATGCTTGCCGCCGGCGCAACGATAACGAAGACGCAGTCTGCGGTAGTGCTTGAAAAGCTGATCAGTCAGTTCATGTTCAACAAGGCTGCCGAGAGCCCGCAGGCTCCCGAGCAGTGATGTGCGTAACGCATAGCCGGGAAGCTCGCCAGATGACCCATACAAAAAAGCAGACATCCAACATACGTCCGGTGCTCGCTGCAGCCATCGCTGCAACGCTGATGACCGGTTGCGCGACCTCGGGCAACCCGAAGGATCCGATCGAAGGATTCAACCGCGCGGTCTTTTCGTTCAACGAAACGGTAGACAAGGCGCTCATCAAGCCGGTGGCGCAAGGCTATGACTACATCACGCCGACGCCCGTCCAGACCGGTGTGTCGAATTTCTTCGGCAACATTGCAGACCTGTGGATCGGTTTCAACAACCTGATCCAGGGCAAGCCGGGCGAAGCACTGTCCGACGTCGGGCGCGTAGTGATCAACACGACCATCGGCATCGTCGGCCTGTTCGACGTCGCCACCGGCATGGGACTGGAAAAGCACGAGGAAGATTTCGGCCAGACGCTCGGACGTTGGGGTGTGGGCGATGGTGCCTACGTCGTGCTGCCGATCATCGGGCCGCGCACGCTGCGCGATACCGGCGGCTTCCTGGTCGACGTCTGGGTTGATCCGGTCGCCAACCATGATCCGGTCTCGGTCCGCAATTCGGCCCTCGCGCTGCGTGCCGTTGATATGCGCGCCGATTTCCTGAAGGCCGAAAGCGCGATCGAAGCCGCCGCGCTCGACAAGTACGCTTACGTGCGCGATGCCTACCTGCAACGTCGCCGCAGCCTGATCTATGACGGAAACGCGCCGCGTGAAAGCCCGTTCGCACAGCTTGCGCCGAGCGAAAACCTGATGACCATGTTACCGATTGAAGCAACTTGGCGCTTCATGCTTGTCGGCACACCTGCCACCATGGGCGTTGATGCCATGAGTTCGCAGGCTTCGACCGAGTTTGCAGTAGCGTCGAACTGACCGCTTCAGCGCCCCGGCCAGTCTGGCGGGGTGGCATGGTCTGACGGCCTGTCGCATGGCGACAGGCCTTTTTCATCTGGGAGAACCCATGTTCAAACGCATATTTCAACTGTTTCTGCTGACTTTCGCCCTGAGCGCAAGTGCCCAGGCGAACGTCGCGAAGACGCCCGATACGCTTGTGAAGGAAGTCACCGAAGAGGTGTTGAACACCCTGCGGACCGATGCAGCCATCAAGGCGGGCGACAAGAAGCGCGCGGCAGAACTGGTGGAAACGCAGGTGATCCCGCACTTCAATTTCTCGCGCATGACGCAGCTGGCGATGGGTCGCGAGTGGGCAAACGCGTCGGACGAGCAGAAGGGTCAGTTGATCACGGAGTTTCGTACGCTGCTGGTTCGCACCTACTCGAATGCCTTGACCAGCTACAAGAACGAAACGGTCGAATTCGATCCGTTCCGAATGGCGCCCGAGCAGACGGATGTGACTGTAAAGACCAAGGTTGTTCGCGCAGGCGGCCGTCCGATCCCGATCGACTACGCCCTCGAAAAGAACGGCGAAGGCTGGAAGGTGTACGACGTGAGCGTCGCTGGCGTGAGCCTGGTGACCAACTATCGCGAAACCTTTGCGGCCGAAATTCGTGCTGGCGGCGTTGACGGTCTGGTCAAGTCGCTGCGCGCCAAGAACTCTCCTCCGGCAGCCGCCGCAAAATGATCGCGCTGGATGGCGATGTGCTGCGGGTGACCGGTGCGATGCGTCTGGCCGAAGCCGTCAGCCTGCGCGACGCCGGACTCGCATTGATCGGATCCGCCCGGTCGATCGATCTGTCCGGCGTGAAGGAAGTGGATTCGGCTGCCATTGCCGTTCTGCTCGCCTGGGAACGTGCATCGTCAGGTTCGGCCGGCCCGCTGCCGGTCGTCGGTGCGCCAGACGGACTGCTCAGCCTGTCCAATCTGTACGAAGTGTCGTCGTTCTGCGGACTTGACGCCGCGTCGTCCGCACGCTGATCGTTACATTTCCCGGCGCCGCTGCGGTGCCCGTCCCGAAGCCTGTCCATGTCTGATCCGTCTGCCGCCTTGCTGATTGATGGCGTCTGCAAGCGATATGGCTCGCTCCAGGCGCTTGATCACGTCTCGCTGACCGTGCGGCAGGGCGAATTCTTCGGCCTTCTTGGCCCGAACGGTGCCGGCAAGACCACGCTGATCTCCCTGCTCGCCGGACTCGGACGCGCCGACTCCGGCGTGATACGGGTAATGGGGCACGACGTGGTCGCCGACTATCGCGATGCTCGGCGCAACCTGGGTGTGGTGCCGCAGGAGCTCGTGTTCGATCCCTTCTTCACGGTGCGCGAAACGCTGCGCATCCAGTCCGGCTACTTCGGCTTGCGCCGCAACGATGACTGGATAGACGAGATACTGCATCACCTCGACCTCCACACGAAGGCTGATGTGAACATGCGTGCGCTGTCGGGTGGCATGAAGCGGCGGGTGCTGGTTGCGCAGGCGCTGGTGCACCGGCCGCCGGTCATCGTGCTGGACGAACCGACCGCCGGTGTCGATGTCGAGTTGCGCCAGGGCTTGTGGGCCTTTGTGCGCGATCTGAACCGGCAGGGCCACACCATCGTGCTGACCACCCACTATCTGGAAGAGGCGGAAAGCCTGTGCGGGCGCATCGCCATGCTGAAGCAGGGGCGGGTGATTGCACTCGACAATACGGCCGATCTGCTGGCGCGGCCGATCCAGCAGTCGCTGCGCCTTCGCCTGCGCGGCGACGTTGCGCTGCCAGCCGATCTGCGCGCCGTGGCGCGAGCAACGGCCGACGGACGTGTCGTGCTTGCGCTCGAAAACGCCGACGCGGTCAGCGCCTGCCTCGCCCGCCTGCATGCGGCCGGCGTCGGACTGGAGGAGATCGAACTGGTCCGTCCGGATCTGGAAGACGTGTTCATTTCCATCATGCAGGAGGCCGCGTGAGCATTGCGCTGCGTACCCTTCTGTATAAAGAGGTGCTGCGCTTCTGGAAGGTCGGCTTCCAGACCGTCGGCGCACCGGTGCTGACCGCGTTGCTCTACCTGCTGGTGTTTTCGCACGTGCTCGACCGTCAGGTCGAAGTGTATGGTGGCGTGAGCTACACGGCTTTCCTGGTACCCGGTCTGGTGATGATGAGCCTGCTGCAGAACGCGTTCTCCAACAGTTCCTCATCGCTGATCCAGTCGAAGGTGACCGGCAACATCGTGTTCGTGTTGCTGCCGCCGATTTCGTATCGCGAGTTCTACGCAGCCTACGTGCTGGCGGCGGTCATCCGCGGGCTGGTGGTCGGCGCTGGCGTCTGGCTGGTGACGCTGTGGTTCGTCGAATTGCCGTATGCACATCCGCTGTGGATACTTTTTTTTGCCACCCTGGGCGGCGCCATCCTGGCCAGCCTGGGGGTGATCGCCGGCATCTGGGCCGACAAGTTCGACCAGCTCGCAGCTTTCCAGAATTTCGTCGTGATGCCGCTCACCTTCCTGTCCGGTGTGTTCTACTCCATTCACTCGCTGCCGGCGTTCTGGCAGACGGTGTCGCACGTCAATCCGTTTTTCTACATGATCGATGGTTTCCGTTTCGGCTTTTTCGGCCAGTCGGATGTTTCGCCATGGATCAGCGCCCTCGTCGCGGGCGGCAGTTTCGTGGCGCTGACCTATGCCACCCTGAACATGCTGGCCCGCGGCTACAAATTGAGAAGTTGATATGGTTACTCCGCAAAGCATTGAATCCTCCATCACAGCCGGCATCGCCTGTGACCACTGTCAGGTGTCCGGTGACGGCCAGCACTTCGAGGCGGTCATCGTGTCCGCGGCTTTCGACGGTCTGACCCGCATCCGCCGTCACCAGCTCGTCTACGCCGCGCTGGGCGATCGCATGCGCGAGGAAATCCATGCGCTGTCGATGAAGACGCTGACGCCGGCCGAGTGGAAGGCCTGAACGCACGATGGACAAGCTGTTGATCGAAGGCGGTCATCGCCTGCACGGCGAGGCCGAGATGTCGGGTGCGAAGAATGCGGCTCTGCCCATTCTGTGCGCCGCGCTGCTGACACGTGAGTCACTGACGCTGACCAATGTGCCGCAGCTCAACGACATCGGCACCATGCTCAAGTTGCTGGCGCAGATGGGCGTGGCGGTGCAGCGCGACGGTTCGGTCGTTACGCTGGACGCGTCCGGGCTGGACAATCCGCTGGCGCCGTACGAAATGGTGAAAACCATGCGCGCCTCCATCCTTGTGCTCGGTCCGCTGGTGGCTCGCTGCGGTGAGGCGAAGGTGTCGCTGCCCGGCGGCTGCGCGATCGGCGCGCGACCGGTCGATCAGCACATCAAGGGGCTGACGGCGATGGGCGCCGACATTGCGGTGGAACATGGTTATGTGGTCGCGCGCACGTCGCGCCTGCGTGGCGCGCGGCTGTTCACCGACATGGTCACCGTGACCGGCACCGAAAACCTGATGATGGCGGCCGTGCTGGCCGATGGCGAAACGGTGATCGAAAACGCCGCCCGCGAGCCGGAAGTCGTCGATCTGGCGAACTGCCTGGTCGCCATGGGCGCGCGCATTTCAGGCGCCGGCAGCGACGTGATCCGCATTCAGGGCGTCGAACGACTGCATGGCGCGACACATCGCATCATGCCGGACCGCATCGAAACCGGGACCTATCTGTGCGCGGCGGCGGCCACCGGCGGCGAAATCCGCCTGACCGGCACGTCGGCCGCCTACCTCGATGCCGTGGTCGACAAGCTGATGGATGCCGGCTGCGACATCCGCACCGAAAAGTCGCCGTCGTTCGAGGCCATCGTGCTGCGGGCGCCGCAACGGCTGAAGGCGGTGTCGATCCGTACGGCGCCCTATCCGGCCTTTCCGACCGACATGCAGGCACAGTTCATGGCGATCAATGCGCTGGCGGAAGGCACGTCCATCATCCGCGAAACGATTTTCGAGAATCGCTTCATGCATGCGGTCGAACTGGCCCGGCTGGGCGCGGACATCCGCATCGACGGCAATACCGCGGTGGTGCAGGGCGTGGCGCAGCTCGATGGGGCGACCGTCATGGCGACCGATCTGCGCGCGTCGGCCGGACTGATCATCGCCGGCCTTGTGGCGCGCGGTGAAACCGTGATCGAACGCATCTATCATCTGGATCGCGGCTACGAGCGCATCGAACAGAAACTGACCGCGCTCGGCGCCACCGTCAGGCGCCTGTCCTGACCCGCCATCGACGTTCCCGCGGCCGACTCAGCCGCCGCCGATTCAACCGCTAACGAGGCACACCGTGCAAGGCATCACCCTCGCCCTGTCCAAGGGTCGCATTTTCGAAGAAACGCTGCCGCTGCTTGCGGCGGCCGGCATCGAACCGACCGACGATCCCGAGACGTCGCGCAAGCTCATCATCGGAACCAACCGGCCGGATGTGCGCCTGGTCATCGTGCGCGCGTCCGACACACCGACCTATGTGCAGTACGGCGCGGCGGATATCGGCATCGCCGGCAAGGATGTGCTGCTGGAACACGGCGGCGTCGGTCTTTACCAGCCGATCGACCTGAAGATTGCTTGTTGCCGCCTGAGTGTGGCGACGCAGGCCGGTTTCGACTACGAGCAGGCGGTGCGCCGCGGCGCGCGCCTCAAGGTGGCGACCAAGTATGTGCACACGGCGCGCGAACATTTCGCGGCCAAGGGCGTCCACGTCGACCTGATCAAGCTGTACGGATCGATGGAACTGGCGCCGCTGGTCGGACTGGCGGATGCCATCGTCGATCTGGTCAGCAGTGGCGGCACGCTGCGTGCGAACAATCTGGTCGAGGTCGAACACATCATGGACATCAGTTCCCGGCTCATCATCAATCAGGCTTCACTGAAGGTGAAGCACGATGCGCTGTCGCCGATACTCGAAGCGATCGCAGGGGCGGTGCAATGAGTACCGCCATCCGACGCATGGACTCCGGCGCGCCGGATTTCATCGAACAGCTCGATGCGCTGCTCGCCTTCGATGCGTCGACTGACGACGCCATCGAAGCGGCGGTGGCCGGCATCCTGCGCGATGTGCGTGCGCGCGGCGACGAAGCCGTGCTCGACTGCACTCGCCGTTTCGATCGCCTCAACGCGGCGTCGATGGTTGAACTCGAACTGCCGCGCAGCGTGCTCGACGAGGCCTATGCGAGTCTGGGCGACGAGCAGCGTGCGGCACTGGTCGAAGCCGCCGACCGAGTGCGCCTGTATCACGAGCGCCAGAAACAGGCATCGTGGGAATACACCGAAGCGGACGGCACCACGCTGGGCCAGAAGGTGACGCCGCTTGATCGCGTCGGCCTGTATGTGCCTGGCGGCCGTGCGTCCTACCCGAGTTCGGTGCTGATGAACGCCGTGCCGGCCAAGGTCGCGGGCGTATCGGAATTGATCATGGTCGTGCCCACCCCGGGTGGCGAGCGCAATGCACTGGTGCTTGCAGCCGCTGCCATCACCGGCGTCGACCGCGTGTTCACGATCGGTGGTGCCCAGGCGGTCGGCGCGCTTGCCTACGGCACGCAGAGCATTCCGCAGGTGGACAAGATCGTCGGCCCGGGCAATGCGTATGTGGCCAGCGCCAAGCGCCGGGTGTTCGGCACGGTCGGCATCGACATGGTGGCCGGGCCGTCCGAGGTGCTGATCATTTCCGATGGCCACGGCAATCCTGACTGGGTCGCGATGGACCTGTTCGCCCAGGCCGAGCATGACGAGCTTGCCCAGTCCATCCTGCTGTGCACCGACGCCGCCTTCATCGACCGTGTGCATGCATCGATAGACCGTCTGCTGCCTGACATGCCGCGACGCGACACCATCGCCACGTCCCTCGCCAACCGGGGAGCGCTGATCAAGGTGCGCGACCTCGGGGAGGCGTGTGACATCGCCAACCGGATCGCGCCGGAGCACCTCGAAATCTGCACCGAAACGCCGCGCGACTGGGTAAACCGCATCCGTCACGCGGGTGCCATGTTCCTCGGTCACTACTCGGTCGAGGCGCTGGGCGACTACTGCGCAGGCCCGAACCACGTGCTGCCGACGATGCGCAGCGCGCGCTTCTCCAGCCCGCTCGGCGTGTATGACTTCCAGAAGCGCACGTCCATCCTCGAAATATCCGCTGAAGGCGCGCAGAAGCTCGGCCGCATTGCGTCGGTGCTCGCGCATGGCGAAGGTCTGCAGGCGCACGCACGTTCGGCTGAAATGCGTCTGAAGGACTGATTCCCCCGGCTGCGACGACTCGGCGTAAAGTGGCGCCGGGTCACGCGCCGGCAGGGTGGTCGGCGCACATCAATGCAGTGATGCGGATGAGGGGTGTACGCATGCAGCCATCGGAACTGCCGACCGGAGAAAGTCCGGCGCCGGGTGATGCACAGGGGCTTCCGTTTCCGGTCGTCCGTGAAGTGACACTGTTCGCGCCGTTCGACTGGCTTGCCAAGGGTGCTGCGGATCTGGCCGGCAATCCGGCCGCCAGCATTTTCTACGGCGGCTGTTTCGCTTTCATGGGCGTGCTGCTGTCGGTCGTGTTCAGTCACGCCTATCACCTCACCTCGGCGCTGGTCTGCGGCTTCCTGCTGCTGGGCCCTTTTCTTTCGCTCGGCCTGTACGACCTGTCGCGCCGGCGCGAAGCCGGTGAAACACCCATGCTGGCGCACTCGCTCACCGCAGGTCAGCACAATGCCGGGGCAATCGGCGTGTTCGCCGTCGTGCTGATCATCATCTTTCTCGTGTGGGCGCGCGCGTCGCTGGTCGTGTTCGCGCTGTTCTATACCTCTGAAATGCCGTCCGCCAGCCGGTTTGTCGAACAGGTGGTCAGTCTGGAGAACGTCGAATTCCTGCTGGCCTACGCAGTGGTCGGCTTCATCTTTGCGTCACTCGTGTTCGGCGCCAGCGTGGTCGCCATTCCATTGATGCTGGACCGGCGGCAGGACGCGGTCACTTCGATGCTGGCGAGCCTGATCGCGCTCGGTCGCAACCCCGGCCCGATGCTGGTGTGGGCCCTGCTGATCGTGTTGCTGACCGTGGCCGGCTTTACGACCTTGTTTCTCGGCCTGATCGTGCTGATGCCGCTGATCGGGCACGCAACCTGGCATGCCTACAGGGCGCTGGTCGAACCCCTGCCAGCGCCCTGAGCTTTTCCCCGCCTGGTGCCGGCAGGTTATCGGCGCAGGCGCGCGGCCACCAGCGCAAGGCCTGCCAACATCATCCAGCCCCCCGACACTTCCGGCACCGGAGACACCGAAATCGAAAACGCCGCGAGGCCGGGTTGTGCGGCGGACTGGTCACCATCCGTGAAGCCGGTCCAGTTCGATGAGGCGTTGACCAGCAGCCGATAAGTTGCGAAATCGGCTTCGCCGCTGCGCGGCCCGGTGTATTCGGCGAAGTCGGTGCTGGCCGTCAGAATGACGGCATTGACGCCGTCCTGCAGCCCGGCGGCAGAGAGCGCGTTCGTGGCGGCGGCGCCTGCTTCGGATGACACCGCGGCGAGGAAGGTGGTCGGGCTGTTGGCGGCCGTGCCCAGGTAGGCGTACACAGTTTCGGCGGTGCTGCTCAACGCACGGCTGCCTGACGAGGTCAGCGCGCCGATCGACACCGCGCGGCTGGCCTGATCGATCTGGCTGAAGCGGATCACGCTGCCCGCGGCGATCGATGCCGCGCCGGTGTTCCAGGTGTGAAAGCCTTCGGCGCTCGAAAATGCGGCGCCGCCCCAGTTGCTGTCGGTGAAGTAGATCGTGCTGTCCGCCGCCAGGTCGGCCAGGGCCACGATGGTCCAGCCGTCTTCATCGGTGTTCAGTGCGGTGAACGCAATGTCACCGGTACTCAGTGCGAATGTGTGCTGCGCCGACAGGCACAGCGAGACAGCCAGAAGCTTGCGTGCTGACAACATGGGACTCTCCTTGGGAAATGTGATGAACCGCCCCGTTGAAGGCGGATTTCTTCGGGTGTGTCCCTGGCAGCCGTTCAAATGCCGCTTGTTGAATTATCTATTGTGCATACACCCGACCCAAGAGTATTCCATGTGGGTGAAATGATCAAACGCCACGGATTGGGGTGACGCAGGGAAAAGTCAGCGCAAGGTCATGCCGGTCCAGCCATCCTTGCGCAGGCAGTCGTACAGGCCGCGGGTGACGGTCTTCGCGACCGGATCGGGTTCGTGGCCGGCGCCGAGTGTCGACAGGCAGGCTGCCTGTGAAGCCATCAGCGCCGAGCCGTCTGCACCGGCTTTGGCCCACATGGCAATGGTGATACGCGACAGCGGGTCTTTCGGTACGGCAGGTTTGGTGGCCGCTGCGGCAGCCGGTCTGGCCGCGCTGGCCTTCCTTTCCGCCGGGGCAGAGCCGGAAGAGGGTGCGACGGCTGGCTTCGCGCCTGCAGCCGCGCCCGCCGCTGCGGCAGAAGTCACTGCAACGGCCACCGGCGCGGCAGCTTCTTCCTCGACTTCGGCGGCGTCCTCGTCCACCGGCGCGAATCCGAGTTGCGACAGTTCTTCCATCGACCGCGTCCACCATCCTTTTTCGTCCATGCACCGGGAGAAGGCGCTGCGCTCCGAAGTGGTGCTCTTGCATTCGGCTTCGGCGCGGCGGAAGTCCTCACCGCCAGCGCCTTGCTTGAACGAAATGCCGGTGCAGCCGGCGAGCGCGGCGATCAGGGCGGACTGGAACAGGGAACTGGCGAAGCGATGCATGACTGAACGACCCGGGGATGTGGACCCGACAGCTCTAGCAAGAAGCGCTCCGCAGTTGCGGAATCGGGTCAGGAAACCTGCAGGATGTCCCGCAGTGCGGCGAGCAGCGATGCACAGTGCGCATCGGTGCCGATCGTGACGCGCAGAAACTGGTCGATGCGTGCTGCCTTGAAGTGACGCACCAGGATGCGCCGCTCGCGCAGCGCCAGCGCCAGCGTGGCGGCGTCGTGCGCCGGATGGCGGACGAACAGGAAGTTGGCGGCAGACGGCAGTACTTCGAAGCCCACCGCAGCCAGATCGGCGCGCAGGGTTTCCCGGCTGGCCATGACGCGCCGGCGCGTCTGCTCGAACCATCCGACGTCCTCGATCGAGGCGGTGGCGCCAACGAGGGCCAGGCGGTCGAGCGGGTAGGAGTTGAAGCTGTCCTTTACCCGCGTCAGCGCTTCGATCAATGCCGGGTGTCCGACTGCGAAACCCACGCGCAGACCGGCCAGCGAACGCGACTTCGACAGCGTCTGTGTGACCAGCAGATTGGGGTGGCGATCAATCAGCGCCACCGCCGACTCGCCGCCGAAGTCAATGTAGGCCTCATCGATCACCACCGGGCAATCGGGCAATGCAGCGGCGAGCCTGTCGATGTCGTCCAGCGGCAGCAGGCAGCCTGTCGGTGCGTTCGGATTCGGAAAGATCACCGCGCCGGGCCGGCGTGCGATCAGATCGTCGACGCGGATTGCGAACTGCGCGTCCAGCGGCACGCGTTCGAAGGCGATGCCGTACAGCTGGCAGTAGACCGGGTAGAAGCTGTAGGTGATGTCCGGGAAAACCAGCGGTCGGTCGTGTTTCAGCAGGCCGATGAAGGTGTGCGCCAGTACCTCGTCGGAACTGTTGCCGACGAAGACCTGATCCGTCCCGATGCCGAAACGTGCGGCGATCGCCTCGCGCAGCAGCAGGCCTGTCGGTTCCGGATACAGCTTCAGCCGGTCGCCGTCGCGGCCCAGTTCGGCCTGTATGGCCGCCACGGCGTGCGGGCTTGGTGGATAGGGGCACTCGTTCGTGTTGAGTTTGATCAGGCCTTCGATCTTCGGTTGTTCGCCCGGGGTGTAGGGCGACAGGGTGCTGACGACGGGGCTCCAGAACTGGCTCATGATGATCGCGGCGGTGACGTGTTGAAACAGGGGGACGGGCAGTCGGCGCAATGGGCGCTGCAAATGACCGCATCCGAGTCGATGTTATCATTCGGGAATTGCGATTCCGGCGCTGCGCCGGAGCGATTTTCCGACGGCGATCCGACCATTCATGCGGCAAGCAGACATCACGCGCAACACGCTCGAGACCCAGATCAGCGTGCGCATCAATCTCGATGGCAGCGGCCAGGGCAAGCTCGATACCGGCATCCCCTTCCTTGACCACATGCTCGACCAGATCGTTCGCCACGGCCTGATCGATCTCGAAGTCAGTGCGAAGGGTGATCTGGAAATCGATGCCCACCACACGGTGGAAGATGTCGGCATATCGCTGGGTCAGGCCTACGCCAAGGCGGTCGGCGACAAGAAGGGGCTGCGCCGCTACGGCCACGCCTATGTGCCGCTCGACGAAGCGATGTCGCGCGTCGTTGTTGACCTGTCCGGCCGTCCGGGCCTTGTCTACAACGTCGACTACACGCGGGCGCGCATCGGCGATTTCGACGTCGACCTGGTGCGCGAATTCTTCCAGGGCTTCGTCAATCACGCGCTCGTCACACTGCACATCGACAATCTGCGCGGAATCAATGCCCACCATCAGTGCGAAACAGTGTTCAAGGCCTTTGCCAGAGCCTTGCGTGCGGCCAGCGAGCGCGATGATCGTGCCTCCGGCCAGATGCCGTCGACAAAGGGCTCGCTCTGAGCGTTCGCCTGATTTCGAGCCCCACTCTTACGCGTTCCACTCCTTCCTGCGCCACTCATGACCCGCGTTGTCATCATCGATTACGGTATGGGCAACCTGCGTTCAGTCGCCAAGGCGATCGGGCACATTGCGCCTGCGGCTGACGTCGTCGTCAGCAGCGACCCGCGCGATGTGATCACTGCTGACCGGATCGTGTTTCCGGGGCAGGGCGCCATGCCCGACTGCATGCGCGAACTCGATCTGCGCCGGTTGCGCAGTACGGTGATCGATGCTGCCGCAACCAAGCCTTTCCTCGGCATCTGCATCGGCCTGCAGATGTTGTTCGAGCACAGCGAAGAGGGCGATCATCCCGGTCTTGGTGTTCTGGACGGCGAAGTCCGTCGCTTCGACAATCCGGTCGATCCTGTCAGTGGCGCCCGCCTGAAGGTGCCGCACATGGGCTGGAACGGCGTACGGCAGACAGCGAAACACCCGCTGTGGGCAGGCATTCCGGATGAAGAGCGTTTCTACTTCGTACACAGTTACTATGTGGTGCCGCAGGACGCTGCCGTGACTGCCGGCGAAACCTGTTACGGCGCGCCCTTTACCAGCGCCATAGCGCGCGATAATATTTTTGCCGTTCAGTTCCATCCCGAAAAGAGCGCACACGCCGGACTGCGCCTGCTGGCGAACTTCATCGACTGGACACCCTGATGGACGAAGCCGGGCAACGCCGCCCGACCGTGACCGCTCCCGACATCCCTTTTCTGACCCGACCCGACCTCGTGCCATGCTGCTGATTCCTGCCATCGACCTCAAGGACGGCCACTGCGTACGCCTGAAGCAAGGCGACATGGATGTGGTGACCGTATTTTCGGAAGACCCGGCTGCCATGGCCCGGCATTGGCTGGATGCCGGCGCGCGCCGCCTGCATCTGGTTGACCTGAATGGCGCCGTGGCCGGCAAGCCGAAGAACGAATCGGCCATCAAGGCCATCGTGCGCGAACTGGGTGACGAAATCCCGATCCAGCTCGGCGGTGGCATCCGCGACCTCGATACCATTGAACGCTACCTGGATGACGGCATCAGCTACGTCATCATCGGCACTGCGGCGGTGAAGAGCCCGGGTTTCGTGCACGATGCCTGCGGCGCATTCCCCGGCCACATCATCGTCGGGCTGGACGCGCGCGACGGCAAGGTTGCGGTGGATGGCTGGTCGAAAATGACCGGCCACGACGTTGTCGATCTGGCGAAGAAGTTCGAGGATCAGGGCGTCGAAGCGGTCGTCTACACCGACATCGGCCGCGACGGCATGCTTGGCGGTGTCAACATCGAAGCGACCGTCAAGCTCGCCCAGGCGCTGCGCATACCGGTCATCGCCTCGGGCGGCGTGACCAATATGGACGACATCCGCGCGCTGTGTGCGGTCGAGGACGAAGGCGTCATGGGCGCCATCACCGGACGCGCCATCTACGAGGGCACGCTGGATTTCGCGGCGGCCCAGGCCGAAGTCGACCGTCTGAACGGCGACGCCTGATCCATCACTTTTGACGCGCGCCGCGCGGGAGTCCCATGCTGGCCAAGCGCATCATTCCCTGTCTGGACGTCAACGCCGGCCGCGTGGTCAAGGGCGTCAATTTTGTCGCCCTCAAGGACGCCGGCGATCCGGTTGAAATCGCTCGTCGCTACGACGAACAGGGCGCCGACGAACTGACCTTCCTCGACATCACCGCGAGCTCGGACGCGCGCGACATCATCCTGCACGTCGTCGAACGGGTGGCCGATCAGGTGTTCATCCCGTTGACGGTGGGTGGTGGCGTGCGCGCGGTCGACGACGTGCGCCGCCTGCTCAATGCCGGCGCCGACAAGGTGAGCATGAATACGGCGGCGATCAACGATCCAGAACTGGTCGCCCGGGCGTCCGGCAAGGTCGGCTCGCAATGCATCGTGGTCGCCATCGACGCAAAGCGCGTGGCCGACCGCGACGGTCAGCCGCACTGGGAGGTGTTTACCCACGGCGGCCGCAACGCGACTGGCCTGGATGCGATCGCCTGGGCGCAGAAGGTCGAATCGCTCGGCGCGGGCGAAATCCTGCTTACCAGCATGGACCGCGACGGAACGAAGAGCGGTTTCGATCTGGCGCTGACGCGCGCCGTGTCGGACGCGGTGCGCATCCCGGTCATCGCCTCGGGCGGGGTCGGCACGCTCGATCACCTGGTTGACGGTGTGCTTGACGGTGGCGCGGATGCCGTACTGGCCGCCAGCATCTTCCACTTCGGCGAGCACACGGTACGCGAAGCCAAGGAGCGCATGCGCAGCCGCGGCATCGAGGTCAGGCTGTGAGCGGGCCGGCCTGGGCAGACGACATCGAGTGGGACGCGAACGGCCTGCTGCCGGTCATCGTGCAGGAGGCGGCCAGCGGCGATGTGCTGATGTTCGCGTGGATGAATCGTGAGGCGCTGACACGCACGGCTGAACTGCGCGAGGCCGTCTTCTGGTCGCGTTCGCGCGGCAGGCTGTGGCACAAGGGCGAGGAATCGGGTCATACGCAGAAGGTGCTGGACATCCGCCTCGACTGCGACCGCGATGTACTGCTGCTGAAAGTTGAACAAACAGGCGGTATCGCCTGCCATACCGGACGTCACAGCTGCTTTTTCCATGCCTTGACGGACGACGGCTGGGAAACGACCGAGCCCGTACTCAAGAATCCGGATGACATCTACAAATGATCGATATCGAAGTACTGCATCGAGTGGCGCAGACCATTGCCGAACGCAAGGCGGCAGAACCCGGCTCGTCGTACGTGTCGTCGCTGCTGCACAAGGGCACCGACGCGATCTGCAAGAAGGTGGTCGAAGAAGCCGCGGAAACCATCATGGCTTCGAAGGATGGCGACGCGGGTCATCTGGTGAAGGAGGTGTGCGACCTCTGGTTCCACAGCATGGTGCTGCTCGCGCACCACGGCCTGACGGTCGATGACGTGCTGCACGAATTCCGTCGCCGCGAAGGCATTTCCGGTCTGGACGAAAAACGTTCGCGCACGACCTGACGTGCTGTTGCGGGCACACAATACGGTAATACGCGTATCCCAGAATTCGTTCCAGACGGACACACTTGAACCATGCAAGACAACGACTGCATTTTCTGCAAGATCATCAGCGGCAAGATTCCGTCGCGCAAGCTGTACGAGGATGAGCTGATCTATGCCTTCCACGACATCAATCCTGCCGCCCCGGTGCACTTCCTGATCATTCCGAAGGCCCACATCCCGACGTTGTCCGATGCGAGTGCGGCGCATGAGGCAGCGCTGGGCCGAATGCTCGCGAAAGTCGGCGAGCTGGCCCGCGAAGCCGGTTGCACCGATGGTTATCGCACGATGATCAACTGCGGAAGGGTGGGTCGGCAGGAGGTGTATCATCTTCACATGCATGTCGTGGGCGGGCCGGATCCCCTGCCGCCCATGCTCGTTTTCGAGAGGTAATCATGGGTTCATTCAGCATTACGCACTGGCTTATCGTTCTGGTCATCGTGCTTTTGATCTTCGGCACGAAGAAGTTGCGCAACATCGGTTCTGACCTGGGTGGCGCGGTCAAGGGCTTCAAGGACGGTGTGAAGGGTGGCGAGAACGACGCCGCCGTCACACCTGAGCAGCCGACCCAGCACGTGGGCCGCACCATCGACGTCAAGGCCGAAGAGAAGGTCAAGTCCTGACCCTTGTGACCGGCCGCCTGCCGGGCCGCGTCGTCACACGGCCACCGGGACGCAGTGCCCGGTGCCTCATCCGTCCAATCCATGTTTGACATCGGTTTTTCCGAATTCCTGATCATCGGCATCGTTGCGCTTCTGGTGCTCGGCCCAGAGAGGCTGCCGCGCGCTGCGCGTACGGCCGGGCATCTGCTTGGCCGTCTGAAGCGTTACGTGAGCGATGTGAAATCGGACATTTCGCGCGAGATGCAACTGGACGAGTTGCGCAAGCTGCAAGCCCAGGTTGAGCAGCAGGTGCGCGATGTCGAGCGCCAGGTCGATGAAACCGCGGCCGGCGTCAACAACGAAGCGGCCGGACTGAGTGACCAGATGCGCGCAGCGATGGCGGAGCAGGACAAATACGCCGCCGTTGAAAACACCCTGATGGACCCGCCCCCGCCGGCCAACCCCGCCGTGCCGGCCGAAGATCCCGCATCCGGCCAACTGTCGCTCGACATCCCGCCGCCGGGCGCGATCGAGCCGGCGAATCGCGAAAAGGCATGAGACGTCGGGCATGAACGAACAGACCGAAAGCTTCGTATCCCATCTGGTCGAACTGCGCGACCGGCTGCTGCGCGCCGTCATTGCAGTGGTCGTGGTGTTCGTGTGCCTGATGCCCTGGGCGGCGGACATCTACGACATCCTTGCCCATCCGCTGATGGTGGCGTTGCCCGAAGGTACGAAGATGATCGCCACCGGCGTCGTGACGCCGTTCTTTGTGCCGGTGAAGGTGACGCTGATGCTCGCCTTCCTGATTTCCCTGCCGGTGGTGCTATACCAGGTCTGGGCCTTTATCGCGCCTGGCCTGTACGCACACGAAAAGCGACTCGGACTGCCGCTGATCATCGCCAGCACGTTGTTGTTCATCGTCGGCATGGCGTTCTGCTACTTCCTTGTTTTCGGTGTTGTATTCAGCTTCATCGCTGAATTCGCGCCGAAAAGCATCACGCCGGCTCCGGACATCGAGCAATACCTGTCCTTCGTACTGACCATGTTCACCGCCTTCGGCGTCACCTTCGAGGTACCGATCGTGGTCATCGTGCTGGTGCGCTTCGGGCTGGTGACGATCGCGCAACTCAAGGAAGCACGGCCCTATGTGATCGTCGGGGCCTTCGTCGTGGCTGCGATCGTCACACCGCCGGATGTGGTGTCGCAATTGCTGCTCGCGATTCCGCTCTGCCTGCTGTACGAGCTCGGCATCCTGTTTTCGCGCTTCATCAAGGCGTCCCCCGAGCGCAGCAAGACCACGCAGGACGCGTGATCACTCGTCACGGCGCTGTGCCTGTGCCGTGACGGGGCGCTTGCCCACGGTGACGCCGAGGTCCTTTTCCGCGCCGCTGCGATAGATCTTCAGCGTGGCCTGCTGACCCGGCACCAGCGCTGCGATGAGCTGCAGCATGCCGGACGCGTCTTTTACCTTCCTGCCATCGACCTCAAGCAGCACGTCGCCGGGGCGGACGCCGCCGCGATCAGCGGGACTGCCGCGCATCACACCGGCGATCAGCGCGCCACTGGCGGCCGGGACCTTGAAGCTTTCCGCCAGTTCGGGCGTCAGTTCCTGTACCTCCACACCGACCCAGCCACGTGTGACCGAGCCGTTGGCGACGATCTGTTCCATCACGCTGCGTGCCGTACTGACGGGAATTGCGAAGCCGATGCCCAGCGAGCCGCCGCTGCGCGAGTAGATCGCGGTGTTGATGCCGACCAGATTGCCGTCGGCGTCGACCAGGGCGCCGCCCGAATTGCCCGGGTTGATCGCTGCATCGGTCTGGATGAAATTCTCGAAGGTATTGATGCCAAGCTGCGAGCGACCGAGCGCCGACACGATGCCCATCGTGACCGTCTGTCCGACGTCGAAAGGGTTGCCGATGGCCAGCACCACGTCGCCGATGCGCAGGCCGTCGGTTGCACCGAAGCTGGCAGCCGGTAATTTGGCCGGAGCCTTGACCCGCAGCACCGCCAGATCGGATTCGGGGTCGCTGCCGATCAGCGTTGCCGGATACTTGCCGCCATCGTTCAGCGATACCTCGATCTCGTCGGCGGCTTCGACCACGTGGTTGTTGGTCAGCACGACCCCATCCTCGCTGACGATCACGCCGGAACCGAGTCCCATCTGGCGCTGCGGCTGATTACCGAGCCGGTCGCCGAAAAAGTGCCGGAACACCGGATCATTCATAAGCGGGTGCTGCGGCGTCTTCACGGCCTTGGTCGTAAAAACGTGCACCACCGAAGGCAGTGCCTTCTGCGCCGCATCCGCGTAGGTCACGACCCTGGCGGCCTCGATGCGCGCGGGGGGCGCCACCACATCCGGCAGCAGGGCTGCCTGCGCGGCCGATACGGTCGCACTGCTGCCTGTCTGGCCGTTGCGCGTCGGCAACCAGTCGGGGCGCAGCGTCGCAATGACGAAAAGCACGGCCAGCGCGGCCGTGACCGATTGAGCGAAGACAAGCCACAGACGCTGCATAATCAGGAAATGGAAACCGGGGGGAAAATGGACAGGACGCAGCTGCAAAGACATCTCGATGAACTGCTGGATGCCGCGCGCTTCAAGGATTATTGCCCAAACGGACTACAAGTGGAAGGCGCGTCAGAGGTGTCGAAAATCGTCTGCGGCGTCAGTGCCAGCCTGGCCTTGATCGATGTTGCAATCGAGCGCGGTGCTCAGGCTCTGCTGGTGCATCACGGTTGGTTCTGGCGCGGTGAGGATGGCCGGCTGACCGGTACCCGACGCGCCCGGATCGCGCGCGTGCTT
The DNA here is from genome assembly GCF_024580155.1 of Methyloversatilis sp. XJ19-13. Lineage (NCBI taxonomy): Bacteria > Pseudomonadati > Pseudomonadota > Betaproteobacteria > Nitrosomonadales > Sterolibacteriaceae > Methyloversatilis > Methyloversatilis sp. XJ19-13. Next base: position 132,098 of record NZ_JANINH010000005.1, on the reverse strand, counting down.
GCGCATGACATCAACCTGTTTGCCTATCATCTGCCGCTGGATGCGCATCCCGAGCTGGGCAACAACGCTCGCCTCGGCCGCTTGCTCGATTTCCGGCCGACCGGCACGGCCGGAGAACAGGGTTTGATATGGCTGGGCGAACCCGGACAGCCGGCCACGGCTGGCGAAGTGTGCAAACGTGCCGAGATCGTGCTGGGTCGCACGCCGTTGCTGGTCGGTGACCCGCAGCGCAGGGTGCATCGCGTCGCCTGGTGCACCGGCGGGGCGCAGGGATATTTCGAGCAGGCCATCGATGCAGGGGTCGATCTGTACATATCGGGCGAAATTTCCGAACCGACCACCCATCTCGCGCGCGAATCGGGCGTGCCATACATTGCGGCCGGTCATCACGCGACCGAGCGGTATGGCGTCATGGCACTGGGCGCACATCTGACCGAGTGTTTCGGCCTGACTGTCGATTTCGTCGATATCGACAACCCGGTTTGATCCGGGCGTGCTGTCTTACAGCAGTGCCAGCCGCGATGTCTGGGTTTCGGTGATCGATGGGTTGGCGATCAGCCATTCGAGCATGGCCTTCAAAAGCAGGATGTCGTCGATCACACCGAGCGGAAAACCGACGCGGGCGCCGGCGCGGTTGTCCCGCAGCAGCTCCACCAGGTAGTCCAGACAATCCTGATTCGGCCAGCAGGCATTGATGCGCGCCATGATGTGGCCGAACTGCTCGACCGATTCCGACGTCGTGGGGCCGCTGAAATGCTCCCAGTCCGGCACCTTGGCGTTGAATGCGCGATTCAGTTTGGGCGCAAGATCGTCGTATTCGCCGCGCCGGCCGCTCGAGTGGTAAAGATCGAGCAACTTGAGCCATGGAATGATCGACTCCTTCGGGTAATCGCGCAGGAATTCGGACAGCGTCTGCGCTGCGCCCTCGGCACGACCAAAGGACATCATGATTTCGGCCAGTTCGAGCACATGCTCGGGGGACGGCGGCGCCTCTTCATTGGCGGGTCGGGCGGTCTGGTCGAAACTCAGGGCAGCAGGTGTGGTGGCCGTACTGCTGACCAGCCTCGGACCGAGTGGTGCTGCGCTGGGTTTGGTTACGCCAACACTGCTCGTCGAACCGGTGAAGCCGTCGAATTCGAGGTCGAGCCGAATCGGCGTACCCGCTCCGTTTGCGTCGATCTGCCCCAGTTCGAAATCAACGGCAGGCGCATCTCCGGAAGTCGCGCTGTCCGCGACCTGGTGCTGCTGCGCAATATCCAGGTCCTGAATGTTCTCGGCGGGTGCTTCGCCGGGAAAATGCTCGAACGACACGGCTTCGGGCGCGCCTGCTGTCGGCCCGACCGGATATTCGGGGGCCTGTTGCCGGGGCTGCGTCCAGGCCGTCGTATCCACTTCGTCCTGCGCGGCCTGCGTGTCCACCGCCTGCGGCGGCAGTGTCTGGCTCATCATCATGCGGGTGACGGCCTCTTCTGCATGGCGGCTGCGCAAGGCTGCGTTGGCTGCGAGCTTGCGGGCGCGACGGCGCCATACCCAGGCGCCGCCCAGTACGGACCCGGCGGCCAGAGCACCGAGTGCTGCGACCAGCCAGTTTACGCCGCTCGCTTCGGGGGCATCCGGCACGGTATCGGGCGGCAGCTTGTTGATGACGCGCACCGGCTCGTTGGTCAGCCCGGCTGGCGGCGCGACAACCTCGTCCGGGCCTGATGGTGCCTCCGCCGCGGTCGATTCGATCGCCGGGCTGTCTTCGGCAGGCGCCTGCTGAATCACAGCATCCGGTTCCACGGTGGCAGCCGCTGGCGCTTCCTGCGTGACGTCAGGCCGGGCGGTGACGGGAGTTGTGGCTTGCTCCGGCGGCAAGGCGGCGTTCATCGATGCTTCGGTCCGACCGAGCTGCTTCTGCAGTTCGGCCATGCGTGCCTCGAGCTGCTTGACCTTGTCGGCGATGGCGAGATGGGTCGCAATCTGCTCGTCGAGCGCGGCGAGCAGCCGCTGCTCCGTGCGCAGCACCTCGCGCTGGGCTTCACTGGCCTCGGCGCGACGCGACAGGCCCCCCGACATTTTCAGTCCGTTGCCGTCATCGGCATTTGGCGCCACCCACAGGCGGTCGACAGTCGCGGCTTCCTTCTGGCGTCGCGTCTTGCGTTCCGGTTTCGGCTTCGGCTGCGCAGGCTGGTCATTGGCCACGGATTCAGTCGGAGCATCGATCGGGGTGCTTGCCGCAGTGCGGCGTGTCGGGACCACTGCGGGCGCAATCGGTGCGGGCGCCACGGTGTCCTCGATCTGCGGCGCGCCGGACGGCTGCATCAACACGGCGTATTCGCGCGCCAGCTCGAAACCACAGCCTATGCGTAAACCGACCATCAGGATGGGTTCGTTGATGGCTTGTGCGCTGCTGATGAAAACGGTGCGCCCCTGCGTGCGGATGCGGGCGCTCGACAGCCACGGCAGATCGTCCGCAGCAGCCGTGGCCGGCGCATTGATCGAAAAGCAGGTGCTGGCCGGAACGGCTTCACCTTCACCGAGCATGTTGATTTCTGCGCGGAACGGCTCGCCGATGACCGATTTGGTCCTGATCGCCCCCAATCCGAGTGCGAGCGCATCCTGTGCATGCAGACCTGCAGCGAGCAACGCGGCTGCCAGTAGGGTCGGACGCAAGTAATCAAGCGTGCGTGGATGTAGCGGACGTCGAGGGGTCACAAGGATCTCCGAACCTTCATGCGCCTGAGAGAATTGATCGATGTCAGTGCTTTCGGCCGCAGGAGGGGAAACTTTACTTTAATGGCGCAATGCGGCCCGAGCCGCGTCGTGCCAAGCGATGCCGCTACAGGCAAAATTGTGTGTCACGACAACCCTGCAGGTGCCTGCCATGCCGATGCTGCTGTTTCCATTGCTTCAACCGACGCTTCCGGTACAGGGTGAAGAAGCCCTTTTTCCGGTTCGGCGCATCTATTGCGTCGGGCGCAATTACGCTGAGCACGCGCGGGAGATGGGGCATGACCCGGCGCTCGAGTCGCCGTTCTTCTTTTCCAAGCCGGCCGATGCAGTGGTGAACGGGCCCGCTGCGGTGGCCTATCCGACAGCGACGACTGACCTGCAGCATGAAGTGGAACTGGTGGTGGCACTGCACGGGGGTGGCCGCAACCTGGACAGTGCGCAGGCGCGCGCCTGCATTTTCGGCTACGGCGTCGGGCTGGACCTGACCCGGCGGGACCTGCAGCGTGCGGCACGCGACAAGGGACAGCCGTGGGACATGGGCAAGGGTTTCGACCAGAGTGCGCCGGTGTCGCAGCTGGTGCCCGCCACCGAATGCGGCCACCCGCGCGCGGGACAGATCGAATTGTCGGTGAACGGTCAGTTGCGTCAGCGGGGCAACCTGACCGACATGATTCTGGATGTCGACACGCTGCTGGTCAGGCTTTCGCGGCTGGTCGAACTGCGCGCGGGCGATCTGCTGTTCACCGGCACGCCGGCGGGTGTTGCGGCGCTGCAACCCGGTGACCGCGTCGACGCACGTGTGGACGGTGTTGCCGATCTGTGCGTGGATATTGCGCCGCCGCAAAATTGATCGGCGTTTTGCCGTTCCGAGGTTTCAGTGCGGCTTATGAGCTGTATAATTATGGATTATACGAGGCGGTGCGCACGCCGCCCCGTTGGATGGTGCGCCAACCGGCGCCCCGTGCCTGAAGGACCTGTCCGGTGGAACCCGCCGGGCCGGCATTCCAGCAACAGTGCGGACAACAAGGCGAGGAATACGCATGAAGATCCATGAGTATCAGGCGAAAGAGGTATTGCGCCGTTTCGGTGTAGTGACCCCGCGGGGGGTGCCCTGCTTCGAAGCTGATCAGGCAGTGGCAGCGGCCGAGTCGCTGGGTGGCAAGGTCTGGGTGGTGAAGGCGCAGATTCACGCCGGTGGCCGCGGCAAGGGTGGCGGTGTCAAGGTGGCCAAGTCGCTCGACGAAGTGCGGCAATTCGCCAATCAGATCATGGGCATGCAATTGGTGACCCATCAAACCGGCCCGGATGGACAGAAAGTCCGCCGCCTTCTGATCGAGGAAGGCGCCGACATCAGGAAGGAATATTACGTCGCTGCGCTGACAGACCGCGCCACGCAGAAGGTGGCGCTGATGGCGTCGAGCGAAGGCGGCATGGACATCGAGGAAGTCGCCCACAACACGCCGGAAAAGATCATCAAGGTGTTCGTTGATCCGCTGGTCGGACTGACCGACGCGCAGGCGAAGGAACTGGCGGATGGCATCGGCGTCCCGGCGGCGTCGCAGGCCCAGGCGATGGATACCTTCAGGAAGTTGTACACCTGCTACATGGAAACCGACGCCTCGCTGGCCGAGATCAATCCGCTGATACTCGAAGGCAACGGCAACATCAAGGCGCTGGACGCCAAGTTCAATTTTGACTCGAACGCGCTCTACCGTCACGAAGACATCGTCGCCTTCCGTGATCTGGACGAAGAAGATCCGGCGGAGATCGAGGCCTCGAAGTTCGATCTGTCCTACGTGTCGCTGGACGGCAACATCGGCTGCCTGGTCAATGGCGCCGGTCTGGCCATGGCCACGATGGATGTGATCAAGCTATATGGCGCCGAGCCGGCCAACTTCCTCGACGTCGGCGGCGGCGCCACGACCGAGAAGGTGACCGAGGCGTTCAAGATCATGCTGCGCAACCCCAATGTGCGCGGCATCCTGGTCAATATCTTCGGCGGCATCATGCGCTGCGACACCATTGCGACAGGCGTGGTCGCCGCGGCGCGCGAAGTGCATCTCACCGTGCCGCTGGTGGTACGCATGAAGGGCACCAACGAAGATCTGGGCAAGCAGATCCTGAAGGATTCGGGTCTGCCCATCATTGCGGCCGACAGCATGGCGGATGCGGCACAGAAGATCGTGGCCGCCGTGGCCGGACACTGAGGGGAACACAACACATGTCGATTCTGATCAACAAGGACACCAGGGTCATCACCCAGGGCATCACCGGGAAGACTGGCCAGTTCCACACCCGCATGTGCCGTGACTATGCGAACGGCAAGAATTGCTTCGTCGCCGGCGTCAATCCCAAGAAGGCGGGCGAAGACTTCGAAGGCATTCCGATCCATGCCACCGTGGCGGAAGCCAGGGCAGCAACCGGCGCCACGGTGTCGGTGGTCTATGTGCCGCCCCCGGGCGCGGCCGCTGCAATCTGGGAAGCGGTCGAAGCCGAACTCGATCTGGTCATCTGCATCACCGAAGGCATTCCGGTGCGCGACATGCTGATGGTGCGCAACCGGATGAAGGCCAAGGAGGCGGCCGGCGGCAAGCGCACGCGACTGCTCGGTCCGAACTGCCCGGGTCTGATCACGCCGGACGAAATCAAGATCGGCATCATGCCGGGCCACATCCACAAGAAGGGTCGTATCGGCGTGGTCAGCCGCTCCGGCACGCTGACCTACGAAGCGGTCGGTCAGCTGAGCGAGATCGGCCTCGGCCAGTCGAGCGCGGTCGGCATCGGTGGCGACCCGATCAACGGCCTGAAGCACATCGAAGTGATGCAGCTCTTCAACGACGATCCGGATACCGATGCGGTCATCATGATCGGTGAAATCGGCGGTCCGGACGAAGCGGAAGCGGCCGAGTGGTGCAAGGCCAACATGAAGAAGCCCATCGTCGGTTTCATCGCTGGCGTCACGGCGCCGGCCGGCAAACGCATGGGTCACGCCGGCGCGCTGATTTCCGGCGGTGCCGATACGGCCGATGCCAAGCTGGAAATCATGGAGGCGTGCGGCTTCACGGTGACGCGCAATCCGTCGGAGATGGGCAAGCTGCTCAAGGGGCTGCTCTGATTCCGGCGCACTGACAAACAGACGTGACGATGGAAGGCCACCGCTTCGGCGGTGGCCTTTTCATTTGTGCTCGTCATGCGGCCACACCGGTAGAATCCGCCCTTCCGCAATTCGAATGCAAGACCATCATGGATTTCAGTTCTCCCGAATTCTGGCTCGCTGTCGGTCAGATCATCATGATCGACATCCTGCTCGGCGGCGACAACGCGGTGGTGATCGCGCTGGCCTGCCGCAAGCTGCCGCCGGCGCAGCGTCGGCTGGGCATCATGTGGGGTACCGCAGGCGCCGTAGTGTTGCGTGTGGTGCTCATCATGTTTGCGCTGACGCTGCTCAAGCTCCCGTTCCTGAAGCTGATCGGCGCTCTGCTGCTGCTGTGGATCGGCATCAAGCTGCTGATGGCCGACGACGACGACGACCACGCGAACATCAAGCCCAGCGACAAACTGTGGGCGGCGGTGAAGACCGTCATCGTGGCCGATTTCGTGATGAGCCTGGACAACGTGATTGCGATTGCCGGCGCAGCCGAAGGTGCTGGTGCCGATCACCAGTTCGCGCTGGTGGTATTCGGCCTGGTCGTGTCGATCCCCATCATCGTGTGGGGCAGTCAGATCGTGCTCGGGCTGATGACCCGATACCCCGTCATCATCACGCTCGGTGCAATGTTGCTTGGCTGGATTGCCGGCACCATGGCGGTTGGCGATCCGGCGATCACGCCTTATCTGCCGCTGATCGAGCCGTCCTCACCGACCGCGGCACCGGAAGCGGTTGCCGCCGTGCGCTACGGCGCAGGCGTGGTCGGCGCGATCTTCGTGCTGGCACTCGGCAAGGTCCTCGGCGCGCGCAACAAGCCGGTCGACTACCCGATCCAGTAACCCACCATGGCGCTCTACCTCACCGAAAGCGACGTCCGTCAGGTGCTGACCCTGCAGGACGCGCTGTCTGCGGTGGAGGACGCTCACCGCTGGCACGCCACCGGCGAAGCCATCGATACGCCGCGCGCGCGCAGCCGCACCCCGACTTCGGCGCTGCACATGCTGCACGGCGCCGTGCTTCCGCTCGGTGTGATCGGCTACAAGAGCTACACGACCAGCCGCGAGGCGGCGCGCTTCTGGGTCCATCTGTTCGATGCCGCGACCGGCCGCGCGCTTGCGGTGCTGGAAGCCGACTACCTGGGCATGATGCGCACGGGCGCGACAGGCGGGCTGGCCGCCCGGCTGCTGTCGAATCCGGCGTCGAAAGTCGCCGGTGTGTTCGGCGCCGGCTGGCAGGCGCAAAGCCAGATCGCCGCGCTGTGCGCAGTGCGCGAAGTGGACGACATCCAGGTGTTCGCCCGCAAGCGCGACAAGCTCGACGCCTTCTGCAGCGAACAGTCGGCGCGGCTCGACCGTAAGGTTCGTCCGGCCGCCAGTGCCGAGGAGATGGTGAAGTCGGCGGACATCGTCGTGACCATCACCACCGCCAGCGAACCGCTGTTCGACGGGCGCTGGCTCAAGCCCGGTGCGCACGTGACGGCCGCCGGTTCCAACGCGCTCATCCGTCGCGAGATCGACGAAACCGTCATCCGCCGCGCTGCCGTGGTTGCGGTCGACTCGCGCGCGACCGCGTTGCGTGAATCCGGCGACCTGCTGCCGGCGCTCGAAAAAGGCCGCCTGGCCGAATACGGGATGATCGAACTGGGCGAGTTGCTGAACGGCATGCGTCCGGGGCGCCAGGCGGAAGACCACATCACGCTGTTCGAGTCGCAGGGCATGGCGATCCAGGACCTCACGCTGGCAACGCGCCTGCTCGAAAAGGCCAGGATGGCCGGCCTTGGCCGCGAGCTGCCGTACTGATGGCCGGCGCAATGTGACGATTTGAATGCGCGCAGCGTGATATTCCACCGCGCGGGGTGAAGCCCCGTTTGACGGAGTTGAGGCTGAACTGCAAGAATATGTGACAGATGACTGTTTTCTCGTGAGACTTGGTTTTGCGGAAAATCAGGTAAGTCGCACAACAACAAGCAGGTCACCGGCCTCCAGCAATCAGGAAGCCACAATTTTTCGGGGGTGAGCGTGGCCAAAGCCGCTGTATGGAAGACGGATTGGTTCCTGGGCGTCGTCATCAGCCTGCTGTTCCTTTTCTCCACCCAGTCCGATCTGATCCAGAGTCTCGAACGCAAGGCCTACGATATCGGTGTCGCAGCGACCGACCGTACGCCCAGTCCGCGCATCGCCATCATCGCGATCGATCAGCAGAGCATTGACAACATCGGCCGCTGGCCGTGGCCGCGTGATGTGCATGCCCGCATGATCGACAAGCTGGCGCAGGCACAGGCCAAGGTGGTTGGTACGACGATCTTCTTCGCGGAGCCGCAGCTCGATCCGGGTCTCGTCTACATAAACAGGTTGCTTGCACTCGAGCAGCAGGCGCGTGACCAGTTCGAGATCGCGGTGGCTGCCGCACCCGTTGTCGAAGGTGAGGTGGCTGTTGATCCGCCCGTGCAGGCCGTCAATCCGCTGGACGCCTTTGGTGCCACCCTGCGCGAAGCCGAAGCGGCGCTGAATACCGACCGGCAACTCGCTGACAGCATGAAGAAGGCGGGCAATGTCGCGCTGCCGATGCTGTTCCTCGATGGCGAACCGCAGGGCCGCCCCGACAAGCCGCTGCCCGACTTCGTGCGCGCTACCGCGCTGACCAACGTGAGTGGTTCCGAGCCGCTGCCGCCGTTGACGCTGGACGTATCGGCCGGCGTCATCGAACAGCTGGGTACGGTTGCGGCAGCGGTGGGTCACCTGAATCCGTCGATTGATCGCGACGGCGGCCTGCGGCTTCATCCGCTGGTGATGACCCATTTCGACCAGTTCTACCCGTCGCTGCCGCTATTGATTGCGGCAAGAAGCCTGAATCTCGGCGTCGCTGACATCAAGGTCACGCTGGGCGAGTCGGTGTCGCTGGCCCGCCTCAACGTTGCCACCGACCCGAGTCTGGGCATGTACAGCTTTTACTACCGTGGCGAAGGCGGCAAACCGGCCTTTCCGGTTGATTCCTTCTTCGACGTCATGAGCGGCAAGATCCCGCTCGACAAGTACCGCGACCGCATCGTTCTGATCGGCCAGACCGCACCGGGCATAGGCAATTTCTACGCCACGCCGGTGTCGCCGGCCATGTCGTCGGTCGAGGTGATGGCGCACGGTCTGTCCAGCATCCTGCAGGAGCATTTCTTCGTTTCGCCGCCGTGGTCGGTGGCGGCTGAGTTCGGCGTGTTCCTGCTGGTTGCGCTTTACCTCATCGTGCTGCTGCCCCGCTTGAAGGCCGGCCTGGGTGCCGGCGTTACCGCTGCCATTTTCGTTGCACTGCTGGCAACCCACTTCGTGCTGATGACCAGCCAGCTCGTCTGGCTGCAGCTCATGTTGCCGGCCGCACTGCTGCTGGTCGGCCATCTGCTGCTGACGACCAAGCGCTTCCTGGTGACCGAGCGTGGCAAGGTGAAGTCCGATGAACAGTCGGCAGAGTCGAACCGCATGCTGGCACTGGCCTTCCAGGGCCAGGGACAGCTCGACATGGCCTGGGACAAGTTCCGCCAGGTTCCGCTGTCCGACGCGGTGATGGAGAACCTCTACAACCTTGCGCTCGATTTCGAGCGCAAGCGCCAGTTCAACAAGGCGGAAAGCGTGTTTCGCCACATGGCGGAGTACAACCCGAAGTTCCGCGATCTGGAAACACGGGTGAAGCGCGCCAAGGCGATGTCGGAAACCGTCATGCTCGGAGGTGGCAGCGGTGGTCGCACGAATACCAGCATCCTCGAGGACGGCACGGTCGAGAAGCCGATGCTCGGGCGCTACCAGGTCGAGAAGGAACTCGGCAAGGGCGCCATGGGTGTCGTCTATCTCGGACGCGATCCGAAGATCAACCGTGTCGTCGCCATCAAGACGATGGCGCTTTCGCAGGAGTTCGACGAGGAAGAGCTGGCCGATGTGAAGGAACGCTTCTTCCGCGAAGCCGAAACCGCCGGGCGCCTGAATCACCCGAACATCGTCACCATCTTCGATGCCGGTGAAGAGCACGATCTCGCCTATATCGCGATGGAGTTCCTGAAGGGACGTGACCTGGTGCCGCAGACCAAGCCGGGTCAGCTGCTGCCGCTGCCGAAGGTGATGGACGTCGTGGCGCGCGTGGCCGAGGCGCTCGCCTACGCGCACGGCAACCAGGTCGTGCATCGCGACGTGAAGCCCGCCAACATCATGTATGAAGCCGAGTCGGATCAGGTCAAGGTGACCGACTTCGGCATCGCGCGCATCACCGATTCGTCACGCACCAAGACCGGCATGGTGCTTGGTACGCCGTCCTACATGTCGCCCGAGCAGCTGGCAGGCAAGAAGATCGACGGCCGTTCCGACCTGTTCTCGCTCGGTGTCATGTTGTTCCAGATGGTCTGCGGCAAGCTGCCCTTCGAAGGCGATTCCATGGCGCAGCTGATGTTCCGCATTGCGAACGAAGCACATCCGGACATCCGTGACATCCGTCCTGACGTTCCGGATTGCCTGTCGGCCATCATCGACCGTGCGCTCGCCAAGGAAGTCGATGCGCGCTATCAGTCGGGTGGAGACATGGCGGCCGACCTGCGTACCTGCGCCGGCAACCTGACACAATCCATCACCCAAGTTGATTTCGATATCTGACATGACACAGTCCGCATGCCCGCACCACCTGCTGTCCCCGGAGGGGATGTGTCCGTGTTTCTGCTTGTCCGGGCGGTACTGACATGACCCGGGATCTCGGTCAGGCGCTGCAGATGGTCAGTCGCAGCCATTCCGGTATGGTGCGCACCCACAATGAGGACGCGGTGTTTACGCAGCCTGGTGTCGGCCTCGCGATACTGGCCGACGGCATGGGCGGCTACAACGCCGGTGAGGTGGCAAGCGGCATGGCGACCGCAGTCATCGGTTCCGAGCTTGCGCAGGGCCTGCAGGACGCGAAACACGGTGTGTCACAACTGCTGGAATCGGTCATTGGCCGCGCCAACAACGCAATCTATCAGGCGGCCGAGAGCCAGCCGCAGTATTCGGGCATGGGCACGACCCTGGTCATGGCCGTTTTTCGCGACAATCACATATCCGTCGCGCATATCGGCGATTCGCGCATGTACCGGCTGCGCGACGGCGCCTTCGAGTGCGTCACGCGTGATCACTCGCTGTTGCAGGAGCAAATCGACAGCGGCATGATTACGGAAGAGGACGCCCGGCGGTCCCAGAACAAGAACCTCGTGACGCGCGCGCTGGGTGTCGATCCGGAAGTCGAGCCCGAAATACACACCTACGACGCGCTTCCCGGAGACGTTTACCTGTTCTGTTCCGACGGACTGAACGACATGGTCGAGAACGACGACATCGCACTCACGCTGCAGGCGCTGTCGGCCAACCTCGACCTGGCGGCTGAACAACTCGTACAGATGGCTAACGACAATGGCGGACGCGACAACGTGTCGGTCATACTGGTCAGGGTGCTGCAGGCCTTTCCTGCCACCGAACGCGGCTGGCTTGCGCGTCTGCTCGCATGGTTGAAGTAAAGGGACTGGAAAATGGCAAAACTGATACTCAGCATGGATGGACTGGTCCTCAAGGAGTTGCCGCTCGCCAAGGAGCGCACCACCATTGGGCGCAAACCGCACAACGACATCCAGATCGACAATCTTGCGATCAGCGGCGAGCATGCGGTCATCGTCACCATCCTCAACGATTCCTTCCTTGAGGACATGAACAGCACGAACGGCACCTATGTGAATGGTCAGCCGATCAAGAAGCACTTCCTGCAGAACAATGATGTGGTCGAGCTCGGCAAGTACCGACTCAAGTACATCAACGAAACGCCGACTGTCGCGCAGTCGCCGGATTTCGAAAAAACCATGGTGTTGCGTCCGGACATGATGCGCAAGGCGTCGGCCGATGCACCGCCTGCGCCGGCACCGGTGCGTGCCCAGACCGATACGCAGACCGGTTTCCGTCCTGGGCAGTCGATGCCGGCCGGTTCGTCGCTCGGCAGCTCCGGACTGCCGCCGCCTCCCCCTCCGTTGGCACCCCCGCCGCCGCCGGCCGCGAGCGCCAATCAAGTCGGTGCAATCCAGATTCTCAACGGTGCCAACGCCGGACGCGAACTTGAATTGACGAAGACGCTGACCACGCTCGGCAAACCGGGGCTGCAGGTCGCCGTCATCACACGCCGTCCGCAAGGTTATTTCATCACCCATGTCGAAGGCGCGAACATGCCGGTCGTCAATGGTCGCCAGCTCGATGCCCAGGCGCACGCGCTCGAGGATCACGACGTGATCGAAATTGCCGGTGTGAAGATGGAGTTCTTCATCAAGCGCTGACGACGCCCGATCCGAGCCTGTCATGCTGCCGCGTCCGGCGCCTGCCGTCCGCCGCCTCGCAGGGCTTGTGCCGGATGAGGCGCGGCCCGGGTCGGGGTGCGTTCCCGGACGTCTGCAATGAACCAGAACGCGCTGCGCTACGGCATCGGCCTGCTGTTCCTGCTGATCCTGCTCGGCCACGCCGCCCGCCTGTACCAGATTCCGGTGCTGGGCAACCTTGATCACATCGCTTACGACACCAAGCTGTCGCTGACGATGCCTGGCGGCATCGATGACCGGGTTGTCATTCTGGACATCGACGAGAAATCGCTCACCGAAGTCGGGCGATGGCCATGGGGGCGGGAACGGCTGGCGGTGCTGATGGACTTGCTGTTCGACCGCTACGGCGTCAGCCTGCTCGGCGTCGACGTTGTTTTTGCCGAGCCGGACACCAGTTCGGGGCTGCCGGCGCTGGAAGGTCTTGCGCAAGGCGTGCTCGCCGACAACGCCGATTTCCGTGCATCGCTCGACACGCTGAGGCCGCAGCTCGACTACGACCAGCGGTTTGCGGCCTCCCTCAAGAACCGGCCCGTCCTGCTGGGCTACTACTTCGGCAACCGCGAAGACGGCCTGAACAGCGGTGCGCTGCCGGAGCCGGTCTTGCCGGCCGGCACCTTTCGCGGCCGCAACATCGCGTTTGCGACCTTCAACAGCTTTGGTGCCAATCTGCCGCGTTTCCAGCAGGAAGCACTTGGCGCCGGCCACTTCAATCCGCTGCCCGATTTCGATGGTCTGAACCGGCGCGTACCGATGCTGGTGGAGCACAAGGGCGCCTATTACGAATCGCTTTCGCTCGCCATCGTCCGCACGCTGCTGGGCAGCCCGAAGCTGGCACCGGGATACGCCGAAAGCGGGGTCTTCTCCTCGGCGAGCCGTGACTACGCCGGACTCGAATGGCTGGAAATGACGACCCGCAAGGGTACATTGCGTGTGCCGGTCGACGAGAATGTCGCCGCGCTGATCCCCTATCGCGGCCTGCAAGGCAGTTTCGCCTACCACTCGCTGGCGGATGTACTGGCCGGCCGCACGCCGGTCGATGCCTTGAAGGGGCGGATTGCCTTGTTGGGTACCACCGCACCCGGGCTGCTTGACCTGCGTGCCACGCCCGTCGGCAGCACCTACCCGGGGGTGGAAATTCACGCCAACCTGGTCGCCGGCATGCTCGATGGCAGCATCAAGCATCGCCCGCAGTACGTTACCGGGTTCGATGTGGTCGTGCTGCTCGTGATCGGCGGCCTGCTCATCTGGTCGCTGCCGCGGCTCTCGCCTCAGTACGCGACGCTGCTGGCGGGTGGTGCGCTGCTCGCGCTGGTCGGCATGAATTTCGCCTTCTGGCAGTTTGCCGACTTCGTTCTGCCGCTGGCGGCATCGGTGCTGCTCGTCGTCGGGCTTTATGCGCTTAACATGTCGTACGGCTACTTCTTCGAATCACGTTCGAAGCGCCAGTTCACCCGCATGTTCGGGCAGTACGTGCCGCCCGAACTGGTCGAGGAAATGAGCCGCAACCCCGAGCACTACAGCATGGAGGGGCGAAATGCCGAGCTGACCGTGCTTTTTTCGGATATCCGGGGCTTTACCAGCATTTCGGAAGGTCTCGAACCGAAACAATTGACGCAGCTCATGAACGATTACCTGGGCGCAATGACGGCGGTGATTCAGGATCAGCGTGGGACGCTCGACAAATACATCGGTGACGCCATCATGGCTTTCTGGGGTGCGCCGGTCGATGACCCCGAACATGCCCGGCACGCCGTGGCGGCTGCGCTGCGCATGCACGCGGCGCTGGCTGATCTGAACCGCTCGCTGATGGCGCGTGGCTGGCCGGAACTGAAGATAGGCGTGGGTTTGAACACCGGCCCGATGACGGTCGGTGACATGGGGTCACCGGTACGCAAAGCCTATACTGTCATGGGCGATGCGGTGAATCTGGCGTCCCGCCTGGAGGGGCTGACCAAGCAGTACGGCGTTGGTGTACTGGTTGGCGAGGCGACGCGACGTGCGGTCAAGGATGTCGTCTTTCGCGAGATCGACCGGGTCCGGGTGAAGGGCAAGGACGAGCCGGTATCTATTTTCGAACCGCTCGCCTTCGAAAGCGAATTCGACCGCAGTCGGGTCGAAGAACTTAAGTTGTGGAATCTGGCGTTGCGACAGTTTCGCGGTCAGGAGTGGGATCAGGCTGAACTGACCTTGTTCAACCTGCAGCGCATTGCGCCGGACTGCGGACTATACCGGCTGTACGCCGAACAGATTGCCGATTATCGTCGCCACCCACCCGGGAAGGATTGGGACGGCGTGCGGACATTTGAAACGAAGTAGTGTTTTCTGGATCAGGAACTGATGAGGATACGGGTGCTCGGTTGCAGTGGCGGTATTGGTGGTGCGAATCTGCGCACCACCTCGCTGCTCGTGGACAACGACATCCTGATCGACGCCGGCACCGGCGTGGGTGACCTTTCAATCGCCGAGCTTTCGCGCATTGATCATGTGTTCGTCACGCACAGCCATCTCGATCACATCGCCTGTCTGCCGCTGATGGTTGACACCGTAGGTGAATTGCGCGAGACACCGCTGACCGTATGGACAACCGGCCCGACGCTGGAAGTCCTGCGTCGCCACATCTTCAATTGGTCGATCTGGCCTGATTTCACTGAGATTCCGTCCGCCGAGAAGCCGTTCATGCGCTTTCGCGAACTGCGAGTCGGCGACGAGATCGAGTTGGGCGGCCGCGCTATCCGGGTGCTGCCCGCGCAACACACCGTTCCCGCCGTCGGCTACGCCGTGCGTTCGGCCGGTGGCACGCTGGCGTTTTCCGGCGATACCACGGTGTGTGACGAATTCTGGTCGGCGGTCAACGCACTGCCCGACCTGCGCTATCTCATCATTGAAACCGCCTTTCCGGACCGCGACCGCCAACTGGCGGTGATGTCGCGCCATCTGTGCCCGGACATGCTGGCAAGTGAGCTCCAGAAACTGGAACACCCGGCCGAAATCTACATCACGCATCTGAAACCAAGCCAGATGATCATGACCATGCGCGAGATCGCCGAAACATTGGGCGCACTCCAACCCCGCATGTTGCGCAACAATCATGTTTTCGACTTCTGACCGGCTTTCAGCACATCTGCGCGAAGCCTTCGCGCGGGGTGCGCCGGCCAGCGGAAACGAGGTGATCGAATGAGTGCAGTGATGCCGCCGGCGAGTGATCTGGGCGCCATGAGCGATGTATCGAGCCGGCTGGCCTTCTTCAAGAATCTTCAGGGCGTCACGACGAAGATTCATGCCACGACCAATATCGACGAAATCATGCTTGAGCTGTCGCAGGAAATTTCTGCGCTGTTCAACGCCGATCGTCTGACCATCTACGTGCTGGGCGACGACAAGTCCACCATCGTGTCCAAGGTCAAGACCGGCCTGAATTCGTTCAAGGACCTCCGGTTGCCGCTGACCGAACAGTCCGTCGCCGGTTTCGTCGGCATGAGCCGCCGCCTGTTGAATCTGCGCGACGTGTACGACGAAGAGGAGCTGAAGTCGCATTCGCCCAGCCTGCGTTTCCTCGATGGCGTCGACAAGAAGACCGGCTACCGGACCAAGCAGATGCTGGTCGCGCCCATTCTCGATCCGGAGAAGAAGGACCTGCTCGGGGTCGTCCAGCTGATCAACAACAAGTCCGGCCAGCCTTTTTCGGCGCTTGCGGAAGAGGGCTTGCTGAGCATGGCGCACACGCTGGCGGTCGCTTTCCAGCAGCGCAACCGCAGCACCCACGTCGTCAAGTCGAAATACGACTACCTCGTCGTCGATGGCGTCATGTCGCCGCAGGAGTTCGATCTGGCGTCGCGTGCGGCAAGACGCAAGGGCGTCGATGTCGAGGACGTGCTGGCGCGTGATTTCCAGGTCAAGCAACAGGCGATCGGTGCCTCGCTGTCCAAGTTCTTCGGCGTCGCCTATGAACACTTCCGGCCGGAGCGTATCAAGCCCTTCGACCTGATCAAGAACCTCAAGCGCGAATACCTCGAAGAACAGCAGTGGGTGCCGGTGGAGGAGGGCAAGGACGGCATCGTCGTGATGGCGCTCGACCCGGAAAAGGTCAAGGGCGCGCGCGTCGTCAACAACATCTTCCCGAAGTCCAAGCTGCTGTTCCGCGTCACCACGACGAAGGAATTCGTGCAGACGCTCGACCAGTTCTACGGCTCGACGATGGACGAAACCAGCGTCGGCGACCTGCTGTCGGACATGCTGGGCGAGGACGAATCCGCGCAGGACTCCGGTAATGATGACGTCAGCGCCGCCGCCGACAACGAATTGGTGCGGCTGGTGAACAAGATCATCATCGACGCCTACCAGCAGGGCGCATCCGACATCCACATCGAACCGCGCCCGGGCAAGGACAAGACCCATGTGCGTTTCCGCAAGGACGGTACGCTGCACCCGTACATCGAAGTGCCCGCCAGCTACCGGAGCGCGCTGGTCACCCGCCTGAAGATCATGTGCGACCTCGACATTTCCGAGCGTCGCAAGCCGCAGGATGGCAAGATCAAGTTCCGCAAGTTCGGTCCGCTCGACATCGAACTGCGGGTCGCGACCATTCCCTCGGCTGGCGGCGTCGAAGATGTCGTGATGCGTATCCTCGCTGCCGGCGAGCCGATTCCGATGGACAAGCTGGGCGTGCTGCCGGTGAACCTCGGCAGGCTGAAGGAGGCGGTCAGCAAGCCCTACGGCCTGTTTTTCGTCTGCGGCCCGACCGGCTCCGGCAAGACCACCACGCTGCATTCCATCCTCGGCTACATCAACACGCCGGAAACCAAGATCTGGACCGCCGAGGACCCGGTCGAAATCACGCAGAAGGGCTTGCGGCAGGTACAGATCAACAAGAAGGCGGGGCTGGATTTTCCGGCCATCATGCGCGCCTTCCTGCGGGCCGACCCGGACGTGATCATGGTTGGTGAAATGCGCGACAAGGAAACCGTGGCGATCGGCATCGAAGCTTCGCTCACCGGCCACTTGGTCTTCTCGACGCTGCACACCAACAGCGCGCCGGAATCCATCGTGCGCCTGCTCGACATGGGCATGGACCCTTTCAACTTCGCCGACGCATTGCTCGGCGTGCTGGCTCAGCGTCTCGCCAAGCGGCTGTGTCCGGTGTGCAAGGAAGCCTGGCATCCGAGCGACGACGAAATGAAGCAGTTCCTGCAGGAGTACTGCGAGGAAATGCGCAATACGCCCGATTTCGTGGTTGATGCCGAAGGTGCGAAGACGCGCATCTTCAACGAGTGGAAGAAGGCTTACGCCGACGACAAGGGCCGCTTCACGCTCTACCGAGCCAAAGGTTGTCCGGAGTGCGGTGAAACCGGCTATCGCGGGCGGCTTGGCCTGCACGAACTGATGATCGGCACCGACGCGATCAAGAAGAACATCCAGGAGCGTGAACGCGTGGCCACCATGCTGGCGACTGCGCTGCAGGAAGGCATGCGCACGCTGAAGATGGACGGCATGGAAAAGGTGCTGTCGGGCGCGACGGACATGAAGCAGGTTCGCGCGGTCTGCATCAAGTAGGCCGCGGGCGCCGACCGGAACGCACGCCATGGATACCCTCGACGATCTGCTGCGGCGCCTGGAACAGCTCAACGAGATCGGCAGCGCGCTGTCGAACGAGCGCAACATCGATGCGCTGCTCGAAAAGATCCTGCTGGCGGCCAAAACCATCACCCATGCCGACGGCGGTACGCTGTACCGCATCGACGAAGCGGGCGAGCACCTGCGCTTCGAAATCCTGCGTACCGACTCGCTGGGTATTGCGATGGGGGGCAGCACCGGCAAGCCGATCGCCTTTCCGCCGCTGTCGCTGCACCTCGACGACGGCTCGCCCAACCTGTCCATGGTGGCGGCCTACAGCGCGCTGAACAGGCAGACGGTCAACATTGCCGATGCCTACCGCGCAGAAGGTTTCGACTTTTCCGGCACGCGCGCCTTCGACGCACGCACCGGCTACCGCTCGACCAGTTTCCTGACCGTGCCGATGATGAACCACGAGGGCGCGGTCATCGGCGTGCTGCAGTTGATCAACGCCGTGCATCCGGTCACCGGCGCCGTCGGCATCTTTTCCGGCTCGGACCGCCAGCTGGCCGAATCCCTGGCCTCGCAGGCCGCCATCGCACTGACCAACCGCCAGCTGGTGAGCCAGCTCGAAGCCCTGTTCGAATCCTTCATCACGCTGATCAACAACGCGATCGACGAAAAGTCGCCGTACACCGGTGGCCACTGCCAGCGCGTGCCGACGCTCACGATGATGCTGGCCGAAGCCGTGAATGACACGCAGGATGGCCCGCTCGCCGGCTTCACGATGACCGAAGCCGACCGCTACGAACTGAAGATCGCCGGTCTGCTGCACGATTGCGGCAAGGTCACGACGCCCGTGCACGTGGTCGACAAGGCCACCAAGCTGCAGACCATTTTCGACCGCATCGAACTGATTGATACCCGCTTCGAACTGATCCGGCGCGACATCGAACTGGCCACCCTCAACAGCCGCTTCGCTGCCGGCCCCAACGCCTCGCCGGCCGTGCTGGCCCAGATCGAACGCCACGGCGCCGACCGGCTGCGCGACATCGACGAAGACCGCGCCTTCCTGCACCACGCCAACATCGGTTCCGAACGCATGAGCGATGCCGACGTAGAGCGGGTACATGCGATCGCCCGCCGCTGGCGCTGGACCGATTCACAGGGCTCGGAACGGTCCTGCCTGAGCGAGGAAGAGGTCGAAAACCTGACCATACGCGCCGGCACGCTGACGGCTGCCGAGCGGGAAATCATCAACTACCATATCGTATCGACGATACGCATGCTCGAAGCGCTGCCCTGGCCGCGCCACCTGACCAATGTGCCGGAGTACGCCGGAGGTCACCACGAGCGCATGGACGGCAAGGGTTATCCGCGCGGACTGGCGCGCGACCAGATGAGCGTGCAGGCGCGGGTCATGGGCATCGCCGACATCTTCGAGGCGCTGACCGCGAAGGACCGGCCGTACAAACGCCCGATGCGACTGTCGGAAGCCCTGCACATCCTCGGCAAGTTCCGCCTGAACGGCCACATCGATCCCGACCTGTTCGACGTGTTCGTGCGTCAGAAGGTCTATCTCAAGTACGCCGAAACCTTCCTCGACCCGGAACAGATCGACGACGTCGACCTGTCGTCCATCCCCGGCTTCCAGCCCTGAACTGACAATTTGCGTCACATGCTGCCTGTGCGCGTCAGCACGCAGGCATCTGTTTCGGACTGTGTCAGCACAAGCGGAAATAAAAAATACTGTAAATCAATCATTTGTAAAAAATCGCTAAAGCTGGCACCCGCCTTGCTCGATATCACCCTGAGCGCACAGGCGCCCGTTCCGTTCAAATTTCAGGAGAGTGATATGAAAAAGGTTCAACAAGGCTTTACGCTGATCGAACTGATGATCGTGGTTGCCATCATCGGTATTCTCGCGGCGATCGCGATTCCGCAGTATCAGGACTATACGATCCGTGCGAAAGTTGGAAGTGCGCTGAGTTCAGTAACCGGACTCAAGACTGCGGTTGCAATTTGCATTCAGGACAACGGTGGTGTTCGCACTGACTGCGATACTGGCCAAAACAACATCGCCGCTTTTACGCCGACGAAGGAGGTAGCTTCCGCAACGGTAGCTGACGGTGTCATAACACTTACCTTTGCGGCTGCAGGAATTGGTACGAATGTCGACGGATTAGTGGTTACGATGACTCCCTCCACGCCGGCAGCAGGTACGACATCCGCCAACATCACTTGGACAAATACGACAACTGTCACCAATACGGCCGCGAAGTCGGCCATTGAGAAGAACAATGTGGCTGCGGCGAGTAGCTCAACCAGCTCAACCAGCTCAACCAGCTCAACGAGCTCGACCAGCAGTACTGGTGGCTAATAGAGGTTTAGACGCCACTAGTGAAGGCCCCGGAAGGGGCCTTCACTTTTTTGATTCTGACGCCATGCGCCTCTACAGCTACCTCGCCACCCTTCTGTTCCTCGGCTTCGGTCTGACGTACTACACGCGGATCAGCCCGTGGCACGTTGAATTGCTGAACAAGACAGTCAGCTTCCAGTTGGAAGGCAGTGAGCTGCACCTTTCGATCTTCAATATCTACGCATGGGTGGTCATCGCCTACGCGATAGCCCTACCGTTTTATTACCGTCATTCAGACGGTGAGTCGAAGGCGCTGGTCGTGGCACGTGCGTGCCGAACTTTGATGCTTGAAAAACGGCGGTTTTCGAATGCCGAATCGCTCGCGGCGCGCATCCTGCTTTTGAAATTCTTCTTTGCGCCGCTGATGGTGTCGTGGCTCGCGCAGCATCTTTCCGGGTTCTTCGATCTGTCAGCCACGCTGAATGGCGCAGCCGCGGCTTCGATGAACTGGATGGAGCTCTACAACAAGGTGCTGCATGCGAAGCTCATTCATCTAGTGATCTTCTTTGATGTGTTCTTCTTCACCATCGGTTACATGGTGGATCACCCGAAACTGAAGAATACTTTTGTATCGGTCGATCCGACGTTGTCGGGATGGCTGGTCTGCATCATCTGTTACCCACCTTTCAATCTTGGTCTGAAATCATTCATCGGCTGGTACAGCACGGATTCACCCGCGGCCGATGCTGTGGGTGTGCAGTTCGCATTGAATCTCGCCGTGTTGCTGACATTCGTTGTCTATAGCGCGGCCAGCCTGAGTCTTGGCTTCAAGGCCAGCAACCTCACCAATCGCGGTATTGTGGATACGGGGGTCTATCGCTTCATTCGCCATCCCGCCTACACATTCAAGAATCTGGCGTGGTGGCTGGGTGCCATGCCCGTGCTGTGGCTGGCCGTGCAGCGGTCGCCGCTGGAAGTGGTCGCCATCCTGTTGTCCCTGTGCGGCTGGACAACGATCTACATCGCACGTGCGCTGACCGAGGAGCGTCATCTGCTGATGACCGACAATGGCTATCGCGAATACATGCAGCGTGTTCCCTATCGCTTTATCCCGGGCATCGTCTGAGCACGAGTGCTTGTGCATTGATTGAACGCGCGGGCGCCTTCATCAAGTGCCTGCAGTAACGATTCATTCCATCCCTGCCAATTTGTACGGCGCTGATTCGAAAGCGCAACCCATGTCCATGCGCCATCCGCCGTGATTGCCGCAAGTGCAGTCGTGCCCGGGAGGCTGCCATCGCGCCAGAAAACGGCGGGATCGCCGAAGCGACGCTCAACATGGAATATCAGGCCGTGGCAGTTGCGCCGCCCGGTGAGGCGCCGGCACGCATCAGGTGCGATGTCCAGAAGATCCAGGCTTGTCCTGTCGAATGCGGCGTGCATCAGTCGTGCAAGATCCGTTGCGGTCGATTCGAAGCCGCCGCTGGCCAGCATTGCGCTGTAATTGAATCGGTAGCGTGCCGGATCGTCAGCCCTGTCGTCCGGGCTGGGGTGATACAGCACGGCCGTGCTGCGGCCGTCATGAACGCGGAGTGACGATGCCCCGATGTGGCGTTCCACCATGCTGCCGATGACTTCCGAGAGAGGTGCATGGTGCGCCTTCGACAGCGCTTCGCCGACCAGGCAATACCCCATGTTCGAATATTCAAACCGTTCGCCGGGGCGGCGTGCAAGCGGCTCAGCAAGCACTTCGGCCGACCGGCCCGGACAGCGTGGCCGGGGGCGCAGCGTTTCGTCGAGTCCGTCGGTGCGCGCGAGTCCGCTTCGGTGGGCAAGCAGGTCACGTATGCGGATCGAGCCCGCCCCTTCGCCAACAGACTTTCGCGACAGATCGAGCGCGTCGATCAGATAGCTGTCGAGCGGCAGCAGGCCCGATCGGTCGGCTTCGAGCGCCGCGAGCCCCGTCAGTACTTTCGACAGACTGGCGATGCGCAGGGGCTGCTTGACGGTGAGCGGCTTGCCTGGCGACGCTTCGCCGACCGCAAGCTCGACGAATTCGCCGCTTTGATGCAGCAATGCAAACTGCAGACCCGGGAGTTCTCTAGACTGAGCTGCAGCACGCACGCTGTTTCGAAGATTTTCAGCGCAGGTCGATCGTAGTTCCTGCGCTGCCGCGTCAAGGACAACGCCACCCCACAGGCACGACATCATCACGAGACCACCGACGAAGCGCGCCCAGGCACTCATTCACTGCGACTGCAGCAGTTCGGCTGTCAAAGATGCCCGCAACACCGTCTGCGTCTCCCCGTCCCGCACCCGGTTGCTGAACCACCACACCGCGCCCTTCTTCACGGTCCAGTCCGCTTCCTGACCGGACAGCAGCAGCGCGGCGAGCTGGCCGAGCGTGGGTTGATGGCCGACGATGAGCGCTGCGCCGCCGCCGGTCGGCCACTCGGAGGCGGCGATCAGGTCGGCGACCGAGCTGTCGGTCGACAACAGGCGGGACGTTTCAAACTCGAGGCCGAGCGCCTGTGCGGTCTGCTGGCAGCGGGTGGCCGGGCTGGCCAGAATGCGGGTCTGCTTCGGCAGCCGGGGCTTGAGCCATGCAGCCATCTGTGCGGCCTGGCGCTCGCCGCGGCCGGACAGGCGGCGTGTCGCGTCGGGCAGGGTGTCGACGGCCTCCGCGTGGCGCCACAGTATCAATTCCATGTCTGTTTCCTCCATCATTTTCAGGGCGCGCGGCAGTGTGGGCGCCGGGCGTGACAGTGGAATGAACGCACGGCGATGTCAGCGTGGCAAAGGCATGCGCGACAGGCGTTTCAGCAGTTTCGGGGCATCGCCGACGATCCTGCGGTAGCGCGGAAGGTGATGACGTGCGATCAACGCCACGGCCGCCACGAGTTCGGGGTCGTCGCCGGCAGCGGCGAGCAGGCGCGGGCCGGCCTGGCTCAGGTCGTTCAGGAAGCCGAGATCTTCCTGCGCCTGCATCAGTGCGCCGATCGCCCGTTTGGTCTTGCGCGGGCCGAGCAGCGGCGCAAAGAATTCGATCGCGTAGCGCAGCCGCTTGATGTCGATGCGCAGCGCATGCAGTGCCCCGATGTCGCCTTCGGCCGCGTGCCGGCAGCCATCGACCATGCGCGCATGGGCACGGGCCAGACGCTTGTGCGCCAGCGTGCGCAGATTGCCTTCACCGCCCGGCGGCAGTTCATGCAGCGCACGCAGCAGCGCCATCATCAGACGTGCCTGCCGGCCGTCCTGCAGCGCTTTCTGCACGCGGTCGCGCACCTGCTGCCGGGTGGCATGAAGCGCGCCATCGAGTGCGTGCAGATTAGCGGCCGCGTCGTGGGACAGCACGGGCGCGAGCAGTTCGGATTGCAGCACGTCCCGATCGCGCAGCTCACCCAGATCACCGGCAAGCGCGCGCAGCGGCAACGCGAGATCGGCCGCCATGCCTTCGGGCAGCGCCGGCGCGAACAGGCGCAGCGCACTGCGCAGCCGGCGCAGCGCCACCCGCATCTGGTGAATGAATTCCGGCGCGTCGGACTGCAGCGCACCGACTTCGTTGGCTTGGTAGTGCTGGATGCAATCCAGCGCGACCGCGCGGAAGGCGTCCTGCGCACCGCCCTGTGGATCGACCGGCGAACGCGTGGCACGCACCGGCTGATACGGCTTGTCTTCGATCAGTGCGTATCCGCGCTGCGCCTTGCTGCGCGATTCGGCACGCAGAGGCAGGGTGCGCACCAGGGTGTCGGCATGGTCGAGCAGCGCTTCGATCGGTGCGCCGGCCAGTTCCAGTTCCAGCTCCGAAATGCTGTCGCGCCGCCCGCCCGCTTCGATCATGCCGCGGTCGGCCATCAACAGCAGTTCGCCGTCACCCGCCGCGAAACGCCATTCGCGCCGCTCGAAATTCGTCTCGAACACCTGCGCCAGCAAGCCGCGGTCACGCAGCCCTTCGAGCAGGCGGCGCAGCGCGGCGTCATCGACCTGCGAAAAATCGAACTGGCCGGTAAAGGGCTGTTCCCACTCGGGGCGGGAGGACAGGCCGGCGCTGGCAGCGCTTGCGCATTTCACAGTCTGCAGCCAGCGCCGTCCGACGCGGCGCAATCGCAGCGCCACGCGCTGCTCGCGCAGGCGGAAATCCGGCGTGTCGAAATAGAGGTTGCGCAAGGTGTGCGTCTGCGGCGCGGTGACCGCCTGACGGAGCAGGGGGTGCCGCGAAAAGGCACGCCATCCGTGTTCGGCGAGCGCCAGCTTGAGTTCCGTTTCCCGGCCCATGACTGTCCTGTCGCATCGGGCGTCATTGCCCGGAAGGCGCCGATGGTAGAACGAAACGGCCCGGCTTCGTCACCTTGCGGCGGCGCGGCCCGATTCAGTCCGCCTGCCAGTGCCCCGATTTGCCGCCGGCTTTCTCGAGCAGGCGGATGTCACCGATCTGCATGCCGCGGTCCACCGCCTTGCACATGTCGTAGATGGTCAGCAGGGCCACGCTGACCGCGGTGAGCGCTTCCATCTCGACGCCGGTCTGGCCGGTGGTGCGCGCGGTGACTTCGCAATGCACCGTGCTGCCGGCTGCATCGAGCGTGAAATCCACGCTGACCTTGGTGAGGGCAATCGGATGGCACAGCGGAATCAGGTCGGACGTGCGCTTCGAGGCCTGGATGCCGGCGATGCGCGCCACGCCCAGAACGTCGCCCTTCTTCGCGGTGCCGTCGCGCACCAGCTCGAAGGTGGCGGGCAGCATGGTGATCGACCCGGCGGCGCGCGCCACGCGCGCGGTGTGCGCCTTGTCGCCGACATCGACCATGTGGGCCTGGCCTTCGGCGTCGAAATGGGTCAACTGAGGGTTCAGCGGCTTGTCGGCACTCATGGTTCGCAGCCTCAGCGCGCCATCGCCGACGGATGCGGCGGCTGGATGTTCAGTTCGAGCCAGTAGCGGGCCAGCAGCGTCAGCGTTTCGGAAAAGCTCACGAAGTCGAGCGACTTGCGGACGAAGCTGTTGGCGCCAAGCTGGGCCGCGGTGCGGATGTCTCGCTGCTGCGAGGAGGCGGACACGACGACCACCGGCAACACATGCGTCTGCGGGTCGGCGCGCACCAGACGCAGCACTTCCATGCCGTTGATGCGCGGCAGCGTGAGGTCCAGCATGATCAGCGCGGGCTGGTACCGCGTATCGCGTCCGGCGTAGTTGCCGTGACCGAACAGGTAGTCGAGCGCTTCCTCGCCCGACGGTACGACCTTGATCTGGTCGGCAGGCACGATGGTGCGCAGTGCCGTGGTGATGAGCTTCACATCCTCGGGCACGTCTTCAATCAGCAGCAGGGCGTGCGAACCAACCGGAATCGATGACATCGGGTGCGTAGGCGTGAATGGGTGAGGATGGCTGTCTGGCAATGCCTGTGGAACATGGCAGGCGACGCCCTGCGGGTGCCCGGTTGCCGCCGGTCGTGCAGCGGGCTGTCCGGGCTGCGGAGCGACGGTACGGGCCGGGGTACCGGAACCGAACGATCGTTCACTTCGCTTCGTTATCATAGCATCGCCATGAGTCACTTCTTCACCCGCCGCAGCCTGCGCACCGCTGTCGTTGCCGTCCTTCTGCTGCCCTTGTCCGTACCCGCGCAACCGCTGCCCGATCTGGGCGACTCGGCTCAGGCTGACCTGTCACCCGCGCTGGAGAATCGCATCGGCCTTGCGTTGTGGCGCGACATGCGGGTGCGCGAGCGTGCGTACGTCGATGACCCGGAAATCAACGGTTACCTCAATCATCTCGCCGACCGGCTCACCGATAAGCTGCCCGGATCGACGCAGGACTTCGAACTGTTCGCGCTGCGCGATCCGAGCCTGAACGCCTTTGCCTGGCCGGGTGGCTTCATCGGCGTGCATAGCGGACTGATCGTCACCGCGCAGAGCGAATCCGAACTGGCGTCCGTCATCGCGCACGAGATTTCACACGTGACGCAGCGTCACATCGCGCGTCAGTTCTCCAATCGCGGGCAGTCGACCATCCTTGCGCTGGCATCGCTGGTCATTGCGGTACTGGCGGCGCGCGGCAACTCGCAGGTCGCGCAGGGCGCCCTCATAGCCGGCCAGGCGGCGACGGTCGCGTCGCAACTTGCCTACACGCGCGATTTCGAGCGCGAAGCCGACCGCATCGGACTGCAGATGCTTGACAGCGCAGGGTTCGACACGCGCGCCATGGCGGCCTTCTTCGAACGCATGCAGCGTTCGGCGCGCTTCTACGAGAGCAATTCGCCGGCCTATCTGCGCACCCACCCCCTGACGGTCGAACGCATCACCGACGCCAGCGCCCGTATCGAGGAAACCGCCTACAGACAGGTGCCGGACAGCCTCGATTTTCTGCTGGTGCGCGCCAAGCTGCGCGCCTATGAAGGCGATGCAAGGGAGGCGCTGGCCGAATTCGACAATCGCTTGCGCGACGTGCAGGGCAGCATCCGGCTCGCCGCGCGTTTCGGTCTGGCACATGCCGCATTGCGCCAGCGCGATTTTGCCCGCGCACAGCTAGAGGTGGACGGGCTGCGTGCCGAGCGCTTCGAATCACCGATGCTCGACAATCTTGCCGGCCTGATCCTTCTCGAATCGGGTGATGCCAAAGGCGCCATCGAGCGCTTTCGCGACGGTTTGAAGCGTTCGCGTTCGCGCGCGCTCACCTACGGTCTGATCGAGGCGCTGCTCGCCGACCGGCGAGCAGCCGAGGCACTCGCACTGATCAATGACGAGGTGTTGGCCTATACGCAGGACCCGCGCCTGTATCGCTACCAGGCACGCAGCCATGCATTGCTCGACCAGCGGCTGGCGCAGCACCGCGCGCAGGCCGAAGCCTACGCGCTCAACGGCCAGTATCAGGCGGCGATCGAACAGCTCGAGATCGCTCAACGCGCTGCCGATGGCGACTTTTATCAACAGTCGGTGGTCGACGCGCGGTTGCGCGAACTGCGCGAGAAGCTGGCTGAACTCAAGCGCGACGGGCTGTGAACACCGGTCCGGGCGGACCGGTGTAAACTCGCGCTCCTTTCATCGCGACCCGAGCGACCGGAGCAGACATGGAATTCGACAAGGAACTCGATGCGCGCGGCCTGAATTGTCCGCTGCCCATCCTGCGCACGAAGAAGGCGCTGTCCGAAATGAGCAGCGGCCAGGTATTGCGCGTGGTCGCGACCGACCCCGGTGCGGTGCGCGACTTCGAAGCCTTTGCACGCCAGACCGGCAACACGCTGCTCGAAAGCAGCGACGCGAACAAGGAATTCGCCTTTCTGCTGCGCCGCAAGTAAGGCACGAGACATATCGCAGGGCTGACGACCGGATCGCCTGCACGGCAAAGGCCTGCTGTTGCAGGCGGCCAGGGCCAAGGTTTGCTCCGTGCGCCCTGACGCTGCGTCTCAGCCCAGCCGGCCGAGCTGTTCCTTCAGCTTGCCCCGCAGATCGCCAAAGTCGGTCATGCGCTTGCGTTCCTGTTCGACCACATTGGCCGGCGCACGGCCGACGAAGCTTTCGTTGCCCAGCTTGGCTTCGCACTTGGCGATCTCGCCGCTGACTCGCGCGATTTCCTTGCCGATGCGCTCGCGCTCGGCGGCCACGTCGATCTCGATCTTCAGCAGCAGACGGAAATCCCCGACCACCTGCACCGGTGCCGGCGAAGCCGGCAACGCGTCGCCGACAGCCTGTACTTCGCTCAGCCTGGCGAGCGCCGCGAGGTAGGGCGCGTAGCCCGTGATCGCCTCGACATTGCCAGCGGCCAGCAGCGGTACCTTCAACGCCGGCGATACGCCCATTTCGCCACGCAGGCTGCGGCAGGCGTCGACCATGGACTTCAGTTCGATCACCCAGGCATCGGCCGTCGCGTCGATGCGGCTGGGCACCGCCTGCGGATAGCGCACGATCTGGATCGAATCGCCCTCCTTGCGTGCCGCCAGCGGTGCGACCGTCTGCCACAGCTCTTCCGTGATGAACGGAATCAGCGGATGGGCCAGGCGCAGCACGGTTTCGAGCACGCGCAGCAGGGTGCGGCGCGTGGCGCGCTGCTGCGCCGGTGTGCCGTTCTGGACCTGCACCTTGGCCAGTTCGAGATACCAGTCGCAGTACTCGTCCCACACGAAACGGTAGATGGCCTGCGCCACCAGGTCGAAGCGGTAGTCGCCGAACTGCTTCTCGACTTCGGCTTCGACGCGCTGCAATTCGCTGACGATCCACAGGTCGGGCGCCTGGAAATGCAATGCGCCGTCCGGGCCGCAGTCTTCGTTGCACGGCGCCATCCCGCAGTCCTGCCCTTCGCAGTTCATCAGCACGAAGCGGGTGGCGTTCCACAGCTTGTTGCAGAAGTTGCGGTAGCCCTCGCAGCGCTGCATGTCGAACTTGATGTCGCGGCCGGGGCTGGCGAGCGAGGCGAAGGTGAAGCGCAGCGCGTCGGTGCCGAAGGCGGGGATGCCGTCCGGAAACTCCTTGCGCGTGCGCTTCTCGATCTGTTCCGCCTGCTTCGGATTCATCAGGCCGGTGGTGCGCTTCTTTACCAGGTCGTCAAGCGCGATGCCGTCGATCAGGTCGATCGGGTCCAGCACATTGCCCTTGGACTTCGACATCTTCTGGCCTTCCGCGTCGCGGATCAGGCCGTGCACATAGACATCGCGGAACGGAATCTTCCCGGTGATGTGCGTGGTCATCATGACCATGCGCGCCACCCAGAAGAAGATGATGTCGAAGCCGGTCACCAGCACCGACGACGGCAGGTAGAGGTCGAGCGCCGGATTGCTCTTTTCCGGGTTGCCCGGCTCCCAGTCCGGTGTCCAGTCCAGCGTCGAGAAGGGCCACAGCGCCGACGAGTACCAGGTGTCGAGCACGTCTTCGTCGCGTTTGAGAAGCGGCAGGTTTTCCTTGATCGCGTAGTTGC
This sequence comes from Methyloversatilis sp. XJ19-13, assembly GCF_024580155.1. Lineage (NCBI taxonomy): Bacteria > Pseudomonadati > Pseudomonadota > Betaproteobacteria > Nitrosomonadales > Sterolibacteriaceae > Methyloversatilis > Methyloversatilis sp. XJ19-13. Next base: position 103,075 of record NZ_JANINH010000005.1, on the reverse strand, counting down.
GGCCAACGTCCGGAAGCGTGTCGCCGGACATTTCGCGCGCCATCGCGGTGGCGACGGCGAGGCGCTTCAGGTCCGGATTCGCCTGCGCGAGATGTTCGAAATACTTCTGGTAGGCCTCGGCTTCCGAGTGCGCGACGAACACGTTTCCGCTGTCGTCGTACCAGGCCGGGATCTGGTGGCCCCACCACAGCTGACGCGAAATGCACCAGTCCTGGATGTTGTTCAGCCACTGGTTGTAGGTGTTCACCCAGTTTTCCGGGTGGAAGCGGATCTCGCCGCTGGCCACCACGTCGAGCGCCTTCTGCGTGATGCTCTTGCCGTCGGCACCCGGCTTGCTCATCGCGACGAACCACTGGTCGGTCAGCATGGGCTCGATCACCGCATTGGTACGGTCACCGCGCGGCACCTTCAGCGTGTGCTTGTCGGTCTTGTCCAGCAGGCCGGCAGCTTCGAGGTCGGCGACGATCGCCTTGCGGGCGGCGAAGCGGTCAAGTCCTTGATAAGCCATAGGGACGAACGATTCTGGCATGAACCCGCCGCCAGCCTCCTCGGGACTGCTGCGCACATAGGTGTTATCGGGAAGCTTCGCTAGAGCACTCAGTGCTGGATTATTGCCCGCAGATACCATTCGCCCATCGAGCCCGATAACCGACAAAAGTCCGCCGCCGGGCTGTGCCTTGAGGTCGTCCTTGTGGCGTTCCCACACCGCGTAGTCGTTGAAGTCGTGCGCCGGGGTCACCTTGACGACGCCGGTGCCAAATTCGCGATCGACATAGTCGTCGGCGATGACCGGAATTTCGCGGTCGGTCAGCGGCAGCTTCACGGTTTTGCCGATCAGCGCGGCGTAGCGTTCGTCTTCCGGGTGCACCATCACGGCGACGTCGCCCAGCATGGTTTCCGGACGAGTGGTGGCGACGGTCAGATGGCCGGAGCCATCGGCCAGCGGATAGCGGATGTGCCACAGCGAGCCAGCTTCTTCCTCCTGCACCACTTCGAGGTCGGACACCGCCGTGCCCAGCACCGGGTCCCAATTCACGAGGCGCTTGCCGCGGTAGATCAGGCCTTCTTCATGCAGGCGGACGAAGGTTTCGGTGACGATTTTCGACAGGCCTTCGTCCATCGTGAAGCGTTCGCGCGTCCAGTCGGGCGAGGTGCCCAGCCGGCGCATCTGGCGCGTGATGGTCGAGCCGGAAAATTCCTTCCACTCCCACACCTTCTTCACGAATGCCTCGCGGCCGAGGTCGTGGCGGGAGATGCCCTGGGCGTCGAGCTGGCGCTCAACCACGATCTGCGTGGCGATGCCCGCGTGGTCGGTGCCCGGCTGCCACAGCGTGTTGTCGCCGCGCATGCGGTGGTAGCGCGTCAGCGCGTCCATCAGGGTCTGGTTGAAGCCGTGACCCATGTGCAGCGTGCCGGTGACGTTGGGCGGCGGCAGCAGGATGCAGAAGTTGGGCTTGTTCGGGGTGTCTGTGTCCAGACCGGCAGCGAAGTAGCCGCGCGATTCCCACTCGGGGTACCAGCGGCGCTCGATGTCGGCCGGTTCGAAGCTCTTGGCCAGCGTCATGACGGGTTCGCGTGAAAGCAAACCGTCGATTATAGAGGCTGGTCCGGTGCTTCCGACGGGTCGCGGGACAGCGCGGCGGTGACCACTGCCACGCTGCGCGCCTCGATTTCACCGGCGATGGTGTCGCGCAGGTCGAGCACCGCCTGTTCGCGGATGCGCGCCATGGCGTTGTCGACGGCGGCACCCATCGCGGCTTCGAGCGCGGCGCGCAGTTCAAGCCCGACCAGCGCCGGCAAGGTGGTGCGGCTCCAGTCGTCGATCAGGCTCTGGATCAGCGGCGCCAGATCACTGAACTGCTGCGTGAGGGCATGCGAGGTGTTCTGCTGCAGCGCGTCCCGGAGCTCCGTTCTGATTTCCGCCCGGACCGCATGGCGGGCCTCATCCAGCAGATCCAGCCGTGTCTGCGCGGCGACTTCCCGCGTGACGCGCTCGGTGACGTCGCGCGTGACCTGTTCGGTGACTTCCGTCGTTACCTGCTGCGTTACGTCTGCCGCCACCGCAGCCGCAACTTCAGCGGTGACGCGCTCTGTCACGGCTGCAGTCACTTCGGCCGTGACGCGTTCAGTGACTTCGGCGGTGACCTGTGCGGTGATTTCCTCCGTCCGGTCTTCCGGTTCCGGTACGGCGATCAGCGCGTCAAGATCGATGGCTTCGGTCAGCAGCGGAATGCCGTCGTCGACCGGGGCCGGCGTGGCGTGACCGGCGACAAAGCTGCGGCTGCGCCGCATCAGGCTGTCTGCTCGTCCAAGCAGGTCATCACTCATGCGGTCTCCGCCGTGGCGTGTCGGGTGTGCAGATCACAGCCGTGCTGCCGGTAGAGCACGAAGCGCGCGCGGGCGGCTTCGCGGTCCTCGGCGTCGTGGCCGACGATTTCGACGATGTGCTCGCGCTGCTCGAAGCCTTCAGGTACCTGGACCGACAGGTTCAGCAGCACCGCGTCGGCCGGCGCCAGCGCAGGATCGCGACCGATGCGCACCGGGCTGGTGTCGGCCAGCGGGTGGCCGTCGCGCACATGCGGCACGAAGGCGAGGTGCTCGAACGTCCACAACATCTGGTCGATGCGCGCCGCGAGCAGGTCGTCGGCGCAATGGATCCACACCCGGCGCCCGGCAGCGTGCCAGCCGGCGACCAGTTCGCAGGCGTGGCGCAGCTTGTCGGGCGCGTCGTGGTGGAAGTCGACCCGGGGCATGGGCTCAGAGCTTGCCGGCGCGTTCGAGCAGGAAATTCACCAAAAGCGGTACCGGCCGGCCGGTCGCGCCCTTGTCCTTGCCGCTCTTCCAGGCCGTGCCGGCGATGTCCAGATGCGCCCACTTGTACTTCTTCGTGAAGCGGGAAAGGAAGCAGGCGGCGGTGATGGAGCCGGCCGGTCGACCGCCGATATTGCCCATGTCGGCGAAGTTGCTCTTCAACTGCTCCTGGTAGTCGTCCCAGATCGGCAGCCGCCAAGCGCGGTCGAGCGCGCTCTGGCCGGCGGCCAGCAATTCGTCGGCCAGCGCGTCGTCGTTCGCCATCAGGCCGCTGGTGACGTGGCCGAGCGCGATGATGCAGGCGCCGGTCAGCGTGGCGATGTCGACCACGCAGGCCGGCTCGAAACGTTCCGCGTAGGTCAGCGCATCGCACAGGATGAGCCGGCCTTCGGCGTCTGTATTGAGGATTTCGATGGTCTGGCCGGACATCGACTTGACCACATCGCCCGGACGGGTTGCCGCGCCGCCCGGCATGTTTTCGACCGTCGGGATCAGGCCGACCACATTGATCGGCAGTTTCATCGCCGCGATGGCCTGCAGCGTGCCGAGCACGCTGGCGGCGCCGCACATGTCGTACTTCATTTCGTCCATGCCTTCACCGGGCTTGAGCGAAATGCCGCCGGAGTCAAACGTGACGCCCTTGCCGACCAGCACCACCGGTGCATCGGCCTTCTTGCCGGCGCGATACTCCATGGCAATGAATTTCGGTGGCTGGCGGGTGCCCGCTGACACCGACAGCAACGAACCCATGCCCAGTTTCTGCATGTCGGCGCGTTCCAGCACGGTCACCGCGATGCCGCTCTTGCGGCCCAGTTCGAGCGCCTGCTCGGCCAGATAGGTCGGCGTGCAGACATTGGGCGGCAGATTGCCCAGGGTTTTCGTGAAGGCGAGGGCGTGGCCGATGGCGGCACCCTGCACCAGCGCCTCGTCGGCTGCACTGGCGCTGCATTTCTTCGGTAGCGTGAAGGCCATCTTTGCCAGCGCACGCGATTCATCCTTCTTGTGGCGCGCGTGCGTGTCGTAGCGGTACAGCACGTCGAGCACGGTGCTCGCCGCCTGGCGCAGCGCGCGTGCGCCGCCGGACTTGCGCGGCGCCTCGTCGGCCAGCGCGCACACCGCGTCGGAAGCACCCGTGTCGCGCAGCGCGCGCACGGCTGCAGCGACGGCATCGCGGTATTCGCGGGCGCCGAATTCCTTCTCCTTGCCCAGACCGACCAACAGTACGCGCTCGGCGGCAACGCCGGGCAGCTTGTGCAGCAGCAGCGTGCTGCCCGCCTTGCCTTCCATGTCGCCGCTGCCGGTGATTTCGCCGATGCGGCCCTTGCTCGCCGCGTCCAGCGCAGCAGCAGCGGCTGTGAGCTTGCGGGATTCGTAGACGCCGACGATCAGTGCGCCCGTGCGCAGTTTCTCGGGGCTGCCGCTCTTTATGCTAAATTCCACCCGCTTCTCCTCAAGTCAATTCGCGCCGCTTCAAACCGCCTGATTATCGGCGTGAAGCCGCACACGAGTCAAAAAAGAACGCTGCTCGGTGCCCCGGCGCCGAGTTGTTCCGCACGGAGCCCCAGGCTTGATCTTCCAGCGCGCCGCCCTGCGCGAATTCGCCAGCACAGCCTTGACGGTCTTCGTGGCCCTGTTTGCCATCGTGCTGTCCACGCAGCTCGTCCGCCTGCTCGGACAGGCGGCCGGCGGAAAGGTGGCATCCGAAGCGGTAATGGCGCTGCTCGGCTTCGGCGCGCTGCGCTACATGTCGGTCATCCTGTCGCTCACGCTGTTCATCGCCATCCTGCTGTCGATGTCGCGCAGCTGGCGCGATTCGGAAATGGTCGTGTGGTTTTCGACCGGCGTGTCCCTGACCGCCTGGATACGCCCGGTGCTGGTGTTTGCCGTGCCGCTGACCGTGCTGGTGGCGGTGCTGTCGCTCTATCTGGCGCCTTGGGCGCTGAACAAGAGCGCCGAATTCCGCACCCGCATGAGCAATCGCGATGACGTGGCCCAGATGTCGCCCGGCAGCTTCCGCGAGTCGTCCCAGGCAGACCGCGTATTCTTCGTGGAAAGCGGCGAGGGCAAGGACGGTGCGGTGAAGAACATCTTCGTCAGCACGACCGACAGGGGCAAGCTGGGGGTGATGGTGGCCGGCGACGGCTACACGCAGACGGTGGACAACGGCGACCGCTTCGTCGTGATGCTCGAAGGGCGTCGCTACGAGGGCGTGCCGGGCAGTCCGGAGTATCGCGTGATGGAATTCGAGCGCTACGCGGTGCGCATCGAAACGCGTGAAGCGCAGGGCGTGGAGTCACGACCTTATCTGCGCACCGTCGAGGAACTTCTGGCCGATCCGACGCCGCCGAACAATGGCGAACTGGCGTTCCGCATCGGGCTGCCGATCGCTGCGATCAATCTGGCGCTGCTGGCGATTCCGCTTTCGTTCGTCAATCCGCGCGCCGGCCGCGCCACCAATCTGCTGACCGCGCTGCTGATCTACCTGATGTATTCGAACCTGCTGAGCATCACACAGGCCTGGGTTGCACAGGGCAAGCTGTCGCTGTCCGGCGCACTGTGGTCGCTGCACGGTGGCATGTTCCTGCTGCTCGCCCTCCTGTTTGCGTGGCGCGCATACGCTCACGTTCCACGGGCCTGGGCGAACCGCTGACCATGCTCATACACGAACGCTACCTGCGTCGCGAAGTCGTGCTGGCCACCCTGCTGGTGTTGGCGTCCTTTCTCGGACTGTTCGGCTTTTTCGACCTGATCAACGAACTGGACAACCTCGGGCGCGGCAATTACGGGCTCGAACATGCGGTGATGTACACGGTATTGACCATGCCCGGTCGAGTGTACGAAACGCTGCCGATCGCAGTGTTGATCGGCGGGCTGTATTCGCTGACCACACTGTCGCGCCATTCCGAAATCACCGTGCTGCGGGTGTCGGGCGTGTCCACGCCGCAACTCCTGCGTCTGCTCGCACGTATCGGGCTGCCCTTTGTGGTGTTGACCTTCGTCACCGGCGAGTTCGTTGCACCGCCCGCCGAGAAGGCGGCGCAGGAACTGAAGCTCGCCGCCCGCTCGCAGTTGCTGACCAGCGAATTCCGCAGCGGCTTCTGGATCAAGGACGAGAACGACTTCGTGAATGTGGGCAGCGTGACGCCCGATGGCAAATTGCAGCAGCTTCGCATTTTCGAGTTCAACGACAGCCGTGTGCTGCTGTCGGTGCTCGAAGCCGCCGGGGCCGCCTATCTGCCGCCCGAGGGCTGGACGCTGACCGACGTCACCCGCACCGAGTTCACCAACAAGGGTGCGCGGGTGAGCCGATCGGACAGCCTGGTGTGGGAATCGGGTCTGAGCCCCGATGTGATGAGTGTCATGCTGGTCGTGCCCGAACGCATGTCGGCCTGGAAGCTCTGGCACTACATCCAGCACCTGGTCGACAACCGGCAGGAAACCGGTCGCTACGAAATTGCGTTGTGGAAGAAATTTACCTATCCGCTCGCCTGCATCGTGATGCTGGCGCTTGCGTTGCCGTTTGCCTACATGCACAACCGCAATGCCGCGGTCAGCATCAAGGTGTTTACCGGCGTGATGATCGGCGTGTTCTTCCACATGCTGAACGGGCTGTTTTCCAACCTGGGCGCCATCAATTCGTGGCCGCCCTATGCGGCGGCGCTGACGCCGGGACTGCTCTTCATGTTCGCTGCAGCCGCCATGCTGTGGTGGGAAGACCGGCGATGAACGTCTACTCCACCAGACCTTCCTGGCAGGTTACTTGACGCGGATCACCCGCGTGCCGGCCAGCCGGTCATGCAGAAACTGGCGCTCGCGATCGAACAGTGCCCAGATCAGTCCGGCGCCGCAGAACAGCACCGAAGGCCAGCTCAGCAGATAGCGCAGCATGGCGCGGCGCCAGTGCGGTGGGTTGTCCTGCGTCGCGTCGACCACCCGGATGCCCCAGGTCTGCATGGCCAGCGTCTGCCCGCCGGTATGCCAGTAATGCACGAAATACAGGCCGAGCAGCGCACCGGCGTGCAGCCAGGCAAACCAGCCCTGTGGTGCGACCTCGAAGAACAGGCCTATCAACAGATATGGCAGCATGAAGCCAGCGGCCAGCACGCCCAGCAACAACAGGGATTCGTACAGCAACGAGGCGAGGCGGCGGCGCAGGCCGGCGGCCGGAAAACGGATGAGGTCGGACATCGGGCAGTCAGGCAGCGTGAAATGGCGACCCAAGGCTGGCTGGAATGCGAAGCGCACTCCGGCGAACCGTGGAGAACATGCACAGTTTACTTGCGTAACGGGGTCGCGGCGGCGGCTCCCGGCGCTTTCTCTGCCGGGCGTTGACTGTCATTGAAGCGTTTGCGTTCTTCGCGCGACAGGCTTTCGTAGGCTTCCCACTTGCGCGCAAGTGCTTCGCGTTGATCGGGCGGCATGGCCTGCAGGCGCTTGTAGCGCTCGCGTGCCTCGACCCGCTCCTCCGGTGTAAGGCTGGACCAGTAGCTCATGCGAGCGCGCATGCGCGCCTGTTCATCGGGTGTCATCGACGGAAATCGCTGCGCCAGTTCGAGCCATTTCCGGCGCCTGTCATCGTCAAGGTGGTTCCAGTCACCCCCCAGCGGCGCGAGCACATCGCGCTGCGCCGCGCTCAGTTGCTGCCAGCCGGGCTGCTCGCCGGCCTGTGCAGGGACGGCTGCGGTGAAGGCCAGCAGTACCGAAACCACGCACAGCAGGGTGCGCATCAGACACCTCCCTGGTGCGCGACCCAAGCGGCAAAGCCCCGGTCGAGGTAGGCATCGATCGGCAGGTCGTCGGTCAGCAGTGTACTGTCGATTTCAATGACTTCGCTGTGATTGGCGTTCGCGGCATATTGCCCGGCAAAAGTGGCGACCGCAGCCAGCATGACGATACCGAGCGCCGGCGTGATGACGTCGCGCAGCCAGTGCTGGCCGGTGCCCGGAAGGCCGGCCAGCTGAAACAGGGCGATCGGCGTCCGGCGTTTCGATGCATGCAGCGCAAGCGCTTTCTCGCGCGACTGGCTCAGACGGAACACGATGTCGGGCGCCAGTCCGGCGCTCGCGGCTTCCAGTGCGGCATGTGCGCGCTGGCCGACCGCTGCCTGTTCGAGCCCGGTCGGCTCGGGCCTGATGACGGGATTGTTCATAGCTTGACGCCGCGCAGTTTCAGGGCGGCGGCCAAAGAGTGCGTCGCGCGCGAGCAGTGCGTCTTCACGCTGCCCTCGGAGCAGCCCATGACCGCCGCGGTTTCGGAAATATCCATTTCTTCCCAGTAACGCATCAGGAATGCCTCTCGTTGACGGCCCGGGAGCCGGGCAATCTCCCGCTCGATGAGCGCCATCACCTCCGCCTGCCCGACGTTCTGCTCCGGGCTGCGGCCGAGTGATGACGGGTCGTCGACCACCATGGTGTCAAGCGGGTCGTAATCGTCATCGTCATCCGCGCCCGAAAAGGCCGACAGCAGTGTCGTCCAGGTCGAGCGTACCTTGCGCCGCCGGAATGCGTCGCGGATGACGTTCTGCAGGATGCGCTGGAACAGCATGGGAAACTCGCCCGCCGGCCGGTCACTGTACTTTTCGGCCAGTTTGAGCATTGCGTCCTGCACGGCGTCGAGCGCGGATTCGTCGTTGCGCAGCGCGAAAACAGCCTGTTTGAAGGCACGACGTTCCACGGCGGCGAGAAAGTTCGACAATTCTTCTCTGGAAGCCAGATTGATTCCTTCTAGGGGTGATCTGCGCCGAACGGTCAGTGTGTTCTGGATCGATCGGATGGGGGCCAGGTTCCCGACGGACGGGGCGCCCGGATCAGCCCGGATCGTCGGGCCGGCGGCGGACAAATGCCTTGACCACACAACAGGTGCAGGCTACCCTCTGGCGCTTTTCCGGAAATTTTATACAGGTGGTTCAATGCTATTGACCGGAGCGGAAATTGTAGTCAGGTGCCTTGCGGAAGAAAAGGTCGAATACGTGTTCGGGTATCCGGGCGGTGCCGTCCTGTACCTGTACGACGAGCTTTTCAAGCAGGACGCGGTACGCCATGTACTCGTCCGGCACGAACAGGCCGCGCTGCATGCGGCCGATGCCTACTCGCGCTCGACTGACCGTGTAGGGGTTGCGCTCGTCACGTCCGGTCCCGGTGTCACCAATGCCATCACCGGCATTGCCACGGCGTATATGGACTCCATCCCGATGGTGATCATTTCCGGCCAGGTGCCGACGGCCGCCATCGGCCAGGACGCCTTCCAGGAGTGCGACACGGTCGGCATCACGCGTCCGTGCGTGAAGCACAATTTCCTGGTCAAGGACGCGAAGGACATCGCCAGCACCATCAAGAAGGCCTTCTACATTGCGAAGACCGGCCGCCCTGGCCCGGTGCTGGTCGATATCCCGAAGGACATCACGATCGCGAAGGCAGAGTACGAGTACCCGAAATCGGTGACGATGCGTTCGTACAATCCGATCATCAAGGGGCATCAGGGCCAGATCAAGAAGGCGGTACAGCTGTTGCTCGACGCCAAGCGCCCGATGATCTACGCCGGCGGCGGCGTCATCCTGTCGGACTGTTCGGAGCAGCTCACGAAGCTCGTGCGCACGCTCGGCGCGCCGTGCACCAATACGCTGATGGGCCTCGGCGCCTACCCGGCGACCGACAAGCAGTTCGTCGGCATGCTTGGCATGCATGGCAACTACGAAGCGAACATGGCGATGCAGTACTGCGACGTGCTGATTGCCGTCGGCGCCCGGTTCGACGACCGCGTGATCGGCAATCCGGCCGACTTCGCGCGCATTGCCCGCAAGATCATTCACATCGACATCGATCCGTCGTCGATCTCCAAACGCGTGAAGGTGGATGTGCCGATCGTCGGCAACCTGCCGGACGTACTGGACGACATCCTTCGTCTGCTCGATGGCTCGGCTGACCGCCCCGACCAGGAAGCGCTCGGCGAGTGGTGGAAGCAGATCGAGGAATGGCGCCGCCGCGACTGCCTGAAGTACAAGCAGAGCGACGAAATCATCAAGCCGCAGTTCGTCATCGAGAAGCTCTGGGAAGTGACCAAGGGCGATGCGTTCGTGACGTCCGACGTCGGTCAGCACCAGATGTGGGCAGCCCAGTACTACAAGTTCGACAAGCCGCGCCGCTGGCTCAATTCCGGTGGTCTGGGCACGATGGGCGTGGGCATTCCCTACGGTATCGGCGTGCAGCTCGCCCACCCGGGATCGCCTGTTGCGGTGGTGACTGGCGAAGGTTCGGTGCAGATGAACATCCAGGAACTGTCGACCTGCAAGCAGTACCGTATCCCGCTCAAGATCTGCAGCCTGAACAACCGCTATCTGGGCATGGTCCGCCAGTGGCAGGAAATCATCCACGGCAACCGCTACTCGGAGTCGTACATGGATTCGCTGCCGGATTTCCCGAAGCTGGCAGAAGCCTATGGCCACATCGGCATGCGCATCGAAAAGCCGGGCGATGTCGAAGGCGCACTGCGCGAAGCGTTCAAGCGCAAGAATGATCTGGTGTTCCTCGACTTCCAGGTCGACCAGACCGAAAACGTCTATCCGATGGTGATGGGCGGCAAGGGTCTGACCGACATGATCCTGTCTTCGGAAGACCTGTAACCGTATTCGAACGCTGCTGTACGCGGAACTGGCCGGTCAGGCCGACCAGTCCGCCTGCCGGGATTACCCGCCCGGCAGGCACCGGGCACCGGCCTCCGGCAGCCCGTTTCCGCGGCAGCGGTCTCTGCAATCCCTACCAAGGCGCTCGCAATGAGGCACGTCATATCCGTATTGATCGAAAACGAGGCAGGCGCACTGTCTCGCGTGTCCGGGCTGTTTTCCGCTCGCGGCTACAACATCGAATCGCTGACCGTGGCACCGACCGAAGACGTGTCGCTGTCGCGCATGACCATCATTTCCACCGGTTCGGATGACATCATCGAACAGATCACCAAGCAGCTGAACAAGCTGATCGAGGTGGTCAAGGTGGTTGACCTGTCCGAAGCCGCACACGTCGAGCGCGAGCTCATGCTGATCAAGGTGCGCGCGACCGGCAAGGACCGTGAAGAACTGAAGCGGGTCGCCGACATCTTCCGCGGCCGCATCATCGACGTGACCGACTCGACCTATGTCATCGAGCTGACCGGCAACACGTCCAAACTCGATTCCTTCGTCGGCGCCATCGATGCGTCGCTGATCCTGGAAACCGTGCGTACCGGCGTCTGCGGCATCGGCCGCGGCGATCGCATATTGCGTCTGTAGGCAGCAACCGAATCCGTATCACCTTCACGTACCACATCACCGCTCAAACCCACACGTATAAGGGAAAACCCATGAAAGTCTTCTACGACAAGGACGCTGACCTGTCCCTCATCAAAGGCAAGAAAGTCACCATCGTCGGTTATGGTTCGCAAGGCCATGCCCACGCACAGAACCTGTCCGATTCCGGCGTCAAGGTCACGGTCGGCCTGCGCAAGGGCGGCGTATCCTGGAAGAAGGCTGAAGGTGCCGGCCTGAAGGTGAAGGAAGTGGCAGAGGCAGTGAAGGGCGCGGATCTGGTCATGATCCTGCTGCCGGACGAGAACATTCCGCAGGTGTACTACGGCGATATCGAGCCGAACATCAAGAAGGGTGCGACGCTCGCATTCGCGCATGGTTTCAACATCCACTACAACCAGGTCGTGCCGCGCGCCGACCTCGATGTCGTGATGATTGCGCCGAAGGGCCCCGGTCATACGGTTCGTTCCGAATACCTGCGCGGAGGCGGCGTGCCGTCGCTGATCGCTGTGTATCAGGACAAGTCGGGCAAGGCGCGTGATCTCGCGCTGTCTTACTCTGCGGCCAACGGCGGCACCAAGGGCGGCGTGATCGAAACCTCGTTCCGCGAAGAGACCGAAACGGATCTGTTCGGCGAACAGACCGTGCTGTGCGGCGGTCTGGTCGAACTGATCAAGGCCGGTTACGAAACGCTGACGGATGCAGGCTACGCACCGGAAATGGCCTACTTCGAATGCCTGCACGAAGTGAAGCTGATCGTTGATCTGATCTTCGAAGGTGGCATTGCCAACATGAACTACTCGATCTCGAACAACGCCGAGTATGGTGAGTACGTGACCGGCCCGCGCATCATCGGCGCCGAAGCCCGTGCCGCGATGAAGGAGTGCCTGGACAACATCCAGAACGGCAATTACGCCAAGCGCTTCATTCTCGAAGGCCGCACCAACTACCCGGAAATGACCGCCCGTCGTCGCCTGACCGCGAATCACGAGATCGAGAAGGTCGGTGCCGAGCTGCGTGCGATGATGCCCTGGATCGCGAAGAACAAGCTGGTCGACCAGTCGAAGAACTGATTCGGTGCCTGTGCGGCCCGATCAGTCTGCGCATGTGCGTGGACTGATCGGGCTTTTCCTTTCCGGGCTTGGATGATGCCGGTCGTGCCCTGAGGCATGGATCGTTCATGATGGCGGACCTGTTCGCATGGCGTCCGCCGGATCGCCCTGGACGCACTGTTCTGCCTTGCGCGCTGCTGTTGCGCAGGGTTTGCCGGAGTGAGCGCATGTCAGAGTACGACCCGCAGTACGTGAAACCGGCCGACCCGCTGAAACGTCGGCGCGGCATCTACATCCTGCCCAATCTGTTCACCACAGCCTCCCTGTTTGCGGGCTTCTACGCGATCGTGCAGGCCATGAACGGCCGCTACGAGTACGCCGCTGTCGCCATTTTTGTCGCCATGGTGCTTGATGGGCTTGATGGTCGGGTGGCGCGCCTGACCCACACGCAGTCCGCGTTCGGCGCCGAGTACGACTCGCTTTCGGACATGGTGTCCTTTGGCGCCGCGCCTGCGCTGATCGCCTACGAGTGGGCCATGCGCGGCCTCGGGAAATGGGGCTGGATTGCCGCCTTCATCTACTGCGCTGGCGCGGCATTGCGACTGGCGCGCTTCAACACGAATCTCGGCACGGTGGACAAGCGCTATTTCCAGGGCTTGCCCAGCCCGGCTGCGGCCGCGCTGGTGGCCGGCCTCGTGTGGGTCACGACTGACAATGGCTACACCGGCCCGGACATGCGCTGGGCGGCGTTCGCAATCACCCTGTTCGCTGGCCTGACGATGGTCAGCAACGTGAAATTCTGGAGTGGCAAGGACATCAATCTGCGCCGAAGTGTGCCCTTCATCGTCATTTTCGGCTTCGTGCTTGCCTTCGTTGCGGTGTCGTTGAACCCGCCGATCGTGCTGTTCGGCCTGTTCGTCGCCTATGCGCTGTCCGGGTACGTCATGCTGCTGGCGAAATTCTTCACCCGGAAATCGGCCCCGCCGCCGGCCTGAACCGAACAACGGACATTGCCGGGCCGCGGAATTGCATTTATATTCGGGTACATGAACGCGATCCGCCTTCCGTCGTCCTCCCTCTCGCTGCGCCGCCTGCTGCTGGCGCGGCCGCTGCTGCGCTCGCGCGCACACTAATTCCTCCCCAAAATTTGCTGAAGTCTGCCCGCCGTGCGCCAACGCCACCGCGGTGAGATCCCGTACGCCGAACATTCCAGTCTGATACCGGAGAAAGTCATGTCTGAACGATTGATCATTTTTGACACCACCTTGCGCGACGGCGAACAAAGCCCCGGCGCATCGATGACGCGCGACGAGAAGTTGCGCATTGCCCGCCAACTCGAGCGCATGCGTGTCGACGTCATCGAAGCCGGCTTCGCCGCCGCTTCGAACGGTGACTTCGAGTCCGTACGGGCGGTGGCGGAAACCATCCGTGAATCCACCGTGTGCTCGCTCGCCCGTGCCAGCGAGAACGATATCCGCCGGGCTGGCGAGGCGATCAAGCCGGCCGCCAGCGGGCGCATCCACACCTTCATCGCGACCAGCCCGATCCACATGGAGAAGAAGCTGCGCATGACGCCCGATCAGGTCGTGGCGCAGGCGATCAAGTCGGTCGGCTGGGCGCTCGAGTACACGGATGACGTGGAGTTCTCGGCCGAAGACGCCGTGCGCAGCGACATCGATTTCCTGGTCCGTGTCTTTACCGAGGTGATCAAGGCGGGTGCCCGGACCATCAACGTGCCCGATACGGTCGGCTATTCGGTGCCGGCGCAGTGGGCCGAGCGCATGAAGCAGCTCATCGAGCGGGTACCGGGCGCCGACAAGGTCATCTGGTCGACGCACTGCCATAACGATCTCGGAATGGCGGTCGCCAATTCGCTTGCCGCGGTGATGGCCGGTGCACGTCAGGTCGAGTGCACGATCAATGGCCTGGGCGAGCGGGCAGGCAATGCGTCACTCGAGGAAATCGTCATGGCTGTGCGTACCCGGCGTGATGTGTTCGGCCTTGAGACGCGTATCGATGCCACGCAGATCGTGCCGGCGTCGCGCCTGGTGTCGACCATCACCGGCTATCCGGTGCAGCCGAACAAGGCGGTGGTCGGTGCCAATGCCTTCGCGCACGAGTCCGGCATTCATCAGGACGGCGTACTCAAGCACCGCGAAACCTACGAAATCATGCGCGCCGAGGATGTGGGCTGGAACACCAACAAGCTGGTGCTCGGCAAGCATTCGGGACGAAACGCGTTCCGCGCACGCCTGAACGATCTGGGCATCGTGGTCGAGTCGGAAGAACAGTTGAACGTCGCGTTCGCCGCCTTCAAGGAGCTGGCCGACAAGAAGCACGAAATCTTCGACGAGGATCTGCAGGCGCTGATGAGCGACGAGTCGGTCACGCCGGAAGAGGAGCTGTACAAGCTGGTCGCCATGAGCGTGCGTTCGGAAACCGGTGAAACGCCGCATGCCGCAGTGACGCTGATTGATGCAGGTCGGGAGGCGACCGTTGAATCGAAGGGCAGCGGCCCGGTCGACGCGGCGTTCCGGGCGATCGAAATGGTGGCGATGAGCAACGCGGAACTGTTGCTTTATTCGGTCAACGCGATCACCACCGGTACCGATGCGCAGGGCGAGGTGACCGTCCGTCTGGCGAAGGGCGGGCGCATCGTGAATGGTCAGGGCGCGGACACCGACATCATTGTGGCTTCGGCCAAGGCCTACATCAACGCGCTGAACAAGCTGCGCGGCGGTCAAAAGCTGAATCCCCAAGGCGAAAGCCCGATCTGACCTGAAGGACGGCGCCAGGGGCGCCGTCCTTTGTCACTCCGCTGCAGCCATCCGGCTTGGCGCCGTCAGTTTCGAATAGAACATGCAGCCGAAGAACAGCGTCGTCGTCAGCACCGTTGCGACGGCCGCCAGCTGTGCCGACAGCCCGCTGTCGGACGTCGCACGCACGATGCCCTCCGTCAGGTAGACCAGGCTGAGCAGCGACATCCACTGATGCGTGTAGCGCTTGCCGCGCAGGATGCCGAACAGAGCGGCAAGCAGCGGCACGATCTTCAGCACCAGCCAGGACCCACCCGGACGCAGTGGAGCAAGCCACAACTCCCACGCCAGGCCGAGCAGGATGAGGGCGACCAGGCTGATGCTGGCCATCAGGTTCCAGTGACGTGCGGTCATGTCAGGCGGCCAGTTTGAGTGCAGTGAGTGCAAGCCTGCGGCCGAGTGCGAAGGCGAGGCGTGCCTCCGGCTCGGTCAGCCAGTTGTCGCCATCGGCTCCCGCCACATGGCTGGCGCCGTAGGGCGATCCGCCGTCGGGTGTCGTGCTGAGGTCGGGTTCGGAGTAGGGCAGGCCGACAATGACCATGCCGTGATGGAGCAGCGGCAGCATCATCGTCAGCAGTGTGCTTTCCTGACCGCCGTGCTGTGAGGTGGTCGAGGTGAATACCGCAGCAGGCTTGCCTGACAGCGCGCCCGACAGCCATTGCGGACTGCTGCCATCAAGAAAGTACTTGAGCGGCGCGGCCATGTTGCCGAAGCGGGTCGGACTGCCCAGCGCCACGCCGGCGCATTCTTCCAGATCGCGTGCTTCGGCATAAGGTGCGCCGCTGTCCGGCACTGTCGAGGCGACCGCCTCGCACACTGTTGATACGGCGGGTACGGTGCGAAGGCGTGCGGCTGCACCGTCGACCGAATCGATGCCGCGCCCTATCTGGCGCGCCAGATTGAAGACCGAGCCATTGCGGCTGTAGTACAGAACCAGAATTTCCTTCACCGGATATCTTTCAACGCAGGTGATCCAGCACAATGAGGTGGCTGAGTGTACAGGCCCCGGCCCCGGTCACCGAATTTCCCGTTCCTCCTTTCGTACGACATGTCCTCCCGTTTCCCGGTTTCGCTCAGCCGCATTTTTCGGACTCTGGCGGCCACGGCTCGTCGGCACCGGGACGCCCATGCGGCCCAATCCGCTGCTGCACTGGCGCTCGCGCTGCTGTTCGCGCTGGTGCCGCTGCTGGTGCTGGCGCAGCAAGTCGCCGATCTGTTGCCCGATGCGCTGCGCGTCGCCAAGCCGCTGCGCGCCTACCTGACCGGTACGCTGCTGCCGGATGAAACGGGTGCATCGGTGGTCCGCCACGCCATGCGCTTCGTCGCAAAGGCGCGCCGGCTTTCAGCGGCCGATCTGCTGGTGCTGCTGGTCAGTGCCTGGGTGTGGGTGCGCACCGCGGACCATGCGATCAATGCAATGTGGTCACAGGCGCCGCGACGCAGGCTGCGCCAGACGGTGCTGGTCTATCTGGGTCTGCCGCTTCTGGCACCGCTGGCGCTTGGCACCGGTGCTGCGCTGAGCCTGTATCTGGTCACCGCGTCGCTCGGACTGATCGACGAGCCGACCTGGCTCAAGCTCGCGGCGCTGCGCGCGGCGGCCGCGCTGGTCACCGCCGGTTTTCTGCTGTTGCTGTACGGCATGCTGCCCCGCGCTCGCGTATCGCTGCGTTACGCGGTGACCGGTGCGCTGGTCGCCACGGCGCTGCTGTCGTTGATGCAGAAGGCTCTCAGCGTCTACATCGATCATGTGCCGGGCTATGAGCTGGTGTATGGCGCGCTGGCGACCTTGCCGGTTTTCCTGCTGTGGCTCTATCTGTTCTGGAACATCGTGCTGTTCGGCGCCAGCCTGACGGCGGAACTGCACGCTGGCGTGCGGTCGGGCAACAGACCCTAGGACGTCATCAGTTCTTCAAGTTCGAACAGTTCGAAGGCGTGGGTTTGCAGGGTGAGGTCCGACAACCGGGCATCGCCCAGCCGCAGGCGCTCGCCGGCGGCATGCGCGATGAGGATGTCGCGCCCGACTGCGGCGCCCGTCTGCAGCATCAGTGCCGGCTGCGGTCGGCGCGAGGTCAGCGGCGGCAGCCGCAGTGCTGCGACGGACATGCGACCGGATGCGCGCTCGGTGCCGAATATCACCGTGGCCGCCTGTGCGCCGTGACTGAGCAGTTCGACACCGATTTCCATCTGGTCCGCCTGTCCGCTGCGTGCCCAGCGCACCACGCAGATCATCCATTTCCGCGAATCGACGCCTTTGATCATGACCGGCGTGCCCGGACGTACAAGTCCGGTCTGGCCACTCGCCAGGCTGAGCGCGAAGCCGCTCGCACTGTCGTTCTGGATGATCCAGTGCGAACTGCAGTTCTGCCAGTCCGGCGAGGCATCGCGCCGTTCGAGCAGTGTCCATATAGCGTCGAACCCGATCAGCATGCGTACGTCCTGGACGCGTTCGCGGCGCGCCTGCTGGCGCCTTGGCATCGACATCCAGCGCGACTGGAGCATGCGCATCAGCCGGCGTGTCGGCAGTTGTTCGAGACAGGCTGGCAGGTGCAGTTCGCCAGCGCTGCCCCCTTCGTCGATCAGATCGAGGTGCTGGCCAAGTACCTGTCCCAGCCGCTGACATGAACAGTAAAGGATGTGCGCGGTGCGTTCCATGTTGGCCGGTGTGCGCAACAGCGCGGTGGGCCCCTGGTCTATCTCGTCGTCGAGCCAGAACCATGAGTCCAGGTCGCGATGGGGGGGTTGTACCTGCATCTGCACCGCCCCCGAGTAGCTGCGTACGTATTCGGCGACCCGGAAGAAATCGGAGGGTGCAAGGTTGGGCGGCTGGGCCAGCGCCAGCGCGACCAGCTGCCGGTACAACTGCTCTGCGTCAACGGAACCGGGACGGCTGGCAACCGGCGCAGCCACGGTCCGCGCATGCATCAACAGCGCATTGGCGGTGCCCCACATGCCCGGCGGGTCATCGGCCGCGATGAGCACATTGAGTGCGTAGGCGTCGAGTACGCACACCATGGCGTGTCCTGCGGTACGTGCGGGCCGATGGGCCGCGCCTTCTGCGAGCGCATCGAGATAGGCGCGGGCGAGCCGCATATGCAGCAAGCAGAGCGTTTCCGCGGTGTTGCGCATCCCGTGTTCGACCGGCAGGGCACTTGCCGCAAGTTCGGGCTTCAGTGCCGCAGTGCAGGTTCGTGCACGATCGTGGAAAATATCGAGAATGCGCACGCGAACGGTCTGTGCCACGTTCGCATGGTCGAGCATGTCAAGGTGGGCGGACAGCGCGGCCGATTCAACCGCGACTTGGCTGTCGGCCGGCAGTGCGAGCCAGTTGAGCACCGTTCTCATGCCGTCTCCCGTCCGCGCGTCACGGATGAGCCCTTCGAGTACGGGCGATACGGAAGCGGGAAAAGACATCGTGAGTGATCGTTGCAGCGGAAGAAGGTAGGGACGATTCTAGTAAACTCGGGCTTTCCGTGCGCAGGCCATACGCCTCACTTCATTCTGGATCATGACCGACTTCCGACCCGCCAGCGCTGAACGCCCCATCATCGATCCGTCCGACCGGCTGATTGTTGCCCTGGATGTACCGAGTGCCGATCAGGCGCGCGCCATCGTCGACCAGCTGGGCGACGCGGTCCGCTTCTACAAGATCGGTCTGGAGCTGTTCATGACCGGCAACTACTTCGAGCTGCTCGACTGGCTGGTGAAGCGCGACAAGAAGGTGTTCGTCGACCTGAAGTTCTTCGACGTGCCGGAAACCGTGCGTTCGGCAGTCCGTGCACTGTCCTGCAGCGGTGCGACTTTTGCGACGGTGCACGGCAATCAGGCCATCATGGAAGCGGCCGGCGCCGATAAGGGCGCATTGAAGATTCTCGCTGTGACGGTGCTGACCAGCCTCGATCGCGGCGATCTGGACGATCTCGGCTTTGCCTGTGACGTCGAAGCACTCGTTCTGTCGCGCGCGCGGCGAGCGCTGGCCGCCGGGTGCGATGGTGTCGTGTCGTCCGGACTTGAAGCGCCGGCAATCCGCGCCGAACTCGGTTCGCGCGTGCTGGTCGTGACGCCGGGCATCAGGCCGGTCGAAAACCGGCCGACTGACGACCAGAAGCGTACCGTCGACGTAGCGCAGGCGTTGACCAACGGCGCCGATTACCTCGTGGTCGGGCGCCCGATCCGCAATGCGTCCGACCCGGCCGCGGCCGCGCGCCGGATGCAGCAGCAGATCGCACAGGCGCTGGGTGTGTGCTGAAAGAAAACCCGCGCCGTCATCAGCCCTTCGGATGATGATTTGCGCGTGAGCCTTGCAGCATACTCATCGTGTCTTCAGTCAGCGTCGGGGCAGTACCGCGTTCACGTGCATGCGTCGGCACCTACACCCGCCCGGTGGTCCATGCGTTCCCGGTTCTCCCGGGCGGCAAGGGCGCTGCTGTGCGCCTTTCTACTGCTTGTTGCGCCAGCCGCTTTCGCTGCGTCCGTGCTGGTCCTGCTCAGTGAACCGGGTGGCGCCTACGCGGAGTTTGCCGATTCATTGAAGGCTGAGCGCGGCGCGCGCGGCGGCTACTCGATCGCCGTGCTGTCGCGGGCAGACTTTTCGCCCGAAGCGCTCGAGTCTCATGATCTGGTGGTCGCAGTCGGTGCGAGTGCACTGCGCACGCTTGTGCAGAGCGAGGTCAAGGTACCGGTGCTTTCCACGCTGGTGCCGAAGGCGGCCTACGAAGCCTTGGTTGCCGGTGATGCGCGCAGGTGGTCGGCCATCCATATCGACCAGCCATTTTCGCGTCAGGTGGCACTGATCCGTCTGGCACTGCCCGACGTGCGGCGCATCGGCGTAGTGGCTGATGCCGATACACCGCAACGCCTGCAACCGCTGCGCGAAGCGATGACCGGCACGCCGCTCCAGTTGGTGTTTGCGTCCTTTACCGGTGAGGCATCGCTTTTCTCGTCGCTCACACAGGTTCTTGAGCAGTCTCAACTGTTTCTCGCACTGCCGGATCCGCGCGTGCACAACGCCGGCACCGTGCGCAATCTGCTGCTTACATCCTTCCGTGCCCGCATACCGGTGGTCGGATTTTCCGCCGCCTACGTACGTGCCGGCGCAGTGATGTCGCTTTACTCGACGCCTGAACAGATGGCGCGCCAGGCCACCGACGCGATGATCGGCTGGACACTCGAACGCAACTGGCCGCCTGCGCGCTTTCCCCGTCACTTCACGGTGTCGGTGAATACCCATGTTGCACGCTCGCTCGGCCTGCGGATCGCCGATGCCGAAGCCTTGCGCGACCAGCTGGTGCAGCAGGAGAAGTCGCCATGAAGCACTGGGGAATCCGATCCCGCGTTCTGCTGGTGGCACTTGCGCCCCTGCTGGTGTGTGGCCTTGTCGGTGGTGTGTGGCTCGTGCTGGATCGTCTGGCTGCGCTCGAAAGCGCGCTGGTCGAACGGGGTCACGCCACTGCGCGTCAGGTTGCGGCGTCCGCCGACTACGGCGTATTTTCCGGCAATACCGATGCACTGGTGGCGCTGATCGAGGCTGCGCGGCGGGAACGTGACGTCACAGGCATCATGGTATCGAATCGCGACGGAGACCTCGTGGTGTCGGGCGGCTTGCTCAGCCGTGAAGCCTATGTGCCCGGTGCCCGGCCGGCCGGACTGGCACTGGTCGAGCTTGAATCGTCGACGCTCTTCATCGAGCCCATCGTGCGCAGTGCGGTGATCGGCGATCAGGACATGTTCGACGGGTTGACCGAAGGCTCGGCCGACAATCGCCCCACCGGTTGGGTACTTGTCGAAGTGTCGCGCAAGCGGGTGGATTCGCTGAAGACCGATTTCGCCGTGACAAGTGCGCTCGTGATTGCCTGCGCGCTGCTGGCGGCCAGCGCGTTTGCGATCCGCATCAGTCATACGGTGACCCGACCAGTGCGAGAAGTATCGCGCGTCGTCCGGCGGATCGGCGACGGTCATCTCGACGAGCGTGTGCCGGTGGCGGGAGGCGGGTCACTGCGTATCCTGGGCGAAGGCGTGAACAACATGGCCGAGCGGCTGACCCGTGCGCGCGACGAGCTTGAAGCACGTATCGCCGACGCGACCCGCCAGCTGCGCAGCCGAACCGATGACGCCGAACGTGCCAACTACGCGAAGTCGCGCTTTCTTGCAGCCGCCAGCCATGACCTTCGCCAGCCGATGCACGCGCTCGGGCTGTTCGTCGCCGAACTGGCCGAACGCTTGCGCGGTTCGGAACATCGTTCCTTGATAAGGCAGATCGAGGAATCGGTCGGTGCGATGGAAGATCTCCTCGATGCGCTGCTCGACATGTCGAAGCTGGACGCCGGCGGGGTAACAGTACGTCGTTCCGAGTTCGCATTGCAGCCACTGTTGTCGCGCATCGTCGATGACTTCGCGGCCGATGCACTGCAGCGCGGATTGCGCCTGAAGCTGCGCGCGACCGACGCATGGGCGGATACCGATCCGCTGCTGCTTGAACGCATCATGATCAATCTGGTGTCCAATGCGGTGCGCTACACGCAGCGGGGCGGCGTGCTGATTGCCGTGCGAGCGCGTGGCGATCACCTGCGCATCGAGGTGCGTGACTCGGGTCCGGGTATCCCCGACGAGGCGCTCGAGATGATTTTCGAGGAGTTCTACCAATTGCAGAATCCGGCGCGCGCGCGCGGCCAGGGCCTTGGGCTCGGGCTGGCCATCGTACGGCGACTGGTCGGACTGCTAGGCCACGAGGTGACCGTGCGCTCGCGGACCGGGGTGGGGTCGGTATTCGCGATCGAAGTGCCCCGTGTCGAAGGTGGTAACCGCACTGTGCCTGAAGACGTGCCGGACGTGATGCCCGACCGGCTGTCGCTGTTCGTCGTCGTCATCGACGACGATCCGGGGTCTCGCACGAGCATCGCCGGACTGCTTGCCTCCTGGGGCTGCGAGGTGCTTTGTGCCGGAACACTGTCCGAAGCGCGCGACGCCATCAGGCAGCGCGACAAGGCGCCGGCACTGATCCTGTGCGATTTTCGGCTCGCAGCCGTCGCGAGCGGCATCGACGTGCTCGACACGCTGCTCGCCGAGCAGAAGGGTGAGATCGCCGCTGCACTGGTAACCGGTGACACCGATCCGCAAGTGAGGCGCATGGCGGCCGCGCGCGGCTACCCGGTGTTGCACAAGCCGGTGCGTCCGGCGCGGTTGCGTGCGTTGATCCAGCAGGTTCTTGCGCAGTCACAGAACCCGGTCGCCTGATGACGATCGAAGTTGCGTGGTGAATGTCTTGCTGCGTAGCAGGTTCTTCGCTAATATCGCGGGTTTTCCTCGTTTCGAAGGAAGTGCAATGGTCGTTATCCGTCTCGCGCGTGGGGGTGCCAAGAAGCGCCCGTTTTTCAATATCGTTGCGACCGATTCCCGCAATCGTCGCGATGGCCGTTTCATCGAGCGCGTCGGTTACTACAACCCGATCGCCCCGGAAGGCACCGGCCTGTCGGTCAACGCTGAACGACTGGCCTACTGGACTGGTGTCGGCGCGCAACTGAGCCCGACGGTCGCCCGTCTGGTCAAGAAGGTCGCCTGATTTCCGGTTCGGCGAGCACCCTGGTCGTCCTCGGGCGACTGTCGGCGCCGTTCGGCGTGCAGGGCTGGTTGAGGTTGCACCCTTTCGGTGATGATCCTCAGTCCTGGAATGCGATTCGTGACTGGCATGTTCATGCCGATGCCGATGCGCCTGAGGCGCAGTGGAGCACGTTGAAGCTGGCTGCGTTGAAACTGCAGAACACCGGGCCGGTCGTGAAGTTCGAAGGCTGCGACGACCGCAACGGGTCGGAAAAGCTGGTCGGCCTGTATGTCGCAGTGCCGCGCCATGAACTTCCGGATACCGCCGAAGATGAGTATTACTGGGGCGACCTGATCGGTCTGACGGTCGTCAACACTGCGGGCGTGACACTTGGTCACATCGACCGGCTGCTGGAAACCGGCGCCGACGATGTACTGGTTGTGGTCGACGCGTCAGCGGGCGACACGCCCGTAGAACGCCTGATCCCGTTCGTGTCGGCGGTGGTGACTGATGTTGATCGCGAAGCAGGTGTGGTCCGCGTCGAATGGGACGCGCAGTGGTAGGGGCTGACAGCGCTGAAGGCGGCATCGGAATGGCGGGCATTGCCTTCGAGGTGATCACGCTGTTCCCTGAAATGTTTGCGGCCATCGAGCGCAGCGGCATCACGCGACGCGCGATGGAGCGATCGCTGTGGCGCGCGAATTATGTCAATCCGCGCGATTACGCGACCGATGCCCACCGTACCGTGGATGACCGTCCGTACGGCGGCGGCCCCGGCATGGTGATGATGGCGGAACCGCTGGCGCAGTCGATTGCGGCGTGCCAGGCACGCCATGGCGGCGCGGTGAAAGTGGTGCACTTTTCACCGGCGGGCGAGCGATTGACGCATCGTCGGGTGATGGAACTGTCGGGCGCGCAGGCACTGGTTTTGTTGTGTGGTCGTTATGAAGGGGTGGATCAGCGCTTGATCGACCGCCATGTCGATCTGGAAGTATCGCTGGGTGATTTCGTGTTGTCCGGCGGTGAATTGCCGGCGATGGTGCTGATGGACGCCATCATCCGTCAGCTTCCGGGCGCGCTGAATGACGCAAATTCGGCGATCGAGGATTCATTTGTCGCAGGCCTGCTCGACTGTCCGCACTACACGCGGCCGGAAACGTGGGAAGGCGAAACGGTGCCGGAAGTGCTGTTGTCGGGTGATCATGCCCGTATCCGGCGCTGGCGCGCCGAGCAGGCTCTGGCGCTGACGCGCAAGCGTCGTCCGGACCTGCTGTAGGAAAATGAAGTCAATGCAGTTGAAGTAGAGAGGGTGATCGCTGTATGGATTACTTCAATAAATGCGCGCATCACGGAACAGGTGCTCTGCGGCAAGGCAATGCCACTGACCAGGAGTTTTTGCAATGAATCTGATTGAGCAACTCGAACAGGAAGAAATCGCCCGTCTGGGCAAGAACATCCCTGACTTCGCGCCCGGCGATACGGTGATCGTGAACGTGAACGTGGTCGAAGGCGAGCGCAAGCGCGTCCAGGCTTACGAAGGCGTCGTGATCTCGAAGCGCAACCGCGGCCTGAACTCGAATTTCATCGTGCGCAAGATTTCCAGCGGCGAAGGCGTCGAGCGGACATTCCAGACTTATTCGCCGCTGATCGCATCGGTCGAGGTGAAGCGCCGCGGCGACGTGCGCCGCGCCAAGCTGTACTACCTGCGCGAGCGTTCGGGCAAGTCGGCACGCATCAAGGAAAAGCTTGTGCGCCGCGCTGCACCGGCTGCCAAGCAGGACTGACCGGCATCTCCTGCGGGACGCTTCGGCGTCTCCCTGCAGCGATAATTGAAAAAGGGACCTTGCGGTCCCTTTTTCACGTATGGTCATGCGCGGTGATGTCAGACGGCATCAAGCGGCTGAAGTGAGGCCTGCACCCGAGCGCGCACGCCGGCTTCGTCCAGACCGACCTCCGCCATCAGTTGCGCCGGATCCCCGTGATCGACGAAGCGGTCAGGCAGGCCGATACGCACCACGCGACAGGCGAGCCTTGCATCGTTGACTACCCTTTCGACCTCGCTGCCGGCACCGCCGATCAGCGCGTTTTCTTCCAGTGTCACCAGCACTGCGTGGCGCTGCGCCAGTTCGAGTACAAGCGCCGTGTCGAGCGGCTTGGCGAAGCGCATGTTCACCACGCTGGCGTCGAATTCATCAGCGACTGACAACGCCGGTGTGAGCATGGCGCCAAAGGCAAGCAGGGCGACTTCGCCGTTGCCGGAACGGCGCAGTTCGCCCTTGCCGATCGGCAAGGCGCGCATGTCGCTCTGCAACGGTACGCCGGGGCCACTGCCGCGCGGATAGCGTACAGCGCTCGGGCCTTCGTGCAGGTAGGCGGTATATAGCATCTGCCGACACTCGTTTTCGTCGCTCGGTGTCATCACGACGATGTTCGGCAGGCACAACAGGTAGGAAAGGTCGAACGCACCGTGATGGGTCGCACCGTCGGCACCCACCAGGCCGGCGCGGTCGAGCGCCATCATGACCGGCAGGTTCTGCAGGCAGACGTCGTGGATCAACTGGTCGTATGCGCGCTGCAGGAAGGTCGAGTAGATGGCGACTACCGGCTTCATGCCTTCGCATGCGATGCCGGCCGCGAACGTCAGTGCGTGCTGTTCGGCGATCCCCACATCGAAGTAGCGCGTCGGGTATTCCTGGGCAAAGCGCACCATGCCCGAGCCTTCGCGCATCGCCGGCGTGATCGCCATCAGCTTGTCGCTCAGCGCCGCCATGTCGCACAGCCAGTCACCGAACACCTGGGTGTAGGTCAGCTTGCCGGCGCCCTTGGCCGTCTGGATGCCCGCATGGTGGTCGAACTTGCCGACACCGTGATACAGGATGGGGTCGGCTTCGGCCAGCTTGTAACCGTAGCCCTTCTTCGTGATCACGTGCAGGAATTTCGGTCCGGGCAGTTCGCGCAGGTTTTCCAGCGTGGGAATCAGTGCGTCGAGATCATGTCCGTCGATCGGCCCGTAGTAATGGAAGCCGAATTCCTCGAACAGTGTGCCGGGTGTGATCATGCCCTTCACGTGTTCTTCCGCACGCTTGGCGAACTCCTTCAGCGAAGGTGCCAGTTCAAGCACCTTTGCACCGGCGCGCCGCGCAGCATTGTAGGTCTGGCCGGACAGCAGGCGCGTCAGATACTTGTTCAGCGCGCCGACCGGCGGCGAGATCGACATGTCATTGTCGTTCAGGATGACAAGGATGTCCGCGTCTTCGACGCCAGCGTTGTTCAGCGCCTCGAATGCCATGCCGGCGGTCATCGCGCCGTCGCCGATCACCGCGATGCTGTGCCGTTTCAGCCCCTGCGCACGGGCTGCGACGGCCATGCCGAGCGCCGCGGAGATGGAGGTCGAAGAGTGCGCGGTGCCGAAGGTGTCGTACTCGCTTTCGCAGCGGCGCGGGAAGCCGCTCACGCCCTGATACTGGCGCAGTGTCGACATGCGTTCGCGCCGGCCGGTCAGGATCTTGTGCGCGTAGGTCTGATGGCCGACATCCCACACGATGCGGTCGTGCGGCGTGTTGTAGATGTGATGCAGCGCGACCGTCAGTTCCACCGTGCCGAGGTTGGACGACAGGTGACCACCGGTGCGTGACACCGATTCGAGCAGGAATCTGCGCAGTTCGGCCGCCAGCGGCGCGAGGTCGCGCGCATCGAGCGCCCGCACGTCGGCCGGAGAGCCGATCGTGTCGAGCAGCGGGTAGGCGCTTGTCGTTTGCAAGGATCTGTCCATGTTCAGTTCTGCCGTGTCAGCACGAAATCGGCGAGTTCGCGCAGGCGTTGTGCCTTGTTGCCGAAACCGGTGAGGCTGTCGAGCGCTTCGTCGTGCAGTTCGCGGGCGCGTTCGCGCGCCCGGCCGATGCCCAGCGTGGTGACATAGGTCGGCTTGTTCGCCGCGGCGTCCTTGCCCGCAGTCTTGCCCAGCGCCGCCGTGCTCGCTTCACAGTCGAGCAGGTCATCCACCACCTGGAACAGCAGCCCGACCCGTGCCGCGTAGTGGTCCAGCTTCGCCGTGCCGGCTGCGTCCAGTTCCCCGCAGGCTGCACCCAGTTTCACCGCACAGCGTATCAGCGCACCGGTTTTGTGGATATGCATGAATTCGAGCGCTTCGACGTCGAGTTCCAGACCGACCGACGCCAGATCGATGGCCTGACCGCCGGCCATGCCGCGTGACCCGGATGCGATCGCCAGTTGCGTGATCAGTTCGACCCGCGTGGCCGGGGCGACTGAACAGTGTTCCGCAAGAAGAAGGAAAGCAAGCGACTGCAGGCTGTCGCCGACCAGCAGCGCCGTGGCGTCGTCGTACTTCACATGCACCGTCGGCTTGCCGCGGCGCAGCACGTCGTCGTCCATGCAAGGCATGTCGTCATGCACGAGGGAATAGACGTGGATGAGTTCGAGCGCACAGGCGGTGGCGTCGAGTGCTTCTGGCGCGGCGCCTGACAGGGCGCCTGCCGCGTGACAGAGCAGCGGACGCACCCGCTTGCCGCCGCCCAGCGCTGCATAGCGCATGGCTTCATGCAGTCGTGCAGGGGCTATCGTGTCCGGCGGCAGAAAGCGGTCGAGTGCGCTTTCGGTACGCTGCTGTACTGCGCTCACCCAGTCGCGGAAACCTGGTCCGACGTCAGTCATTGTCACGCGCGCCTGCATCGGCCGGAAAATCGCGCAGCAACCCGTCTTCGAGTATCTGTACCTTCTGCTCGGCGGCATTCAGCACGGATTGGCAGTGGCGCACCAGATCAACGCCTCTCTGGTAACGCTCCAGCGCGCTGTCGAGCGGCAGCTTGCCGTCTTCCATCGCACGCACGATGGATTCGAGTTCTTCGATGGCGGTCTCGAAGCTGGCGGGTTCTGACGCCGCTTCCGATTTTCGGGTCATTCTGGGTACGGGCGCTGGCTGGACCGCGAAAAATAGCTGATCCACCCCGGGCGGTCAAACCTGCATCTGGTTATACTCACCGGCTTTGTCACGCGCACCCGGCCCTCGCACATTCGTGCACAGACTTTCTTGTGCCGTGTGTTCCGCGCAGGCCGGCGCGCGGTTTTCCAACTTTGACTTCGGGGGTTGGGGAATGTCCGATCTACAGTCCATTACCCGTCTGGAACCGGCGCAATCACAGTTTCCGGTGTCCTGGTACGTCGATGCATCGCTGTTCGAACTCGAAAAGCGCGTGCTGTTCGACAACGGGCCGGGCTATGTGGGGCATGAACTGATGGTGCCCGACCCGGGTGACTATCAGACCCTGGGCTGGGCCGACGATGCACTCATGCTGGTACGCAACGCGTCCGGCGTCGAACTGCTGTCCAACGTGTGCCGCCATCGCCAGGCGCTGATGATGAAGGGGCGCGGCAACGCGTCCAACATCGTCTGCCCGGTCCATCGCTGGACCTACGACACGCGGGGCGAATTGCTGGGCGCGCCGCATTTTCCGGACACACCCTGCCTGAATCTGAAGCGCCAGCCGCTGCAGAACTGGAAGGGGTTGTTGTTTGCGGGCCAGCGCGACATCGCAGCCGATCTGGCCGGCATGCAGGTGGCGCCGGATTTCGATTTTTCCGGCTACCGGCTCGATCACGTCGAAATGCATCAGTGCAACTACAACTGGAAGACCTTCATCGAGGTCTATCTGGAGGATTATCACGTCGAGCCCTTCCACCCCGGGCTGGGCAAGTTCGTCACGTGCGATGACCTGAGCTGGGAATTTGCACGCGATTTCTCGGTGCAGAGGGTCGGCGTGAACAACCGCCTCGCGCGGCCCGGCACGCCCACCTACGAACGCTGGCACCGCGCGGTGCTCGACTACTACCAGGGCGCGCTTCCGCCGCACGGCGCGATCTGGCTGACCTACTACCCGAACATCATGGTCGAGTGGTATCCGCACGTGCTGGTGGTCAGCACGCTGTACCCGCAGGGACCGGACAGCACGCTGAACGTGGTCGAGTTCTATTACCCGGAAGACATCGTGCTGTTCGAGCGCGAGTTCATCGAAGCCGAACGCGCCGCCTATATGGAAACGGCACGCGAGGACGACGAAATCGGCGAGCGCATGGACGCGGGCCGGCGTGCGCTGATGAAGCAGGGCCGCTCGGAAACAGGGCCTTATCAGTCGCCGATGGAAGATGGCATGCAGCACTTCCACGAGTGGTACCGCCGCGAAATGGCCGACTATCTGTGACGGCCGGATGCCCGTGAGCCGTGGTCGGCGCCTCGGGCGGGACGGGGCACCCCGGTGCCCCGCTTCCTTGTGCAGCTGAGGGTCTGACGATGCAGTCGCTGTGGATGGTGCTGGCCAGCCTGCTGTTCGCGTCGATGGGCGTGTGCGTGAAGCTGGCGAGCGATGCGTTGCCGGCGTCGGAGATCGCTTTCTACCGTGGATTCATTGCGCTGCTGCTGGTGGCCGGGGTGATGCGCCTGCGCGGTGCCGACTTCGCCACGCCGCACGCCGGTGTGCACCTGAAGCGCGGCGTGTCGGGCGCGGTGTCGCTCATCCTGTACTTCGAAGCCATATCGCTGCTGCCCTTGCCGACTGCGGTCACGCTGAACTACACCTCGCCGCTTTTTATGGCCGCCTGGCTGGGCTTCACCGCTTCGGGCGAATTGTCACGCCCGCTGATGCTGGCGCTGGCCATCGGTTTCGCCGGTGTCGTACTGGTGCTGCAGCCGACGCTGGGCAGCGACCAGTGGGTCGGCGGGCTGTTCGGACTGGGGTCCGGGTTGATCGCCACCGTCGCCTACCTGAGCGTGCGCGATCTGGGGCGCCTCGGTGAACCCGAGTGGCGCATCGTGCTCTACTTCTCTGCCTGTTCGGCCGTGCTGGGCGCGCTGTGGGCACTGGCCGACGGCGGATTCCACTTCCATTCGGCACGCACCTGGGCATTGCTCGGCGGCGTCGGGGTGTTCGGCACGGCGGCTCAGCTGTGCATGACCGCCGCCTACAAGGGGGGGCGCACGCTGGTGTCGGCCAGTCTGGCCTACACGACGGTCGCCTTTTCGACGCTTTACGGCATCCTGCTGTGGCAGGAGGTCCCGACTGCAGTAGTCTGGCTGGGCATGCTGCTCATCGTTGCCAGCGGCCTGCTTGCGCTGCTCAGGCCGCCGCCGGTGAAGTCCTGGTTCAAAAAAGGAGATTTCAAATGATCGCAACCGAGTCCGAAGGCAATCTGGTGACGGTGTCCGCCTTCGGCGAGTTCACGCTGGCGGATTACCGCGAGTTCGAAGACCTGGTGAATTACCGCATCAAGTTCGAAGGCGTGGTCAATCTGCTGATCGACCTGCGCCAGATGACCGATTTCACGCTCGACATGGCGCTCGAGGAACTGCGCTTCGCCCGCGCCCACAGCCACGATTTCGGCCGTATCGCGGTGATCGCAGGCAGTCCGTGGATGGTCTGGACGGCCTGGCTGTCGCAGGTGTTCGTCGATGCCGACGTGACCGTGTTCGACGACGAGGCCAGCGCGCGCGCCTGGCTCGCCGAGACGGTGTGAGCGCAATGGGCCCGCTGATCAGCGCCGATGCACTTGCCGGTCGCCTCGGCGACGACGCCCTGGTCGTGATCGACTGCCGGCATGACCTGGCAAGACCTGACGCCGGCGAGGCCGCCTGGGCCGGGAGCCATATTCCCGGGGCGCTGTTCATGCACCTCGATCGCGACCTTTCGTCGTTGAAAACCGGCAGCAACGGCCGTCACCCGCTGCCGTCGCCGGCCGCCTTCACCGCGCTGCTCGGCCGCTGCGGCATCACGCCCCGGCACTCGGTGGTCGCCTACGACGACGCGGGCGGGATGTTCGCCGCCCGTCTGTGGTGGATGCTGCGCTGGGTCCGCCATGCCGACGCCGCGGTGCTCGACGGCGGCCTTGCCGCCTGGAGGGCTGCGGGCGGGGCACTCGATCAGACCGTGCGCAGCCGTCCGGCCACGCTCTATCCGGAGGGCGCGGTCGACACCACGGTGGATTCCGATGCACTGCTGGCCAATCTCGACGGCGGCGCGCTGCTGGTGGTCGATGCGCGTGCGCCGGACCGTTTCCGGGGCGAAAACGAAACGCTGGATCCGGTCGGCGGCCACATTCCGGGCGCGGTCAATCGTTTCTTCAAGCTAAACCTGACCGACGATGGCCGCTTCAAGCCGGCGGATGTGCTGCGCGCCGAGTGGTGCGCCATCGCGAAAGCACGCGATCCGGCGACGCTCGTCGTGCAGTGCGGCAGTGGCGTCACGGCCTGCCACAACCTGCTGGCGCTCGAACTGGCCGGCCTGTCCGGTGCGCGCCTGTACCCGGGTTCGTGGAGCGAATGGTGCAGCGATCCGTCGCGGCCGGTGGCGCGCTGAACAGCGTCACAGACGATGCGGAGATCGTGCGCGAACTGTTCGCGCAGGTTGCCCTGCGGGGCGCCGGGCGTTCGATCTGCCCGTCTGAAGTCGCGCGGGCGCTGGCCGCTGACTGGCGGGCGCTGATGCCGCGCGTGCGCGAGGTGGCACGCCGGCTGGCGCACGAGGGCCGGGTCGTCATCACGCAAGGCGGTGAAAAGCGCGAAGCCGACGGCGACTGGCGCGGCCCGATCCGTATCGCTCAGGCACCCGGGCCTTGTTCCGGCTCCACCTGAGCGAACTGTTCACCGAGGAAGTCCAGCAGCCGGCGCACCCGCAGCGGCATGTGGCGGCCGGCTGGCAACATCGCATGCAGCGGAAAATCTTCGCCGCGCCAGTCGGTCAGCAGTTCGACCAGCCGGCCGCTCGTCAGATCGTCGATGACGTCCAGCCGCGCCTTGGTTGCGATGCCCAGCCCTTCGATCACCCACTGCCGCACCAGGGCGCCATCGTATGCCATCCGGTTGCCGCGCACCGTGATCGTCGTTTCGACGCCGGCGCGTTCGAAGCGCCATGCCAGATGCGGCCGGCCGCTGCGGTACAGGGCAAGGCAATTGTGCTGCACCAGTTCCGACGGATGAGCGGGGGCGCCGTGCCGCGCGATGTAATCCGGCGAGGCCACGACGACCCGTCGCGTGACATGCAGCCGGCGCGCCACCATGGATGAGTCCGGCAACTCGCCGTAGCGCACCGCCAGATCGACCCGCTCCCGCACCAGGTCCTGCACGGTGTCGGACACGTACAGCGTCAGCCGCACATCCGGGTGCTGTGCAATGAAGCGGTCCAGCATGGCGGACAGCGCACCGCGACCGAGATCGGACGGCGCCGCGAGGTGGATGTCGCCCGTCAGGGTCTCGCGCCCGGCACCGAGCAGCGCGCGCGCGTCGTCGAGATCGCCGAGTGCGCGCCGTGCGTGGTCGCGCAGCAGTTCGCCCTCGGCCGTCAGCCGCATCGAACGGGTCGACCGCTCGATCAGGCGTACGCCGAAGACCGCCTCCAGCCGCTTCAGCGCGGCGCTGGCGGCAGCCGGCGTCAGATCGAACTGGCGCGCGGCGGTGCTCAGCGAACCGGCGTCGGCGATGCGGATGAACAGCTCCAGTTGGGAAAGGGTCAGGTCGCGCAGTTTCATTTTCAAAAATCGTTTGAAGATGAATTGGGGGTTTGCCGGATTATCAATCTATTCTGCAGGCGTTAGCATGGCGGCCACTTCACCAGTCGTCCGGGTCAATGCCATGAAAGCCGTCGCCTTCCGCGAAAACCTGCCGGTGGATCGCGCAGATTGTCTGGTCGATATCGAACTGACGCCGCCCGAGGCGCACGGGCATGATGTGCTCGTGCGGGTCGAAGCGGTGTCGGTCAATCCGGTGGATACCAAGGTGCGCCGCAACAGCCCGCCGCCGGAGGGTCAGTGGCGCGTACCCGGCTGGGACGCTGCCGGCGTGGTCGAAGCCGTCGGCGCCCAGGTCACCCGCTTCAGGCCGGGTGACCGCGTGTGGTACGCCGGCGACCTGACGCGGCAGGGCAGCAATGCGCAATTCCAGGCTGTGGATGCACGTCTGGTCGGTCGCATGCCGGTCTCGCTCGGATTCGCCCAGGCGGCAGCGCTGCCGCTGACCGCCATCACGGCCTGGGAGCTGCTGTTCGACCGGCTGCAGGTGCGCGACGCCGAAGGCCGGCTGCTGGTGGTGGGTGCGGCCGGCGGCGTCGGCTCCATCCTGCTGCAGCTGGCGCGCGAATTGACGCGGCTGACGCTGATCGCCACCGCGTCGCGACCGGAAACCGAAGCCTGGGTGCGCGAACTGGGTGCGCATCACGTGGTCGATCACCGGCAGCCGCTGGCGCAGGCGCTGCGCGCGGCGGGCGTCGAATCGGTGACGCACGTCGCCAGTCTGACCCAGACCGATCTGCACTACGCGCAGCTGGTCGAGGCACTGGCGCCGCAGGGCCGGCTGGCGCTGATCGACGATCCGGCCGGTCCGCTCGATGTGCTCGCCTTGAAGCGCAAGAGCCTGTCGCTGCACTGGGAACTGATGTTCACGCGCTCGCTCTACCAGACCGCCGACATGGCCGAGCAGGGTACGCTGCTCGACGCCGTCGCCGACCTGGTCGATGCGGGACGCCTGCGCAGCACGCTGGGCGAGCATTTCGGCGCCATCAATGCAGCCAATCTGCGCCGTGCGCACGCGCTGCTGGAAAGCGGCCGGGCGCGCGGCAAGATCGTGCTGGAAGGATTCTGATTCCATACCGCGGATGAATGCCGCAAGACCCGATCACGCTTGATCGCTTCGGGTCGGACCGGTGTGCATCCGCGGCGAGGCCGTTTCAATTAGGGGAGTACTACATGACCACACTTTTCGACCCGCTCAAGCTGGGCGACATCGCACTGAACAACCGCATCGTCATGGCGCCGCTGACGCGCAACCGCGCGCTGCCCGGTCAGGTGCCGGGACCGCTGACCGTCGAGTACTACACGCAGCGCGCGAGCGCCGGCCTGATCATCGCCGAGGCGACGCAGGTCAATCCGATGGGGCAGGGCTATCTCGACACGCCGGGCATTCACTCCGCCGAACAGGTCGCCGGCTGGCGCAAGGTGACCGATGCGGTGCACGCCGCAGGCGGTCGCATCATCCTGCAGCTGTGGCACGTCGGCCGCATTTCGCACACGTCGCTGCTGCCCGGCGGCGCTTCTCCGGTGTCGTCCACGTCGCGCCGTCCCGATGCGCAGTGCTTCACGCGTGACGGGTTCGTCGATGTGTCCGCACCGCGGGCGCTGCGCGACGACGAACTGCCCGGTCTGATCGACGACTATCGCCGCGCCGCGCGCAATGCGATCGACGCCGGTTTCGACGGCGTGGAAGTGCATTCGGCCAACAGCTATCTGCTGGAGCAGTTCCTGCGCGACAGCGTGAATGACCGCAGCGGCCCGTATGGCGGCCCGATCGAGAATCGCGCCCGGCTGCTGCTGGAGATCATTCAGGCAGTGGTTGCAGAAGTCGGCGCCGGTCGCACCGGCGTGCGCCTTTCGCCCGCCACGACCTTCTGCGATACGCCGCTCGACAGCAACCCGCAGGCGCTGCACAGCCATGTGCTGGACCGGCTGTCGGCGCTGGGCATCGCCTTCGTGCACATGATCGAGGGTGAAACCGGCGGCGAACGCGCACCGGCCAGCGTCAAGCCGCCGATCGACTACGCGGCGCTGCGCGCACGGTTCAACGGTGGCTGGATCGCGAATAATGGCTACGACCGGCAGATGGCGATGGATGCCGTCGCATCGGGTGGCATCGACGCGGTGGCGTTCGGCCGGCCCTTCATTTCGAATCCGGATCTGGTGCGCCGCCTGCGCGACAACGCGCCGTACAACGACCTGCGCGCCGAACTGATGTACGGCGGGGGTGCAGCGGGCTATACCGACTACCCGGCGCTGGACGCTGCCTGATCGCTCAGGGAAGGTCTTGCGGCAGGGGGCGCACCGCCGGTTCGGGGCGCGTCCACATCCAGCCGGCGACCACCATCAACATCACATATACGCTGCCGCGCACCCACCCCGGCACGGGGCTGAACCACAGCGTGGTGGCGCTGAACAGCATCATCGCGCTGGCCAGCCACTTGGCGCGCCGCGGAATGGCGCCCTGTTCGCGCCAGTTCGTGATGTAGGGGCCATAGGTCGGGTGCGCCAGCAATCTGGCTTCAAGTTCCGGCCAGCCCCGGCTGGCCGCCCAGGCCGCCAGCAGCAGGAAAGGCACGGTCGGCAGCACCGGCAGCACCGCACCGATCACGCCCAGCACTACCGAAACCGCGGCCAGCAGCCGCCACAGCAATTGTCGGGTCCAGTGGATCAACGCGGATGGAGCAAGGGCGAAAGCTGCATTGTGCCGCACCCCGCAGCGCGTTGGCCGGTCGATGAACGCAAGCGGCCCCTCAGTTGGGTTCCCTGAGGCGCGCGCTCTCATGGGAGCGGCCCTGTGGGAGCGGCGGCCTCGCCGCGATGGATGCCGCGATGATCGTTGATCAACGCGCCGATCGCGGCGAGGCCGCCGCTCCCACAGTGACTGCGTAAATCCCGGCAGGAACGGCGCGGGGAGCCGATCTTACCGTCGCAGATCGAGGGTGAACGGGAAGTTTGGATTGCGGTCCTCGGGTGGGGCGGACAGGTGGCCCGGGGTATGTCCCATGGCGAAGAAGCGCGCCAGACGGCGCCCTTCCGCCTCGTACGAATTGACCGGGAAGCTTTCGTGGTTGCGCCCGCCGGCGTGCGCGACGTGGTACTGGCAGCCACCCATCGAACGCTTCATCCAGTCGTCCACCAGATCGAACACAAGCGGCGCGTGTGGCGGGATGGTCGGATGCAGGCAGGTGGCCGGTTGCCAGGCGCGATAGCGCACACCGGCAACGTATTCGCCGACACGACCGGTCGGCGACAGCGGCACGCGCCGGCCATTGACCGCCAGCACATGGCGGTCGTCGACCAGGCCCTGTACCTTGACCTGCAGGCGCTCGACCGATGAATCGACGTAGCGCACCGTGCCGCCGGCCCCGCCTTCCTCACCCAGCACATGCCACGGTTCGAGTGCGCTGCGCAGTTCCACCAGCACGTTGCGGGCAGAGAACTGGCCCATTCGCGGAAAGCGGAATTCGAAGTGCGGCGCGAACCACTCCAGTTCCATCGGGTAGCCGAAGGCACGCAGGTCATCGACCACGTCGCCCATGTCCTCCCACACGAAGTGCGGCAGCATGAAGCGGTCGTGCAGTTCGGTACCCCAGCGCTTGAGCTTGGGCGGCGCGTAGGGCTGCTGCCAGAAGCGGGCGATCAGCGCACGCAGCAGCAGTTGCTGTGTCAGGCTCATGCGCGCATGGGGCGGCATTTCGAAGCCGCGCATTTCCAGCAGGCCGAGCCGGCCGGTCGCGCCATCGGGCGAATACAGCTTGTCGATGCAGAACTCTGCGCGGTGCGTGTTGCCGGTGGCATCGACCAGCAGATTGCGCAGGATGCGGTCGATCAGCCAGGGCGGCGTGTAGCCCGTGTCGCGCGAACGGCGCTCGATTTCGGCGAACGCGATTTCCATCTCGTACACCGAATCGTTGCGCGCCTCGTCCATGCGCGGCGCCTGGCTGGTCGGACCGATGAACAGGCCGGAAAACAGATACGACAGCGCCGGATGGTTGTGCCAGTAACTGATCATGCTGCGCAGCAGATCGGGCCGTCGCAGGAAGGGCGAATCGGCCACCGTGGCGCCGCCCAGCACGAAGTGATTGCCGCCGCCGGTACCGCTGTGGCGGCCGTCGATCATGAACTTCTCGGTACCGAGGCGGGTTTCATGCGCGGCCTCGTACAGGAAGGTGGTGCCGGCGACCATGTCGTCCCATGAGTGGTAGGGCTGGATGTTCACTTCCAGCACGCCCGGGTCGGGCGTGATGCGCAGCACTTCGACGCGTGCATCGCGCGGCGGCTCGTAGCCTTCGAGCACCACCGGGTGGCCGCAGGCGGCCGCGGTCAGTTCGACCGCAGTGACCAGTTCGAGATAATCGTCCAGCGTCGGCAGCGGCGGCATGAACAGGTACATCACGCCGTGGCGCACCTGCGCGCACAGCGCGGTGCGGGTGATCCAGCCGGCGGATTCGAGTGCTTCCGGTTTGCGGTCGGGGGCCGGCACGCGGGTCGCCGCCGCACCGGCGGGGGCGAAGTCGATCCCGGTGCTGTCGTCGTCCTCCGGCTGCTGCAGGCGCACGGCGATGTCGCGCTGCGGCCGCAGCGGCACCTGCCGCTGCACCGGGTCGGGCGCATGCACCCACGGATATTCGGCGGCCGACACCCAGGGTTGGGAATCGAGCGGCAGCCGGTAGCCCATCGGCGAATCACCCGGAATCAGGAAGCAGCGTTCGTCGCGCAGGAACCACGGACCGCTCTGCCAGGCGTTGCCGGCCGGTGTGCGCGCCAGCGGCAGGATGTGGCCGACCTCGCTGTCCAGCCCGTCATGGAACAGCCGGCGCATGCGTTCGCGCTCCAGCGGATCTTCGAGCCGTGAATCAAACGGATCGACGTTCGCCGGCAGCTTGCGTTCGCGCCACAGGTAATACCAGACGTCCTCGAAGGCCGGAAACACGTATTTGCCGTCCACTTCAAGGCGCTTCGACAGCGCCTTAAGGAAGGTCGCGCAATGTTCCGCGTTGAGCGCGTAATCGATGGCTTCGTCGGCGATCAGCCCGGGATCGGTCCACATCGGCTCGCCGTCGCGCCGCCAGAAGCAGGACAGCGACCAGCGTGGCAGCTGTTCGCCCGGATACCACTTGCCCTGGCCGTAATGCAGCAGCCCGCCCGGCGCATAGCGTGCCTTCAGCTTCGCCAGCAATTCGGCGCCGAGCAGGCGCTTGACCGGCTTGTCCGGCGGCGAATCGGCGGTGGTGTTCCACTCCGGGCCATCGCGGTCATCCACCGACACGAAGGTCGGTTCGCCGCCCATGGTCAGCCGCACATCGTGCTGCGCCAGATCGATGTCGATGCGATGCCCCAGCGTTTCGATGCGCGACCAGGCGTCGTCGGTGTAGGGCTTGGTCACGCGCGGCGCTTCCCACACGCGCTCGACCTTCATGTGGTGCTCGAATTCGGTTTCGCACTTTTCGGTCAGTCCGCTGATCGGCGCCGCCGACGACGGGTCGGGCGAGCAGGCGAGCGGAATGTGGCCCTCGCCGGCGAACAGGCCGGACGTCGCATCGAGTCCCACCCAGCCGGCGCCCGGCAGATACACCTCGCACCAGGCGTGCAGGTCGGTGAAATCCTTCTCCGGGCCGCTCGGGCCGTCGAGCGACTTCACGTCGGCGGTGAGCTGTATCAGATAGCCGGACACGAAACGCGCCGCCAGCCCCAGATGGCGCAGCACCTGCACCAGCAGCCAGGTCGTGTCGCGGCACGAGCCGCTGCCCTTCTGCAAGGTTTCCTCCGGCGACTGCACGCCCGGCTCCATGCGGATCAGGTAGCGGATGTCGCCCTGCATCTGCTGGATCAACGCAACCAGATAATCGACGCTGGCCTTGCCGTTGCTGCCGAACAGGGTGCGTGCGTCATCGACCCAGCGGGTGAATTTCGGCGCGTTGTCGCGGGTCAGCGGCAAGGTGACCAGATACGGAAACAGCTCGCGCGTCTGCTCTTCGTTGTAGCCGAAGGGGATTTTCTCGGCCGCCGGTTCGAGGAAGAAGTCGAACGGATTGATGACCGACATTTCGGCGATCAGATCGACCTCGATGCGCAACTCGCGTGTGCGCTCCGGAAACACCAGCCGCGCCAGATAATTCGACTGCGGGTCCTGCTGCCAATTGACGAAGTGCTCGGCCGGCGTGACGCGCAGCGAATACGACAGGATGGGCGTACGGGTGTGCGGCGCCGGGCGCAGTCGCACCACCTGCGGGCTCAGCAGCACCGGACGGTCGTAGCGGTAGTGGGTGACGTGATTCAGTGCGACGTGGATGGACACGGAATACTCCGGTTGCGGGCAGTGAAGGAGGTTGATGCACTCAAGCAATTAGCGTGCTCGAGACAAGTCATTGATTTTAATTGGCTTCTGTTTCAGCTTGTCGGTGGCTCTTGCCCGCTGCGGGGCGTACGCACCGCAGCGGTGCATGACGTGTCCGCAGGCCGCCGGCGTCGCCTGTCATTTGAGTCCGAGGCGGCGCGCCAGCTTGTGCAGATTGCTCGGGTCGACATCCAGCCGTCGCGCCGCGTCGGCCCAGTTGCCGGCACAGGCATCGAGCGCGGCGCGGATCAGCCGGCGCTGCGTGGCATCGATCGCTTCGCGCATGGATGGCAGTATGGCGCCGGACGTCGTGTCGCAGGTCTCCGGCGTTGCAGCCGGGGTGGTCACACCATCCAGATCGAGCAGGTCGGCCGGCAGCGACACGATGTCGGTGCGCGCGGCGCCACGGCTCACCGCCTTCAGCGCGGCACGGCTGATCACATGCTCGAGTTCGCGCACATTGCCCGGCCAGGGGTAGCGGCACAGGGCATCTTCCGCTTCCGGCGACAGGCGCAGGCTGCGCAGGCCCAGTCGGGCACGGTTCAGTTCGAGAAAGCGGCCGGCCAGCAGCAGCACGTCGCTGCCGCGCTCGCGCAACGGCGGTATCGGCACCGGATACACCGACAGCCGGTGGTACAGGTCGGCCCGGAAGGCGCCGTCGCGCACGCTGTCGCGCAGCGTGCGGTTGGTGGCGGCGATCACGCGTACATCGACGCGTCGCGGCTGGTCGGCGCCGAGGCGCTGGATTTCGCCGTTCTGCAGTGCGCGCAGCAGCTTGGCCTGCACGGTCAGCGGCAGCTCGCCGACCTCGTCGAGAAACAGCGTGCCGCCATCCGCCGCTTCGAAGCGGCCGGGGCGGTCGGTGGTGGCGCCGGAAAACGCGCCTTTCACATGACCGAACAGCTCGCTTTCGGCCAGCGATTCGGGCAGCGCGGCGCAATTGACATGGACCAGCGGCTGCGCGGCGCGGCGCGAATGGCGGTGCAGGTGGCGCGCGAACAACTCTTTGCCCACGCCGGTTTCGCCGAGCAGCAGCACCGACAGTTCCGAATCGGCCACCACCTGCATTTCGTGCAGCAGGCGCTGGATTACCTCGCTGTGGCCGACGATTTCGGCTTCGTCCGCGCTGGCGCCCTGTGCGTCGGCCCGCTCGCCGCCACGCGACAGGCGCAGTGCGTGCAGGTCCTGTTCGAGCCGGGTCACGCGCACCGCGGCTTCGACCAGCAGGGTGAGGCGGCGCAGGTCGTCGCGCGCCGCCTCGGTGAAGGTGCCGGTCTGCAGCGCGTCGAATGTCAGCGCGCCCCAGGTCTTGCCCTCTACGTGCAGGCTGGTTCCCATGCAATCGTGCACCGGCAGCGGTTCGCCGACCCGGGTGTCGAGCAGGCCGTCATAGGGGTCGGGCAGCGTGCTGTCGTGGTCGAAAGCGGTGATGTCGCGTCGCGACAGGATGGTTGCGAGCCGCGGATGCTGGCCGACGACGAAGCGCCGCCCCAGCGTTTCTCGCACCAGACCGTCGACCGCCAGCGGGCGCAGGCTGTCCTCTTCCAGCTTCAGCAGCGCGACGGCGCCGCAGCCGAAGTGGGTGCGCAGGCTGGAGACCAGGCGCTGCAGGCGCACGGCGGGCGGCAGATCCGACACCAGGTCGGCAAGCAGCAGCGATTCCATCATGGTGAAAATGACCCCATATGGTCCCAGTAACCATTTTTTCACAGGGTTGAAAATACCTCAGTTTTCGTAGGCCATTGATTTTATTTGATCCGGATGCATGGCCCGGACCTTGCGAAGTGAAGGCGTCTTCTTCCCAACGAGGTCTTCGCCATGAACCTGATCGACCAATCCCTCGGCGCGCTGGCGCGCAGCATTCCCGGTGCCACCCGGGTGTTCCACGAACACAAGCTGGATTTCTGCTGCGGCGGCAAGCACAGCCTGCAGGAGGCCGCGGCCGAGCGGGGCATCGACGCACAGCCCATCGTCGAACGACTGGGTGCGCTGCTGTCGCAGGCCACGCGAGAGGCGCGTGACTGGCGCATGGTGCCGGCGGCGGTGCTGATCGAACACATCCTGTTCCGCTTCCACGACCGCCATCGCGAACAGCTGCCGGAACTGGTCCGCCTGGCGCGCCGGGTCGAACAGGTGCATGGCGATCGCCCGGACTGCCCGAACGGCCTCGCCGATCATCTGGCAACGATGCAGCAGGAACTGGAAAGCCATATGCAGAAGGAAGAGCAGGTGCTGTTCCCGATGCTCGCCCGCGGACACGCGGCGGCGCTGCAGGGGCCGGTCACGGTGATGCGCAGCGAGCACGACCAGCACGGCGAAGCACTGCAGCGGCTGCAAGCGCTGACCGACGACATCACGCTGCCGCGCGGTGCCTGCAACACCTGGCGCGCGCTCTACACCGGTCTGGCCGCGCTGCGCGAAGACCTGATGGAACACATCCATCTGGAGAACAACATCCTGTTCGAAGGGCTGAACGCGGCACCGGCCGGGGCGGAGACCGCTCATGGGTAATTACCGCAAGCTGTGGTTCACGCTGATCGGCGTGCTCATCGTCACCTTTTCGCTGCTCGGTTACTACGGCGTCGAGGTGTATCGCAACGCGCCGCCGATACCGCAGCAGATCGTCAGCGAAGACGGTCGCGTGCTGTACACGCATGACGGCATCCTCGACGGCCAGACCGCCTGGCAGTCGGTCGGCGGCATGCAGCTGGGCTCGATATGGGGGCACGGCGCCTACCAGGCGCCGGACTGGACGGCCGACTGGCTGCACCGCGAACTGCTGGCCTGGCTCGATCTCGCCGCGCAGGACGCACATGGCAAGCCGTACGCGGAGCTGGATGCCGATGCGCAGGCGCAACTGGCAGCCCGCCTGAAGCGCGAGTACCGGCGCAACACCTTCGACGAGGCGACCGGCGCGGCCACCGTATCCACCTTGCGCGCCCGGGCGATCGAGCGCACCGCCGACTACTACGTCCAGCTGTTCGGCGATGCGCCGGCGCTGCAGGGTTCGCGCGAAAGCTATGCGATGAAGGACAACACGCTGCCCGACCCGCAGCGGCGCGCACAGCTTGCCGGCTTCTTCTTCTGGACCGCCTGGGTGGCCGCGACCGAGCGGCCGGGCACCAGTGCCACCTACACCAACAACTGGCCGCACGAACCGCTGATCGGCAATGCGCCGACGGCGGAGAACGTCGTATGGTCCGTCGTCAGCGTGGTGGTCATGATGGCCGGCGTCGGCTTCCTGATCTGGGGCTGGTCCTTCCTGCGCAAGCAGGACGAGAGCGACCCGGCCGCGCCGGCGCAGGACCCGCTGACGCGCGTCGCACTGACGCCGTCGCAGCGCGCGCTCGGCAAATACCTCTTTCTGGTCGTAGCGCTGTTCGTGTTCCAGGTCATGATGGGTGGCTTCACCGCGCACTACACGGTCGAGGGCCAGACCTTCTACGGGATCGACGTGTCGCAGTGGTTCCCGTATTCGCTGGTGCGCACCTGGCACATCCAGAGCGCGCTGTTCTGGATCGCCACCGGCTTCCTGGCCGCCGGGCTCTTCCTCGCGCCACTGATCCACGGCGGACGCGACCCGAAATTCCAGAAACTCGGCGTGGACGTGCTGTTCTGGGCGCTGGTCGTGGTGGTGGTCGGCTCCTTCGTCGGCAACTACCTGGCCATCGCGCAGATCATGCCGCCGGAACTGAGCTTCTGGCTCGGCCACCAAGGCTACGAATACGTCGACCTCGGCCGCCTGTGGCAGATCGGCAAGTTCGTCGGCGTCGCGCTGTGGCTGGTGCTGATGCTGCGCGGCATCGTGCCGGCGCTGCGCACGCCCGGCGGCGACAAGAACCTGCTCGCGCTGCTCACTGCATCCGTGGTGGCGATCGGCCTGTTCTACGGCGCCGGCTTCTTCTATGGCGAGCGCACCCACCTGTCGGTGATGGAGTACTGGCGCTGGTGGGTCGTGCATCTGTGGGTCGAAGGCTTCTTCGAAGTGTTCGCGACCACCGCGCTGGCCTTCATCTTCTCCACGCTGGGACTGGTGTCCGCGCGCATGGCGACGGCAGCCAGTCTGGCCTCGGCTTCGCTGTTCATGCTGGGCGGCGTGCCCGGCACCTTCCACCACCTGTACTTTGCCGGCACGACGACGCCGGTGATGGCGGTCGGCGCGTCGTTCAGCGCGCTCGAAGTGGTGCCGCTGGTCGTGCTCGGCCATGAAGCGTGGGAGCACTGGCGCCTCAAGGATCGCGCTGCGTGGATGGCCAGGCTGAAGTGGCCGCTCATGTGCTTCGTCGCGGTGGCCTTCTGGAACATGCTCGGCGCTGGCGTGTTCGGCTTCATGATCAACCCGCCGATCTCGCTGTACTACGTGCAGGGTCTGAACACGACACCGGTGCATGCCCATGCCGCACTGTTCGGGGTGTATGGCTTTCTCGCGCTGGGCTTCACGCTGCTCGTGCTGCGTTATCTGCGCCCGCAGCTCGCGTTCGGTGAGCGCCTGATGCAGACCGGCTTCTGGGGGCTCAACGCCGGTCTGGTGCTGATGATCGCCACCAGCCTGCTGCCGATCGGTCTGATCCAGTTCCATGCCAGTGTCAGTCAGGGGCTGTGGTACGCGCGCAGCGAGGCATTCATGCAGCAGCCGCTGCTGGAAACGCTGCGCTGGGTGCGCACCTTCGGCGATGTGGTGTTCATCGTCGGCGCGCTGGCGGTGGCCTGGCAGGTGGTGTCGGGCGTGTTCGGCCGCGCCGGCCGCACCCCGGAACCGGTCAGTGTGCTGGCAGGGGCCCGTCGATGAACTGAGTCCAACCGTCCGTCTTCCTTGCCGCAACGCTTCGGCAAGGTTGGGGCGCCGTGCCGCGAGGCCGGCGCCCCTCTTTTCTTCGTCGCTATACTGTCGCCGCGCACCCGCGCGTTCCCACAGACGACTCAATAAACAGGAGAGCGGAGCATGGCGAAGTTTCAGTTGAAGAAGGCTGCAAACGGCGAATTTCACTTCACGCTGCTGGGCTCGGATGATCAGTCCCTGCTGCAGAGCGAAATGTACAAGACGCGCGCGTCCGCCGAGAACGGCATCGAATCGGTGAAGAAGAACGCGGCCGACGATGGCCGCTACGACCGCAAGAAAGCCACGAACGGCAAGGACTACTACGTGCTGAAGGCGGGCAACGGCCAGGTGATCGGCCAGAGCAAGATGTTCGACAACGCCGGCGCGATGGAAGCGGCGATCGCCGCCGTGAAGAGCGGTGCCGCCAGCGCCGCAGTGGATGATCAGGCCGGATGAGTTGATGGTGACGGCGCGTCCTGCCAGCGCGCGGGACGCGCCGATAACGTGCCGCCGGCATCCGTTGCGATGCCGCAGATGCAAGGTGCAGCGGTTGCGGAACCCTTGGTCGGGCGATCAAGCCGCGATGCGTTTCACCTTCGGATCGTCGGCCATGCGCTGCGTCAGTTCATGCAGCGTCGAACACAGCGCCATGAACGCCTCTTCCGGCAGGCCGGCCTGACAGGCGACTTCGCCCTGGATGCGCGCGACCGCGTGCTCCAGCTCGCGTCCGGCCGGTGTCAGGAAGGACTGCACCACGCGTTCTTCGGTCGGCGCACGCTGCCGTGCGAGAAAGCCGGCGACCTCGAGGCGCTTGAGCAGCGGGGTGATGGCGGCCGAGTCGAGGTGCAGGCGCTGCGC
This sequence comes from Methyloversatilis sp. XJ19-13, assembly GCF_024580155.1. NCBI lineage: Bacteria > Pseudomonadati > Pseudomonadota > Betaproteobacteria > Nitrosomonadales > Sterolibacteriaceae > Methyloversatilis > Methyloversatilis sp. XJ19-13. The sequence goes on along the minus strand of NZ_JANINH010000005.1, from coordinate 59,003 downwards.
CAGCTGGCTGACCGAACGGCCGTCTTCTTCCCACAGCGCGAGCATGACGAGGTATTGCGGGTAGGTCAGTCCGACATCCTTCAGCCGCACCCGGTACGAGCGGGTGATGCCGTGGGTGGCGGCGTAGAGCGCAAAGCAGAGCTGCCGGTCGAGCCTGAGGTTCTGGTATCGGGTCATGGTCCGCTGTTGTCGCCTTGGGGGTGCAGTCAGGGCAGCAATTTGCTCATCGCGACCGCATTCAAGCCGGTTGCCAGATTGCTTCGTGCGCCATGATTGCGCTCGATCCGAATGTGTCAAACGCTCGGGATGCCGTCAAGGACATGCATCGGCTGCGCGCGGTTCAACGAACAGACCACGAGGAAACCGAAGGGATCTGTATGCGCGAAGTCTCAGTTCACCAGATCGTCCACGCGGCAGGCCACGACAGCGAACAGGTCGCCCAGCGCCGCGAGGCTTGCGGCCTGCAGCACCGCAGCGCTGACCTCACCGCCTTCTGCGAGCGGCAGATCGCGCGTGGCGGTGGCCGATGCAATCACGGTCGGCGAATAGCCGAGATTGAACGCGCCGCGCGCGGTCGAGTTGATGCACATGTGCGTCATGAAGCCGGCCAGTACCAGTTGCTTCACGCCGAGCTTCTTGAGTTCGTCGTCAAGCGAGGTCTGCACGAAACTGTTCGGGTAATTTTTCGTGATGACGATCTCGCCGTCCAGCGGCGCAACGATGTCGGCGATATGGCCGATCGGGGCATTCACGTCGTACGGCGTGCCGGGACCGGCATCGTGCTGGATATGGATGATGGGGCGGCCGAGCCCGCGCGCAAGGTCAAGTGCGCGGCGCGCCTCGACCAGTGCGGCTTCGACACCGGCGAGCTGCATGACGCCTTCGCGATAGGTGTTCTGGCAATCGATCATGATCAGCGCAGCGTGGCGCAACGAGCCCGGTGCATGGCCAAGGCCGGTGAGGTCACGCAGTGTGGTGATCGCGGTCATCGGGAGATTCCTTTCGGGAGACGGTGAGGCGCGGTGCCGGGCAATGCGCTGACCGGACACAAGCCTTACCGGAAACGGATTGCATGATTGCAGATGAAGGCGTGTGAAGGTCCAATGACGACCTTTGCGCAGAGCTTATCAGTGGTCCTCGATTCACCGGATATGAAATCCAGTGCCTGACATGCGTATCCGGATCGAACCGGCGTGGCGCTTCCGCAATGCAGAAGGACGCGAGATCGATCCACTGCTGTTCCGCGTGCTGGCCGCCGTGCAGCGCAGCGGCAAGCTCACCGAGGCGGCGCGCGATGTCGGGTTTTCCTATCGCCACTGCTGGAACCTGATCCGGACCTGGTCGGCGTTCTTCGGCACGCCGCTGGTCGAGCTGTCGCAAGGCAAGGGCGCCGAGCTGACGCCGCTCGGCGAGAAGCTCACCTGGGCGGCACAGCGCATCCAGGCACGGCTGACGCCGCAGCTGGAAAATCTGTCGGTCGAAATCGACCGCGAAATCAACGCCGCACTGATGGACACGCACCCGGTGCTGCGCCTGCACGCCAGCCACGGCTACGCCATTGCGCTGATGCCCGAGCTGATCCAGCGCGTCGCCGGCGTGCGGCTTGAGCTGCAGTACCTCGGGTCGGTTGACGCGCTGGCATCAATGTCGCGCGGCAGCTGCGACCTGTGCGGCTTTCACCTGCCGAGCGGCCGGGTCACACCGGAACTGGCGGCACGACTCGGGCGATATCTGAAGCCGCGCGTGCATCGTGTGATCCGGCTGGTCACGCGCACTCAGGGGCTGTTCGTCGCCGCCGGCAACCCGCTCAACATCAGGTCGCTGCAGGACCTGGTCCGGCCTGACGTGCGTTTCATCAACCGCCAGGCGAGCGCCGGCACGCGCCTGCTGTTCGACCTGCTGCTGGCCGAGCAGTCGCTGGACCCGGACCGGATCAGCGGTTACGAAACGGTGGAATTCACGCATGCCGCGGTGGCCGCCCACATCGCGAGCGGCATGGCGGATACGGGTTTCGGCGTTGAAGCGGCCGCCACCCAGTTCAGGCTTGATTTCGTGCCGCTGGCGCAGGAGCAGTACTTCCTCGCCTGCCGCGTCGAAACGCTCGAGCTGCCGTCGATGCAGCGCATGCTCGACGCGCTGCGTTCGCCCGACTTCGCTGCGGCGGTCGCCGGCCTTCCGGGCTATGCCCTCAATTCGCCGGGCGACGTGATGTCAGTGGCCGACGCGTTGCACTGACGCGCCGCGAAGAAATCGAGTGGGGGCGCCGGAGGCAGGGGCGGGCTTTCCCGGTCAGGTTGCGGTGGACAGGCGCCCGCGGAAACCGCAGTGATGGAATGGATCAGCGAAGACGGGATGATCGCGAGCGGAATGGCGGGCGATCAAGATGGCGCAGGGCGTGCCGCGGTTTTTCCGGGGTGGTGTTGGGCATCGCTGCGCTCACCCCAACCTACGGTGTGGATGGGTGGCGGCGGCACGATGATGAACGGGACGGCGGATGTTTGCCGGGTGGCGCGGGGCGCTGCGGATGGTGGGGGTGGTGTTGGGCATCGCTGCGCTCACCCCAACCTACGGTGTGGATGGGTGGCGGCGGCACGATGATGAACGGGGCGGCGGATGTTTGCCGGGTGGCGCGGGGTGCTGCGGACGGTGGGGGGGTGTTGGGCATCGCTGCGCTCACCCCAACCTACGGGGAGTTTCGTAGGTTGGGGTGAGCCAACGGCGATGCCCAACGCAAGCGACGGTACCGTGACCATCTTCATGGCACGGTACCGTCGCGGGTCGGAAGGTGTGGCGGTGTTCCGGCGCCGGGTCAGCCCCGGCGCATGGCGTCGAAGAACTCGCCGTTGCTCTTCGTGGCCTTGATCTTGTCGAGCAGGAATTCGATCGCTTCAAGATCGTCCATGTTGTACAGCAGTTTGCGCAGGATCCAGATCTTCTGCAGGATTTCCGGCTTCAGCAGCAGTTCTTCGCGGCGTGTGCCCGAGCGGTTCACGTTGATCGCCGGATAGACGCGCTTTTCCGCCATGCGCCGGTCAAGATGGATTTCCATATTGCCGGTGCCCTTGAATTCCTCGTAGATCACGTCGTCCATGCGGCTGCCGGTTTCGATCAGCGCGGTGGCGATGATGGTCAGGCTGCCGCCTTCCTCGACATTGCGCGCGGCGCCGAAGAAACGCTTCGGCTTCTGCAGCGCATTGGCGTCCACACCGCCGGTCAGCACCTTGCCCGACGCCGGCTGCACGGTGTTGTAGGCGCGCGCCAGACGGGTGATGGAATCGAGCAGGATGATCACGTCCTTCTTGTGCTCGACCAGGCGCTTGGCCTTCTCGATCACCATTTCGGCCACCTGCACGTGGCGGGTGGCCGGTTCGTCGAAGGTCGAAGCAACCACTTCGCCCTTCACCGAACGCTGCATTTCGGTCACTTCTTCCGGCCGCTCGTCGATCAGCAGCACGATGAGCATGGCTTCCGGGTGGTTGGCGGTGATGGCGTGCGCGATGTGCTGCATCATCACCGTCTTGCCGGTCTTCGGCGGCGCGACCAGCAGGCCGCGCTGGCCCTTGCCGATCGGCGCGATCATGTCGATCACGCGCGAAGTCGTGTTTTCTTCGCCGCGCATGTCGCGCTCGAGCACCAGTGTTTCGGTCGGGTGCAGCGGCGTCAGGTTTTCGAACAGGATCTTGTGCTTGGTCGCTTCCGGCGGCTCGCTGTTGACGCGATCGACCTTGACCAGTGCGAAGTAGCGTTCGCCGTCCTTCGGTGTCCTGATTTCGCCTTCGATGGTGTCGCCGGTGTGCAGGTTGAAGCGCCGGATCTGGCTGGGCGATACGTAGATGTCGTCGGTGCCGGCCAGGTAGCTTGCTTCCGGCGAGCGCAGGAAGCCGAAGCCGTCCGGCAGCACTTCAAGTGCGCCATCACCGAAAATGCTTTCGCCCTTTTTCGCGCGGTTGCGCAGGATGGCGAAGACCAGTTCCTGTTTTCGCAGCCGGTTCGCGCCTTCGATCTCGAAGGACTGGGCCATTTCGAGCAACTGGCTGACGTGAAGTGCTTTCAGTTCGGAAAGATGCATGGTGACGGGGTCTGTGCGGCGTGCGGGGGTGGGGAGGCGGAGCCAGGAACCGGCTCCGGCGGGCGGGGTGCGCGAAGCACCCGTCGCCGTGGAGAATGATTAGAGGTGGCTGTCCAGGAATGCGGTGAGTTGCGACTTCGACAGGGCGCCGACCTTGGTGGCTTCGACATTGCCGTCCTTGAACAGCATCAGCGTCGGAATGCCGCGGATGCCGAAGCGCGCCGGGGTGTCCTGGTTCTCGTCGATATTCACCTTGGCCACGCGCAGTTTGCCGGCGTAGTCACGTGCCACCTCGTCGAGGATGGGGGCAATCATCTTGCACGGACCGCACCATTCGGCCCAGTAGTCGACCAGCACGGGCAGATCGGCTTTGACCACTTCGGCTTCGAAGCTGGCATCGGTGACGTGGTGGATGTGTTCGCTCATCGTTTCCTCGCGGGGCTTGACTTGGGGGGAGACCTGGAATGCCGGATCGTTTCTTGGATAGGGGTATATCGGTCGGATATACCGTCGAAAACCGGATGTGGGCTAGGCGCTGTTGTTTGCCGGGCTGGATGCCTGACGCGCACTGCGCAGGCCGGGACTTCTTGAGCAGGTGTGTGCGGAGGTTGCAGGCCACCGCGGCAGGCACGGGGCAAATCACTCTGGCAGCGCGCTGACCGCACACCTGCGCGATCGCGTTTGTTTCGCTGTTTTCGCGCTGTTTCCATGATGCTAATACAAAAAACACCGAGTTGCGCAGAGTGATGGCGGTACGTCCGACAAAAATTCATGTTGGCATGCCTCCGCTGCACGACGCACGGAACGGCTTTGCCACGGGCCGCAGTGATAAAATCCACGCCGTTTTCCGGACTGTCATCGTCCCGAGATTCCGATCAAACCACCCCATGGTTCGCCTGCTGTCGGGCAAAGCGACCACCGCACGGAGAAATCATGACTTACGTCGTCACCGAATCCTGTATCAAGTGCAAGTACACCGACTGCGTCGACGTGTGCCCGGTCGATTGCTTTCGCGAAGGCCCGAATTTCCTGGTGATCGACCCCGACGAGTGCATCGACTGCACGCTGTGTGTGGCCGAATGTCCGGCCGAAGCCATTTTCGCCGAGGACGACGTGCCGTCCGACCAGCTCCATTTCATCAAGCTGAACGCCGATCTGTCCGCCGAATGGCCTGCCATCATCGAGCGCAAGGAAGCGCCTGCCGATGCCGACGAATGGGTCAAGGTGAAGGACAAGCTCGGCATGCTGGAACGCTGAGCACGCCGCCGCCCGACGGCCGTCGCATGTCGCGTCCTCGCGCATGAACGCGGCGGGCTTCGAAACCCTCTGCTTGCCGGCCGATGGCGCGCTGTTCGCCCGGCTCGCGCGCCTTCTGATCGATCGCCACGGCGATGCGCTCGCCGACTGCGACCTGCTGATTCCGGTCATGGCGCACGCGCCGGCGCTGCGTAGTGCGCTGCTGGCTGAAGCCGGCCACGCACTGTTCATGCCGCGCATGCTTACGCCGTCATTGCTGGCGGCGCGCTGGATGGGCGATGCACCGGTTGATCCCCACCCCCGCCGTTTGCTGCGTCTGGTGGCGCAACTGCGCCAGCGGGCCTGGCTGGGCGACGCCGATCCGTGGTCGGCGGCGCAGGAGCTGCTCGAGCTGGCCGACGCGCTGGCCGCATTGCCGGCGCCGCCGGACGAAAACGCCCTGCAGCAGGGTTTCGAACGCGCCCACGGGCTGGCCGACAGTGCTGCGCTGTCGCTCGAAGCGCGTCTGGTGCATGCGGTATGGCACAGCGACTGCACCGGAACGCCCGGTCACGCGCGTGCCGTCACCCAGGCGTTGATGCGCGCCGCGGGCGCGGCGCGCCGTCCGCTCATCCATCTGTCTGCAGTGGAAGAACCACCGCCCGCCTGGCTTGAATTGCATGCGGCGTGCGTGCCGGTGCTCCATGTACAGGCAACGCGCGCGCTGGCCGATACATCGGTGACCCGCGTGCTCCATGCCGCCTGGCCGTCCGGCTCGCCTCCCGGTTCGACGCCGGCCCCATCGCGGGATGACGCGCTCGCACTGGCCAGCCGCGTGCGCCTGATCGGTGCGCAGTCGCTCGAGCAGGAGGCGCAATGTGCCGCGTCCTGCATCGCCGGCTGGCTGTCTGAAGGCCGCCGCAACATCGCGCTGGTGGCACTCGACCGCGAGGCAGCGCGCCGCGCCCGCGCGCTGCTCGAACGCCGGCAGGTTCTGCTGGCCGATGAAACCGGCTGGAAGCTGTCGACCACGCGCGCGGCGGCCACGGTTGACGCCCTGCTGCAGTGCTTTGCGTCCGACGGCTATCACCGCGATCTGCTCGATCTGCTGCGTTCGCCGCATGTGGCCGGTACGCTCGATCGCGATGCGCACGCGCAGGCCATTGCCGTCATCGACGACTGGGTGGTCAGGCGCAACCATGTCGATGGCCTGCACGCCTTGCTCACCGATGCCGGCCGCGAGTTTGCAGGGCGCCCGGCCGGCCGCCTGATCGACGCGCTGTCGCAGGCCTTTGCGCTGATGCCCACCCACAACGCACCGGCCAGTTTCCGGGTCGAACGCCTGCTGGCAGCGCTCGATGCATTGGGCGCACGCGCTGCGCTGGCGCTGGACGCGGCGGGTTCGCAGGTGGTCAATCTGCTGGAGCAGTTGCGTGCCGACAGCAGCGGCGTGGCACTCGACCTGTCCTTCGCCGACTGGCGCAAGTGGCTCAACAGCGAGTTCGAGCAGGCGCTGTTCCGCGATAGCGCCATCGACAGTCCGGTGGTGCTGACGCCGCTGGCTGCGACCCGCCTCCGCCATTTCGACGCCGTGTATGTGATCGGTGCCGACAGTCGGCACCTCGCGCCGGCGCGCCTGCGCGGCGCGCTCGGCCACGAAGGGCTGCGACGCGAGCTAGGGCTGCCGGATTCGCAGGTCGCCGCCCGGCAGCTGCGCGACGATCTGGCCGGCCTGATCGCCTGCAGCGACGAAACCGTGTTCAGCTGGCAGACGCAGCGCAACGGTGAAGCGAACCTGCCAGGCGTGGATCTGCAGCGCCTCGATCTGGTGTTGCAGCGCGCCGGGCTGCCGTCGGCCGTGCGTGCTGCGCCAGCGCTTGCCGACCCGCCGGCGCTGCCGGCTCTTGTCGTCTCCAGCAAACCGGTGCTCGACCCGGGGCGCGTGCCGTCGCGGCTCACGGCGAGCGGTCTGGCCGACCTGATTGCCTGTCCCTATCGTTACTACGCCCGTCACGTACTTGGCCTGGGTGCCGGCGACGAGGTCGAGGATGCCATGGGCAAGGGCAGCGTCGGGGAGCTGGTACATCGCGTGCTGCACGATTTTCATGTCGCTCACCCGCGACTGGGGGATGTCGCGCCGCCCGCTCTGGTTGATGCCCTGCGCGCGCAGATTGCCGCCGCCTTCGATGGCGCCATTGCGCGCAACTTCCAGGAGCATGCGTGGGCCGATCGCCTGCACGATCGCGCCGACGCCTACGTCACCTGGGCCGTGCGGCGTGAAGCCGACGGCTGGTTGTTCGACAGCGGCGAAGCCCGGCGTGCGCGCCTGCTCGACCTGCCGGATGGTGCTGCGCTGTCGCTCGAAGGGCGCATCGACCGCATCGACCGCACGGCCGATGGTGACATTGCGCTGCTCGACTACAAGCTGCGCAGCGCCGAACGCGTACGCAAGACGCTGCAGGCCGATGACGTGCAACTGGCGTTCTACACGCTGCTTGAAGGAGGCGCTGTGAGCGAGGCGGCCTATCTGGCGCTGGAAGAGGAGGCGCCGGTCGCGTTCCTTCAGGACGATCCGCCGGCTGCCGCGCGGGCGCTGCAGGCGCTCGTGTCCGAACTGTTTCCGGCGCTGCGCGACGGCGCCGGCCTGCCGGCACACGGCGACGAGGCGGCCTGCCGGCATTGCGACATGCGCGGCCTGTGCCGCAAGGACTGGCTGTCATGAGCCGCGACGACGATCTGCGCGCACTCGACCCGGCACGCAGCGTCGTGGTCGAGGCGTGCGCCGGCAGCGGCAAGACCTGGACGCTGGTGTCGCGACTGATCCGCCTGCTGCTGGCCGGTGCGCAGCCGGGCGACATTCTCGCCATCACCTACACGCGCAAGGCTGCGCGCGAAATCGAGGAGCGTCTGCAGCACTGGCTGGCGGAACTGGCCGTGGTCGACGATGACCGGGTGAGCGCCTTTCTCGCCGAGCGCGGGCTGGATGCGCAGCGCGACCCGACGCTGATCGCGCGGGCGCGGGCGCTGTTCGAGCAGGTTGCCGACGCGCGACCCGGGCTGACGGTGAACACCTTCCACGGCTGGTTTTCGTCACTGCTTGGCGCCGCACCGCTGAACAGCGGTCTGCGCGGCCTGCAGTTGTCGGAGCGCACGGGGCAGTTGCGCGATCAGGCCTGGGCTGCGCTGATGCGCCACGCCGGGCGCGCGCCGCAGGGCGAACTGGCGCTCGCGCTGCGCAGCCTGCTGGGCCAGTGCGGGGTGGCGGGCACGAAGACGCTGGCCGGTGCGCTGGTCGATCGCCGCGCCGAGTGGGAAGCCTGGCTGGCGGCGCATGGCGGGCTGGCCGGAGCGCTCGCCCACCTGCGGCAGTTTTTCGGGGCCGACGCCGAAGTACCGGTCGACGTGCTGGCCGGCGACGAACTGCTGCGTCGTCGCTGCCTCGATCTCGCGCGGCTGCTGGGTCAGGGCACGGAGGCGCAGCAGCGCAAGGCGACGGCGATCGAACAGGCGTGTGCGCAGGTCGACGCTCACGCCTACTTTGGCGGCCTGCGCGCCCAGCTGCTCAAGCAGGATGGCGAGCCGGCGAGCTTCAAGCCGGGCAAGGCGCTTGAAAAGCTCGGTGTGGCCGACAGTGCGCTCGCGCTGAACGAGCAGGTTGCGGCGCGTCTGGTGCAGTGCCTGAACGCGCAGGCCGATCTTGCCGCGTGGATGCTCAACGAACAGGGTCTGCAGGTCGCCGCGGCGCTGCTCGAGGCCTACGACCGCATCAAGCAGAACGCGGGCGTGCTCGACTTCGGAGATCTCGAGTGGCACGCCGCCCGTTTGTTGTCCGACGCGCAGACCGGCCCCTTCGTGCAGGCACGGCTCGACGCGCGCTACCGCCACCTGCTGCTGGACGAATTCCAGGACACCAATCCGCTGCAGTGGCAGGTGCTGATGCACTGGCTCGACGCCTACGCGCCGGGTCAGGTGCAGCCGGTGGTGTTCGTGGTAGGCGATCCGAAACAGTCGATCTACCGCTTCCGGCGCGCCGATCCGCGCATCTTCACCCATGCGGCCACGGTGTTCGAACAGCGCTTCGGCGCCCTCCGCCTGCAGCGCAACGAAACCCGGCGCAGCAGCCCGGCCGTGGTGAGCGTGGTCAACGCCGTGTTCGGCGACATGGACGTGTTCGAGGGCTTTGCGCCGCACAGCACGACCCGGACCGATCTGCCCGGCCGGGTCGAAGTGCTGCCGGCGTTCGGGCATGAGGCGGCCGCCGAGCCCGCAGCCGCTGACAGACAGACCGTCGCAGGCGGTCTGCGCAATCCGCTGCGCCAGCCGAGGCTGGCGATCGAGGACAGCCGCCGCAAGCGCGAGGCCGATGCACTGTGCACGAGGCTGAAGGATATGGTCGGGCGGCTCGCGGTGCGCGATGCGCACACCGGAGCGACGCGTGTGGCACGCTATGGCGACATGATGATCCTGCTGCGCCGGCGTACCGGGCTGGCGGTGTACGAGGCGGCCCTGCGCGCCCACGGCATACCCTACTTCGGTGCCAGCCGCGGCCGCCTGCTCGATACGCTCGAAGCGTCCGATCTGCTTGCGCTGCTGCGCTTTCTCGCCGCACCGGCCGATGCGCTGTCGCTCGCCCATCTGTTGCGCAGCCCGCTGTTCGCGTTCGACGACGCGCAGTTGCTCGATCTCACCGGCGACGGTGCCGAAAGCCTGTGGCTGACGCTGCGCGCGCGACGCGCCGACAGCGATCCGGCGCATGCACGCGCGGCTGCGCTGCTGGAGGGCTGGCTCGACGCGGCGACCCGCCTGCCGGTGCATGATCTGCTGGATCGCGTATTCGACCAGGGCGCGCTGATGCCGCGTTACGCCGCCAGCGTCGACGCGATGGCCTGGCCGGGCGTGCGCGCCAATCTCGAAGCCTTCATCGAACTGGCACTCAAGGTCGACAGCGGCCGCTATCCCAGCCTGCCGCGCTTCATCGACGAGCTGACACGCCTGCGCAACGAAGACGACGAGGCGCCGGACGAAGGCCTCATCCTCGGTGAAGACCCTTCGCGCGGCAGGGTGCGCGTACTCACCATCCACGCGGCCAAGGGGCTGGAGGCGCCCATCGTCTGGCTGGCGGACGCGGTGGCGCGGCAGCGCACCGACAGCGGCGCGCGCGTACTGCTGGCCTGGCCTCCCGGTGAGGCGGCGCCCGGCCATCTTTCATTGCTGCAGAAGAAGGACAATCAGGGCCATGCCCGCGCCGCCTTCATCGAGGCAGAAGCGCGCGCTGCGGCACGCGAGGACGCGAACCTGCTGTACGTCGCGCTCACGCGCGCACGACAAGTGCTGTATGTCAGTGGTGTCAGCCCTGCCAGGGGCAGCAGCGCCGGCAGCTGGCTCGACCGGGTCACCGCTGCGCTGGGCGGCTGCGTCGATGCAGTCCCCACCGACGGTGGCGGCATGCGGCTCGAACATGGCGTACTTGCCGACTGCGTGGACGACGCACCCGACAGCCCGGTCGTCCCGGTTGCGATGGCCGATGCGTCCAGACTGCCCGCCATCGGCGAGCGACGTCCGCAGGTCGCGCTCGACCCCGTCCAGCTGTGGGGTGTGGGACTGCACAGCTGGCTGGAAGCGCTGGCGGGCGGCGAGCCGTCGCCCGCGCGGCCGGCCGGTCTCGATGTCGCGCAATGGCGCGATCTGGAAGCGATCGCGCGCCGCCTCGTGGCAAGTGACTCGCTGCAGCGTTTTTTCGATCCGGTGCAGTACCGCTGGTCGGCCAACGAACTCGAATTCGTGCTGCCGGATGGCCAACCGGGGCGGATCGACCGTCTGGTCGAATTCGATGACGACATCTGGATACTGGACTACAAAAGCGGACAGGGCGACCGATTTGCCGAATCCTACACGGCGCAGCTTGCCGGCTACGTCGAGGCGGTGGCAGCGATCCGGCCCGGCAAGGTGGTGCACGCCGCGCTGATCCGGCCGGACGGCGCGCTCGACGTCCGGTTCTGAGCGCGCCCAGAAACTTTGCGCCGCTGGCGGTTTTGACTACCATCTGCGATATTCAACCGAGGTGTGCGTTTCGCACATGCGCAGCAAGAAGGGGTGACCATCATGCAAGTACATGAAATCCTGCGCATCAAGGGAACGGTGCTGTACACCGTCGTCCCGTCGCAGTCGCTGGATAACGCAGTCGCCACGATGGCCGATCTGGATGTCGGTTCGCTGGTTGTCATGGAACACGGTCTGATGGTCGGCATGCTGAGTTTTCGCGAAGTGCTGCGTGCCTTGCGAACAGCCGGCGGCGGCTGGCAGACACTCACGGTCGCCGACGTGATGCAGCGTGATCCGGCCACCGCCCATCCGGACATGGAAGTCGACGAATTGCGTCGTCTGATGCTTGAGCGGCACTGTCGCTACCTGCCGATCATGGAAGGCGACACGCTGATGGGTGTGCTGTCTTTTCATGATGTGGCGCGCGCCATGCTGGAAGAGCAGAGTTTCGAAAACCGCATGCTGAAGAGCTATATCCGCGACTGGCCGATGGACGACGCGTCGGGCTAGGCCACACGACGGACGACCGGCCGCCGGACGCGCGCAGACGCAGGGTGGTGCAGGCCGAACACGGGGGAGGGCTATGGACAAGGTATGGCTGAAAAGCTATCCGGCCGGCGTGCCGGCCGACATCGATCCATCGGAATTCGCGTCGATCGGCGATGTGTTCGAGCGCAGCTGCCGCGAATTCGCCGATAGCGACGCCTATGTCTGCATGGGCAAGGCGATCAGTTTCACCGAAACCGAAAGGCTGAGCGCGGCGTTCGCCGCCTATCTGCAGTCTGTGCTCGGTCTTGCGCCCGGTTCGCGGGTGGCGCTGATGATGCCCAACGTGCTGCAGTATCCGGTGGCCATGTTCGGCGCGCTGCGCGCCGGCTATACGGTGGTGAACTGCAATCCGCTCTACACCCCGCGCGAACTGGAGCACCAGCTGGTCGACAGCGGCGCCGAAGTCATTGTCGTGCTGGAGAATTTCGCCTCGACGCTGCAGCAGGTACTGGCTCGCACGCCTGTGCGCCACGTGGTGGTGACCGCGCTGGGCGACATGCTGCCGGCGCCCAAGGGCTGGCTGGTGAATTTCGTCGTGCGTCACGTGAAGAAGATGGTGCCGCTGTTCGAACTCCCGGATGCGGTGCGCTTCAACGACGCGCTCAAACTCGGCCGCGGCCATGCGCTCAATCCGGTCAATGTGGTGCATGAAGACATCGCCTTCCTGCAATACACCGGCGGCACGACGGGCGTCGCCAAGGGCGCAATGCTCACGCATCGCAACATCGTTGCCAACATGTTGCAGGCCGATGCATGGATCAAACCTTTTCTGACCGGGCCGCAGATCGTCATCACTGCGCTGCCGCTCTATCACATCTTCGCGCTGACCGCGAATTGCCTCGTGTTCCTGAAGCTTGGCGCAAGGAATGTGCTGATCACCAATCCGCGCGACATTCCGGGTTTCGTCAAGGAACTGTCGAAGCACCGTTTTACGGCGATCACCGGCGTCAATACGCTGTTCAATGCGCTGCTCAACAACGCAGATTTCGCCCGGGTCGATTTTTCGGCGCTCAGGGTGTCTCTGGGAGGGGGCATGGCCGTCCAGCGGGCCGTTGCCGAACGCTGGAAGAAGGTGACCGGACGGCCGCTGATCGAAGCCTATGGATTGACCGAAACTTCGCCGGCGGTTTGCATCAACCCGCCTGATCAGGTGGAATTCAGCGGCGCAATCGGGCTGCCTGTTCCGTCGACCGAAGTTTCGATCAGGAATGACGATGGTGTCGAATTGTCGATGGGCGAGGCGGGCGAATTGTGCGTGCGTGGCCCGCAGGTGATGAAGGGCTATTACCGGCGGCCGGAAGAAACCGAGAAAGTCATGACGCCGGATGGATATCTGCGTACCGGCGATGTGGCGATGGTGGATGAAACCGGGTTCGTGAAAATTGTCGATCGCAAGAAAGACATGATTCTAGTGTCCGGATTCAATGTCTATCCGAATGAGGTGGAAGAAGTCGTCGTCGATTGCGAGGGGGTGCTTGAATGCTGCGTGATCGGGGTCGCCGACGAGCATTCGGGCGAAGTGGTCAAGGCATACGTCGTGCGCAAGGACATCACGCTCACTACGGAACAGATCATTGCGCATTGCCGGACGCAATTGACTGCGTACAAGATTCCCCGTCAGGTGGAGTTTCGCGACGAACTGCCGAAAACGAATGTCGGCAAGATATTGCGCCGTGCGCTCAAGGAAGAAACGCCGAAGACGCCGCCATGAAAACGCGGGGAGCATCAAATGAAAAAGGCACCGGGGGGTGCCTTTTTCATTTTTCGCGCAGAAAACCGTTCAAACGTTCAATTCACGCGTGCGGCGTTCAGCTGGTCGGCCGTCATGCTGGCGAGCCAGCCCGGCTTGCGGCCGGCTGCGCCGACTTCCTTGATTTCACCGTTTTCCGGATTGCGGTACTTGCCGGGAGCAATCTTCACCTTTGCACCGTTAGCCGGGCGCGCTGCACGTTTTGCCGAAGAACCGGATAAACCGACGTCGGCAGCCGAAAGATTGTATTTCTTGATCTTGGCCTTGACATCGGCAATGACTGATTCGAGTTCCGCCCGACGCACCACTTCGGCCTGCTGTTGAAGATCCGAAATTTTCGCCATCAGTTCGTCGTAACTTTGACCGGACATCGATGTTTCTCCATTGAGTGATGAAATCGAATGATAGACCGATTCGACATTCAAGGTAAATCAATTCGCTCGATTTCAATCGTGGTTCGGAATGGATTCTTGATGCGTGCGGCAGATCTCGCGCTGCGCATGACACCCATGCGGTAAGGTTCGTGGGCTCAGGGATGACCCCGGTTGCGCCATGGCTGGCGATCTGCGCCGGTTTGCTGCACCGCAGCCAAAGCGGCGCCGCTTGACGTGGGTCAAGATCGTCGCGAGCCCCTGCACATACCCTTCGTTCCGGATCATGCGGGCTCGTGCGGGCTGGCGGGCGCGAAGCGGAATTTCAATGTGGAGTAGTCAAAAATGAAAACAGCGGCAACGGGCGGGGTCGGCGAGACCTACGACTACCGGGTAGTGAGGCAATTCTCGCTGATGACCGTGGTCTGGGGCATCGTGGGCATGCTGGTCGGCGTGATCATCGCCGCCCAATTGGTGTGGCCCGAACTTAACTTCGGCGAGTGGTTTCACTTCGGGCGTCTGCGGCCCCTGCACACGAACGCGGTGATTTTCGCCTTCGGCGGGTGTGCGCTGATGGCGACTTCGTTCTTCGTCGTGCAACGTACCTGCCACACAAGGTTGTTTGCGCCCTGGCTGGCTGGTTTCGTGTTCTGGGGTTGGCAGACGGTCATCGTGCTGGCGGCCATCACCTTGCCGCTCGGCTATACGCAGGGCAAGGAATACGCCGAGCTCGAATGGCCGATCGACATCCTGATCACGCTGGTCTGGGTGTCCTACGCGATCGTGTTCTTCGGTACGATCGCGAAGCGCAAGACACCGCACATCTACGTCGCGAACTGGTTCTACGGCGCCTTCATCCTCGCGGTGGCGATGCTGCACCTGGTCAATAGCGCAGCCATCCCTGCCGACTTCATGAAGTCCTACTCGGCCTACGCCGGCGTGCAGGACGCGATGATCCAGTGGTGGTACGGTCACAATGCGGTCGGCTTCTTCCTGACCGCAGGTTTCCTCGGCATGATGTATTACTTCGTGCCCAAGCAGGCCGAGCGCCCGGTGTATTCCTACCGCCTGTCGGTGGTGCACTTCTGGGCGCTGATCTTCACCTACATGTGGGCGGGCCCGCACCACCTGCACTACACCGCGCTGCCTGACTGGACACAGTCGCTCGGCATGGTGTTTTCGCTCATCCTGCTGGCACCGAGCTGGGGCGGCATGATCAACGGCATCATGACGCTGTCGGGTGCCTGGCACAAACTGCGCACCGATCCGATCCTGAAGTTCCTGATCACCTCGCTGTCCTTCTACGGCATGTCGACCTTCGAAGGTCCGATGATGTCGATCAAGACGGTCAATGCGCTGTCGCACTACACGGACTGGACCATCGGCCACGTGCATTCCGGCGCGCTGGGCTGGGTTGCGATGATTTCGATCGGCTCGATCTACTACCTGATTCCGCGCCTCTTCGGCCAGGAAAAGATGTACTCGGTGCCGGCCATCAGTATCCATTTCTGGATGTCGACCCTGGGCGTGGTCCTCTACATCGCCGCAATGTGGATCGCCGGTGTCATGCAGGGTCTGATGTGGCGGGCCATCAACGACGACGGCACGCTGACCTATACCTTCGTCGAAAGCGTGAAGGCGACCTATCCGTTCTGGTTCATCCGCTTCCTTGGCGGCGCGCTCTTCCTGGCAGGCATGTTCGTCATGGCCTGGAACGTGTGGAAAACCATCGCCGGCCAGAAGGCCTATAACGCCCCCGTCATAGCGCCTGCCGCCGCGCACGCCTGATTACCGGAGAATCATCATGGCTGCATCCAAACACGAACTGATTGAACGCAATGTTGGCCTGATGGCGATACTCACCGTGCTGGTGATCGCCGTCGGCGGTCTGGTCGAAATCGTGCCGCTGTTCTTCCAGCACTCGACGACCGAACCGGTCGAGGGCGTGAAGCCTTATGAGCCGCTGCAACTGGCCGGCCGCGACATTTACGTGCGGGAAGGTTGCTACAACTGCCACTCGCAGATGATCCGCCCGTTCCGCGCCGAGACCGAACGCTATGGCCACTATTCGGTAGCCGGCGAATTCGTCTATGACCGCCCGTTCCAGTGGGGCTCCAAGCGAACCGGTCCGGATCTGGCCCGCGTCGGCGGCCGCTATTCGGACGAGTGGCACCGCGTGCATCTGATCAACCCACGCGACGTGGTGCCCGAGTCGAACATGCCGGCCTTTGCTTTCCTGGAGCGCCCGGTCAAGGCATCGACCATTGAGCAGCACATGCGCGCACTCACCCGCGTCGGTGTGCCTTACACCGAGGAACAGATGGCGGGAGCCGCCGAATCGCTGAAGGGCAAGACCGAAATGGAGGCGTTGATCGCCTACCTGCAGGGTCTGGGTACCGCGATCAAGCGCGTCAACTGAAGGATTCCATCATGGACTACGACATCAACACCCTGCGGGCGGCCGTGACGGTTGCCGGATTCGCCTGCTTCATCGTCATCGTCATCATGGCCTGGCGGCCGGGCGCTCAGCGTGCCCATCAGGAGGCGGCGATGCTGCCCTTCGCCGACGACGATCGCGTGCACCTGGATAGCGGAGAAACAAAGTGAGCGACTTCATCAGCGATTTCTGGAACGTCTATGTGGTGGTGCTCGTCATCGCCAGTCTGCTGTTCTGTGCCTTCATCATCCTGTCCAATCGCGGCGCGCGACCGACCGGCACGGTCGAGCTGCACGGTCACCAGTGGGACGAAACACTGGCCGAGTGGAACAACCCGCTGCCGCGCTGGTGGGTGTGGCTGTTCTGGATCACCATCGTCTTCGCCATCGTCTATCTGATCGCCTATCCGGGCCTGGGCCGTTTCGGCGGCAAGCTGGAATGGACCTCGGTCAATGCCTACCAGCGCGAAGTCAGCGTGGCCGATGCGAAAGTCGCGCCGCTGTTCGAGCGCTATTCGAAGATGGACGCCAAGCAGGTGGCGGCTGACCCGGAAGCGCGCGCCATGGGCGAGCGCCTGTACCTGAACAACTGTGCGCAGTGTCACGGCACCGACGCGCGCGGTTCGCGCGGCTTCCCGAATCTGGTCGACAGCGACTGGCTGTATGGCGGTGATCCGGAAACCATCAAGGCGACGCTGGTCAATGGCCGCAATGCGATGATGCCGGCTTTCTCGGCCGTGCTCGATTCGGAAGCGCAGCGAGACGTGGTGCATTACGTGCGTTCGTTGTCGGGCCTGACCGCCGACAATCTGCGTGTGCAGCGCGGCAAACCGGTATTTGCCACCACCTGTGCGGCCTGCCACGGTGTCGAAGGGCGCGGCAATCCGGTCATGGGTGCGCCCAACCTGACCGACGGAGTCTGGCTGTACGGCAGCACCGAAGCCATCGTCGCGCAAAGCGTCGCACGCGGCCGCAATGGTCATATGCCGGCGCACGGCGAATTGCTCGGCGACCACAAGATCCACCTGCTGACCGCCTACGTGTGGGGCTTGTCCAACAGCACCACCAAGGCCGCGGCGGCCGACAGCAGCACACAGTGATGGAACCGCGACCTGCCTCCGCGGGTCGGCCGGCACGGGTGATTCCGATCACCGAAGTGCCGGCTGACGAATCCGATCTGTATGCGGCGCGGAAGAAGATTCAGCCGCGCAGCATCAAGGGGCGCTTCAATTCGCTGCGCTGGGCCATGGTGTGGATCACCCAGCTGGTGTTCTACGGTCTGCCCTGGCTGCCGTGGAACGGACGCCAAGCGGTGCTGTTCGATCTGGTGGAACGCAAGTTCTACATCTTCGGGCTGGTGCTGTGGCCGCAGGACGTGGTGTACCTCACGCTGCTGCTGATCATCAGTGCGCTCGGGCTGTTCCTCGTCACCGCCGTGGCGGGTCGCGTGTGGTGCGGCTACGCCTGTCCGCAGTCGGTCTATACCGAAATCTTCATGTGGATAGAGCGTCACGTGGAAGGCGACCGGTCGGCGCGGATGAAGCTGGATGCCGCGTCGATGAGCCTGTCGAAGTTCGGCCGCCGGTTCGCCAAGCACGGCATCTGGGCCGCGCTGGCCTTGTGGACCGGCTTTACCTTCGTCGGCTTCTTTTCGCCGATCCAGGAATTGGCTGCCGAAGTCGGCCGCTTCGGACTGGGCCCGTGGGAAGGCTTCTGGATGCTGTTCTACGCCGCCTTCACATACCTGTTCGCCGGTCACATGCGCGAACAGGTCTGCAAGTACATGTGTCCGTACGCGCGCTTTCAGGGCGTCATGTTCGACCCGGACACGTTGATCGTCAGCTATGACGCCAACCGTGGGGAGCCGCGCGGCAACAAGAAGAAGGCGAAGGAGGGCCAGCCGGTCGGCGACTGCGTCGACTGCGACTGGTGCGTGCAGGTCTGTCCGACCGGCATCGACATCCGCAATGGCCTGCAGTACGAGTGCATCGGCTGTGCGCTGTGCATCGACGCCTGTGATCAGGTGATGGACAAGGTCGGACGCCCGCGCGGCCTCATCGCCTACTCGACCGAGCGCGCCCAGCTGGAGGGCAAGCCGGCGCATGAAGGCTGGAAGGAAGTGCTTGCGCACATCCTTCGGCCGCGCGTCATTCTGTATACCAGCCTGCTGCTGTTCATCGTGTCGGGCTTTGCGTGGGCGCTGCTGACCCGCACACCGGTCAAGATGAACGTGATGCGCGACCGTGCCTCGCTGGCGCGTGAAGTCGAAGGCGGCAAGATCGAGAATGTGTACCAGTTGCGGGTGATGAACACGTCGGAATCGGTGCGTCGCTTCGTGCTTGAGGTCGAAGGCCTGCCGGGCGCTACCATCCCCGGACTGCGCGAGATCGAAGTCGAGGCGGCCGGATCGCGCGATGTGGGCCTGCGTGTGCAGGTCGATGCCGAGTCGCTGGCACCGGGTTCGCATACCGTGTATTTCAATCTGCAGGCGGTCGATGCACCCGACGTCCGGGTGCAC
Source organism: Methyloversatilis sp. XJ19-13 (assembly GCF_024580155.1). Lineage (NCBI taxonomy): Bacteria > Pseudomonadati > Pseudomonadota > Betaproteobacteria > Nitrosomonadales > Sterolibacteriaceae > Methyloversatilis > Methyloversatilis sp. XJ19-13. Next base: position 40,032 of record NZ_JANINH010000005.1, on the reverse strand, counting down.
GAAAAGTCGTCCTTCCTGCAACCGAGGTGACCATGTCAGACAATTCGATACTGCAGCTGCCCTGGTATCGCCACCGCTGGCCCTGGCTGCTGATGCTCGGTCCGGTCACCGTCATCGTGGCCGGCGTCATCACGACCTGGCTGGCGGCAACCGGCAATACCGCGCTGGTTGCGGATGACTATTACAAGCAGGGCCTGACAATCAACCGCACGCTGGAACGCGAACGGCGCGCCGACGAACTCGGCGTCAAGGTGGCGATCACCGCACTGCCGCAGGCCGAGGGTGGCGGTGACGGAACGATGCGGCTCGACATCCGCTTGTCGATGACCGATCCGGCGAAGCTGCCCGGTCGCTTGCGGATCTTTTTCGCTCACCCCACGCGCAGCGACCTCGATCGCGAACTTTTGCTCGATGGCGTTGGTGGCCTCTACTCAGGTGTGGTGCAGGATCTTGCGCCGACCCACTGGAAGCTGGTGATCGAAGACGATGTGCGCGACTGGCGGCGTCAGGATTCGCTTCTGCTCGACGCGGGGAAGAGCCGTGGCTGAAGCGTTCAACGACGAAGATCCGCACGACACCCACCGTACGCCGGGAGGCGCAGCGCGATTGTTCGCACTCGTGTCCTGGCCCTCTTTTCTGGTCGCTGCAGTCGCCGAACTGGTGTTCTTCAGCGTCATCAATCCGCAGGAACTTTACCTGCTCGGCGAGCCGGTCGGCTTTTCGCCGGTTGCGACCTATTCGATCGGATTCTTCGGATTCTGGGCGGTCGCCGGCGCATCCAGCCTGCTGACGGCCTGGCTGGCGGAAAAGCTGCCTGCACGCTGACCGCGTGCTGCATGGGGCAGGCGTTGCCGCCCGCCACTGCTGCGCTCAGCGGTAGACAAGCACCGGTATCTTCGAATTCGACAGCACCTTCTGAGTGACGCTGCCCAGCAGCAGGCTGGCCAGCCCGCGCCTGCTGTGCGAACCCATGAAGATCACGTCGGCCTTGCGTGACAGACCGACCTCGATGATCGCCTTGTGCGGCTCGTCCTGCGTCACCGCAATGCTGTCGACTGCGACACCGGCAGTTTCCGCCTCGGCGCGCGCCGATTGCAGGATGCGGTCGGCGTGCGTGCGCATCGCGTCGGTGAAGTCGTTCGGCGCGATCGGATCGATGCTTTCCTCATCCGCCTCGCTGTGCAGCAGCGATACCGGGTAATCCTTCATCACGTACAGGAAGGTGACGTGACCCGACACATCTCTGGCAAAGCAGATGGCGTGCGTCACCGTAGCCTTTGAAAGGTCTGAACCATCGACCGGCACGAGTATGTGGCGAAACATCCTTTATGACTCCTCAGTATTGATTGACCGGCTGCCGCCCTGGCATCCGGCCGGTTCGAACGCACGGCCTCTGCGGGCCGTTGCGTTCCGTCGCACGTGCTGATCGGGTACCGGAACGCGGTACCACAAAGAAAAAGCCGGACGTGCAGTCAAGCACCTCCGGCTTTCGCCCACACGGGAAGTGCGTCAGACCGCGTAGGTCTTCAGGCACCTCGAAAAGTCCTGCAACTGCTTGATGCCGCTGGACTCAGCGCGTGCACACCAGTCCTGCAACTGCTTCAACAGCTGTTCGCTCGACGCGGTGGAACGCGCCCACAGCGCAATCAACTCCTGACGCATCGTGTGCACCGTTTCCAGTCGGCTGCTGTGTGCCAGAACCGATGCCATTTCTGCGTCGTCGCTTGCCGGCTGCGCGTTCTCGCTACGGCTGAGCCAGCGCTTGAAGCGCTGATAGCGGTCGCCGTCGGCAAGCGCCACATGCGACGTACGCAGCTTTTCAACCTCTTCAGCGTAGATCGAACGCAGCGACTTCATGTAGCGGGTCATCACGTCGTAGCGATGCGTGATGATCGCTTCGAGCGTCTGCGTATCCACCACTTCGCGGGCCTGGAAGCGCGGCTGCGGAATGGTTTTCTTGGCCTTGGCCAGCCCCATGATTTCGAGGATGCGGATGTACATCCAGCCGATATCGAACTCGTACCACTTCGACGACAGCTTGGCCGACGTGGCGAAGGCGTGGTGATTGTTGTGCAGCTCTTCACCGCCGATCAGGATGCCCCACGGCGAAATGTTGGTCGCCGCGTCGGTGCAGTCGTAATTGCGGTAACCCCAGTAGTGGCCGAGACCATTCACGACGCCAGCCGCCCAGATCGGGATCCACGCCATCTGCACGGCCCAGATCGTCAGGCCGAGCGGGCCGAACAGGATCACGTTGGTGATGAGCATCAGGCGGATGCCCAGCCCGGAGTGCTTGCTGTACAGGTTGCGCTCGATCCAGTCGTCTGGCGTACCCTGGCCGTAGCGCGCCATGGTTTCCTTGTTCTTCGCTTCGAGGCGGTACAGCTCGGCACCTTCGGTCAGCACCTTCTTGATGCCCAGAACCACAGGGCTGTGCGGATCTTCGGGCGTCTCGCACTTGGCGTGGTGCTTGCGGTGGATGGCCGCCCACTCCTTCGTCACCATGCCGGTGGTCATCCACAGCCAGAAACGGAAGATGTGGCTGGGCAACGGGTGCATTTCGAGCGCGCGGTGCGCCTGGTGGCGATGCAGGTAGATCGTGACGCCCGCGATCGTGAGGTGGGTAAACGCCAGCGCTACAACGATGTAACCCCACCAGGGCAGATCAATCAAGCCATTTAACATTCAGGTCTTTCTCGGTAAAGCAAAGGTCAAGCCTTGGATTCTACGCGAGCCGGGCCCGCGGTCAATTTGCGCCGCGTCAAGTGTTCGTGACATCACCCGGCGGGGCCGAAGGGTTCCGGTCGCGCATGATCCTCAGTTCGCGTTGCGGGAACGGTATTTCAATACCCGCAGCACGGAAACGTTCGAGTATTTCGAGCTGGATGGCCGAGCGCAGTCCGAGCGCACCCCCTTCCGGGTCGGCGATCCAGATGCCCAGCTCGAGGTTGATGCCCGAGTCGCCGAAGGAGTGGAGAAAGGCCGCCGGAGCGGGCGATTTCAACACCCGCTCCTGGGTCAGTGCGGCGTCCTGCAGGATGGTCAGCGCGGCCGGTACGTCGTCGCTGTAACTGACCTGCACCGCGATGCCGATGCGCACCTGCCGGTCCGACAGGCCTTCGTTCTGCACCACCGAACTGATCAGCAGCTCGTTCGGGATGATGGATTCGACACCCGACAGGCTGCGCACCACGGTGTAGCGCGTGGTGATCTGGGTGACCTGGCCCCGGTCGGCGCCGACCGAAATCAGGTCGCCGATGCGGATCGAGCGGTCGAGCAGCAGGATGAAGCCCGACACATAGTTGGCCATGATCTTCTGCAGACCGAAGCCCAGACCCACGCCCAGCGCACCGCCGAACACCGACAGCGCGGTCAGGTCGATGCCGACCAGTGGCAGCGTTATGATCAGCCCGAGCAGCACCAGCGCGACCTTCACGACCCGCGCCAGCACGATGCGCAGATTGCTGTCGATCGGTGCCCGCATCAGCTTGCGCTCGACCGATCCGGACAGCCAGACCGACGCGATCAGCGTCATCAGCACCCAGGCGCCGCCCTGCAGCAGCGTCCACATCGTCAGCTTCTGCTTGCCCAGCGTGATCTGCTGGCTGTCCAGCCAGTCGATCACTTCGGGCAGGATGTCCAGCGCGTGCATCGCCCAGGCGGTCCAGATGGCCAGCACGATCAATACCTCGAAGGTGCTCAGCCAGCCGGCCGGTGCAAATACCTGGCGCAGCGCATACACGATGAGCCGGATGACGCCCATCGCCACCAGCATGGCGATCACCAGATGCATCAGTACCGGCGTCTGGTGCAGCAGGGCGAATGCGCCTCGCGCCAGCGCGAGCAGCAGGATGCCGGCCAGCGGGAACATCAGCCGCTGCAGGCCGTCCCGGCCCAGCCGTGCCGCGTTGCTCAATACTTCGTTGCCATTGGCCAGCACCTCGGCACGCTGGCGCCGGATCATGTGACGCGCAAACAGACCAGCCAGTACGAGACAGGCTGCGATGACGCCCAGCTCCAGTCGCGTGCTGTCGAGCGCCAGCACCGCCATCAATGCGTCGAAAGGCAGGTTGTTCATCCGGATCAGTGGGTTACGGATTCACCGCGCAGGGTTTCCTGCACCGCATCTGCAAAACTGACCGACTGGGCGCGGTGGCGCTTCCAGTTCTGCATATATTGAGCGGCGAGCGCACGCTGGCCGCTCAGCACCAGCACGTTCTCGGCATTCTTCGATTTGCCCGCCACGCTGAAATTGTAGGAGCCGGTCACCACCACCGGATCCTTGCCGTCCGGGTCGATGATCATCACCTTGCTGTGTGCCGCGCTGTAGGCACCATCCAGCCACAGTGGCACGCCGTGACCGGCGACCCGAGGCAGCGCGCTGTATTCGTCCTTCAGCACCTTTTCGCGGTCGGCGATCACTTCGACCTTGAGGCCGCGCTCGTGCGCCGCGATCAGCGTCTTGGCGATCCGCCGGCTGGTCAGCATGTAGGCCTGCACATACACCGCCTGCCTGGCACCGTCGATCTGGTCCATGACCAGGCGCTCGACGTCGTCCCACGGCGCGAAACCGACTTCGACCTTGCCTTCGGCCGGCAGCGCCGGGCCCGCCTGCACGGAGCCGCCTGCCAGGTGGCCAGCGATCAGCAGGGCGGCAGCCAGGATGGGGGCGCGCAGTTCACGCTTCATCGACCGTCTCCGGGGTGTCGGCTGCGGTGTTCGGAGCGCGCCGCTCCATCACCGCGGCGTAGAAGCCGTCGGTGCCGTGGACGTCGGGGCGCAGTTCGAGATCGATGCCGGTATCCAGGTCGATCCGGCCGGCCGCGAGGATTTCGTTTGCCGGCAGACGCTCGAAGTCCGGGTGGCTGGCCAGGAAGGCATCGATCACGCCGCGGTTTTCCGCGTCGAGCAGGCTGCACGTCGCATAGACCAGACGTCCGCCCGGCTTCACCAGCCGCGCGGCGCCGGCCAGAATGGCGCCCTGCTTGACCACCAGTTCCTCGACAGCGGTCGGCGTCTGCCGCCACTTCAGGTCCGGATTGCGGCGCAGCGTGCCCAGACCGGAGCAGGGCGCATCGACCAGCACGCGGTCGATCTTGCCGGCGAGCCGTTTCACCTTGATGTCGTTCTCGCTGTCGATCAGCACCGGATGGATATTGGACAGCCCCGAACGTGCGACCCGCGGACGCATCTTGATCAGCCGCTTCTCCGATACGTCAAAAGCGTACAGCCGCCCGGTCGAGCGCATCATCGCGCCCAGGGCCAGCGTCTTGCCACCGGCGCCGGCACAGAAATCGACCACCATTTCGCCGCGTTTGGGTGCGAGCAGCAGCGCCAGCAGCTGGCTGCCCTCGTCCTGCACCTCGATGATGCCCTTCTCGTACAGCGGATTCTTCGTCAGCGACGGACGCTCGCCCAGGCGCAGCGCCCACGGCGAAAAGCGCCCGGGTGTCACAGTCAGGCCGTTGTTGGTGAGCGTCGCGGTGACCGCGTCGATATCGCTTTTCATCAGGTTGACGCGCAGGTCCAGCGGCGCCTGCGTGTTCAGCGCGCGCGCCAGCGACAGCAGCGACGCTTCGTCCATCTGCGTCAGCAGGCGCTCGATCACCCAGTCCGGCAGGTCGGTGCGTTCGCCCAGCGACAGCTCGGTGTCGGCGGTCGGTGCCAGCGTTTCCAGCCATTGCGCTTCGTTGCGCGAAATCAGCGGTGCGAGAAACTTGTGTCCGAGACCTTCGATGCGCGCCAGCGCGGTGATCAGCAGCTTGCGCGCACCGGCATTTTCGCCCGCCACGGCGCGCAGCCAGCGCAGACGGCGCAGCACCAGGTAGGCGTGCTCGGCGACGAAGGCGCGCTCGCGCGACTGCAACGCGCGCTGGTCGCGGAAATGCGCCGACAGCACGCTGTCGGCGGTATGTTCGAAACGCAGCATACGGCTCAGGACGTCGGCGGTGCTGTCTATCAGTTTTTCGGTCGGTTTCATCGCAGGTAGGGGTTGGCGGGTTCTTCCGCCGGCTCGTATCGGGGTGGCGGATCGACCGGGTCGCCGAAAGGCGCGGTCGTTCCGGCGGCGGCAGTGCCGGCGCGCAGGCTCAGGTTCTCGTACTCGATCAGGCGCACGCGCTGGTCGTACACATCGCCCTTGCGATCGGTGAAGCGGATCAATACCGGCAGCCAGCGCAGATTCGGTGCCAGCCAGACTTCGATCTGGTTATCGCCGGCCCGGGCGCGCGCCTGCAGCCGCTTGACCAGCTGCCGTCCGACGGCGGTATCGAGGCTGCCCAGTTCCGGATCGGCCACGAACCAGCGCGGTGTGTAGCGCTTGCCGGTGGCCAGCGTGAAATCGAAGTCGCCACCGTATTGTGCGCGCCAGATGATTTCAAGCCACAGGCTCAGCATGTCCTGCGCGCCGGCCGACAGCGCGTGCTCCGACTGCTTGGTGCCGGCGCGCAGCATAACCCGATTGCCGTTCCAGTCGAACACCACCTCTTCATCGGTCGCCTTGCCCTGCGTTGCCCGCGACACATAGCGCAGCGGCTTCAGACCTTTCGCCGTCACTTCGCCGGTGCTGCGCTGCTCGACGCGCAGCGGCTTGAGCAGGCCGGCCAGACCGGTCGTTTCAGTGACTTGATCCATCTGGTAGTCGGTGCCGTCGTGCACCCAGTGATAGCGGGTTTCCCCGATCGCCAGCTCGCCGCGGAACACCTCGAACTCCAGTTTCGCCTCGCTGACCACGGCACGCTGCGGTGTCAGGATGGCCGTATCGTCACGATCGGGCAATGCACCTTCGGCGATCGCCCGCTCCAGCAGTTCGCGATCGCCGATGGCCTCCTGGCTTTCGCCGTCATCCGTCACCGGATCGTCGTTGGGCGCGGGCTGCGGTGGCGCCTCAGGCTCGGACTCGGGCACTGGTTCCGGCTCCGGCTTAGGTCTGCGCGGCCTGGGCGGGCGCTTGGGCGTTTGCACCGGTACCGGCGTCGCTTCGACGACCCGTGGGGGCGTCGGCTCGGCTCTCGGTGGCGGCGGGGCGGGCGGCGCAATCAGCGCCGCATGTATCGTGCTGCGCTCGTCCGGCAGGCGCTCGTGATCGAAGCTGCGCAGCCCGCCGGCCAGCAGAAGGTGCAGCAGCACCGAAACGGCCAGTGCGAAAAGCAGCCGGGATCGGTTCAGCGGTTCAGACATCCGCACTCGGAACGCACAGCGCTGCACTGTCCGGCGCGGCATCGCCGCGCAGCACGGCACGGCCGTCACGCAGTGCGAGCCGGCCATCGACGAACCAGCGCACCACCTGCGGGTACAGCAGATGTTCCTGCACCAGCACGCGGGCGGCCAGCGTGGTTTCAGTATCGCCGGCCAGCACCGGCACCGCTGCCTGCGCGATGATCGGGCCGCCGTCGAGTTCGCCAGTCACGAAATGCACCGTGACGCCGGCCACCCGGCAACCCGCCTCGATGGCGCGTCGGTGCGTGTGCAGCCCGGTGAAGGCCGGCAGCAGCGATGGGTGGATGTTGATCATGCGGCCGCGATAGTGCTCGACGAAGCCGGGCGTCAGGATGCGCATGAAGCCGGCGAGCACGACCAGAGCCGGGGCATGGCGATCGATGCAGGCGGCGAGCGCAGCGTCGAAGGCGGCGCGGTCGGCATAGGCGGTGTGATCGACCACTTCGGTCGCGATGCCGCGATCGCGCGCGTACGCGAGGCCGGCAGCGTCGGGCCGGTTGCTGATCACGGCTCGGATGTCCGCCGGCAGGCCGGCGTCGACGATGGACCGCATATTGCTGCCGCGTCCGGAAATGAGGATGACGACGGATGTCATTCGGGGCTGTCGGAGGAGGGGGTCAGAGGCGGATTATCGCCGCCCGGCCCGCTGCCTGCCTATCTGACCGGCAGGAACACAGCGGTCGCCAGCGATTGCAGGATGCGTGTCACCACGCGCCGGTTCTTGTCGGCCACGATCTGCGAACTCATGTCGAGCCAGCCGATCATTTTGCCCATTTCGCGCTCGAAGCTGAGGTTGCGCACGCCGTCGGTGCCGATCTCGTTCGACAGCAGCAGCAATTCGCCCGCGGCGTCGCGCGACTGCGCCAGCTTCCACGCCGAAATCTCGACATTGCGCGCGCAGTTCGACAGCGCCTGAGGATCGAGTTCATCCATGATGAACAGCTCGGTCCGGTCCGCCCATGCAGTCTGGATCATGCCGCCCATGCCGACGATCAGCGCCGCCACCCGGTCTCCGGCAAACTCAGCGGAAAAGGCCATCCGCATCACTTCGATGTCGCGCTTGCCGTCGAATTCCGCCAGCTGCCAGCCACGGTCGGCGTTGAAAAGGCGGGCCAGCGCTTCTTCACGACTGTTCAGTCCGGCGCGCCGCCATTCGCGCGGGTTGCGCCGGTACAGCTTGTCGGCCAGCCGTTCCAGACTGGCGAATATCTCCCTGTGATGCGCTTCGAGTACGCGGTCGATATCACTTTTAACAATCTGTTTAGGATGCATGGAATCAGCCACTGGCGCGGGTTTCTGGCCGGTGCTGCCGCAGCCCGTGATCCAGTTGGCTATCGCGGCGCAACACAGCACGCGCACAATCGTTTTACAGGCTGTCATAGCACTCATGACCGACAGCGTACGACAACCCGGGCCCGGTTTGGGCGCGCGACGCAGCCGCGGCGCGCGGACCAGCAAGTCCCAGAACCTCCGTACATCAACCATGAAAATGGAACAACTCGAGCGTGTGCGCGCTCCGGGCGTCAAGGCAGGCAGCCGTCGCTTCGGCCAGCTGCTGCGCACCCTGATGCGGGCCGACCACGGCGGCGTACTGCTGTGCGGCGGGCGCGACGTCCAGTGCGATGCGCTGGCAATGGCGCTCGCCCGGTTGCGCGATCAGCCGTTGATGCGTGTCGAACTCGAGGCCGCCAACGACGAGCCGATCAGCGCAGAGCAGTGGCGGCCGTCGCTGCAGCAGGCGCGCCGGCAGGCGGCGCTGCTCTATCTTCATCTGGGCGATGGAGCCGAGGGCGCGTTCGGCCGGGTCGGCGGCGGGGTGGCCAGCCTGCGCGCCGAGCGTCTGCTGGCCGATGTGCAGCGCGCCGGTGTGGTCGTCATCGTCGCCGGTGCCGAACGCTACAGTTTCGCGCTCGAAGCGTGCTGGCCGCGCATCAGACTGGATTTCCCGAAGCCGGCCCGAACTTTGCGCGCACCCATGCGACTGCCAGGGGTGCGAGCGATATCGCGATGATCGCCAGAATCACCAGCGTCAGGTTTTCCTTCACCCAGGGCAGATTGCCGAACCAGTAACCGGCCAGCGCCAGCGACACCACCCAGATGATGGCGCCCGTGATGTTGAACATCGCGAAGCGCGGGTAGCTCATCTGCGCCACACCGGCCACGAAGGGCGCAAAGGTGCGGATCAGCGGCATGAAGCGCGCGATGATGATGGTCTTGCCGCCGTGCTTCTCATAGAACGCATGTGTGCGATCGAACGCCGTGCGGTTGAAGAAACGCGAATTCTCCCACTTGAACACCCGCGGGCCGCACCAGGCGCCCACCGCGTAATTCACCGCGTCGCCCAGCACGGCTGCGATGATCAGTAGCACGATCAGCAGGCCGATGTGCATGCCGCCGGCCGCTGCGATCGCGCCGGCGACGAACAGCAGCGAATCGCCGGGCAGGAAGGGCGTCACCACCAGACCGGTTTCGCAGAACACGATCAGGAAAAGGATGGCGTAGACCCAGGTACCGTACTGTGCGACCAGCATGGCCAGATGCTTGTCCAGGTGCAGCATGATGTCGATGAAGGTGGTGAGCAGTTCCATGGTGCGTTGCGCTGAATTCGAGCCCGGATGATAGCGGATGCGTGTGACGGCCCGTAAAATCGGTGCCCGCCCCTGTTCTGTGCCTGCGCATGCCTTCGATCCAGCTGCTGCCCGACCTCCTGATCAGCCAGATTGCCGCTGGCGAGGTGGTCGAGCGCCCCGCGTCTGTGCTGAAGGAATTGCTGGAAAACAGTCTCGACGCCGGCAGCCGCGACATCCGCGTGCAGCTTGAAGCCGGTGGGGTGAAGCGCCTGCGGGTGGCTGACGACGGCTGCGGCATGCCGCCGGAAGACCTGCCGCTGGCGCTGGCCCGGCACGCCACGTCCAAGATCGCCTCGCTCGACGATCTCGAAGCGGTCGCTACCATGGGTTTCCGCGGCGAGGCACTGGCGTCGATCGCCAGTGTGGCGCGGGTGGTCATCACCAGCCGGCACACCGGTTCGCCGCACGCCTGGCGGATCGATGCCGGCAGCGCGCCGGAGCCTGCCGCACTTGATGCCGGCACCGTGGTCGACGTCGCCGACCTCTATTACAACACCCCGGCCCGGCGCAAATTCCTGCGCACCGAACAGACCGAGTACGGCCACTGTGACGACGTGTTCCGGCGCATCGCGCTGTCCGTGCCGCAGGTCGCCTTCCAGTTGCAGCACAACGGTCGCGTCACGCAGCGCTTGCCGGTGGCCGACATGGCAAGCCGCGTGCGTGCGCTGCTCGGCGACGAGTTCATGCAGCATGCGCGCCCGGTCGAGGCCGATGCCGGCACGCTCCGGATATCGGGCTTCGTCGCCCAGCCGGCGTTTTCACGTGCCGGGCGCGACGCCCAGTACTGCTTCGTCAATGGCCGTTTCGTGCGCGACCGCCTGCTCGCGCACGCGCTGCGCGAGGCCTACGCCGACGTGCTGCACGGTGCGCGCCACCCGGCGTACGTCGTGTTCATCGAACTCGACCCGCGCGCGGTCGATGTGAACGTGCATCCGGCCAAGACCGAAGTGCGCTTTCGCGAGGCGCGCGGGATTCACCAGTTCGTATTCCATGCGGTCGAGCGCGCGCTGGCGCTGTCAACACAGACTGCCGAACCGGTCACTGTGCAGGCCGGTGTTCCGGACGCCTTCTCGCCGCCGCCCTCGCAATCCGGCTGGCCGATGCAGCAGGGCCGGGGCGTCGAGCAACCGCTGGCGCGCTACTTCGATTTCGTTCGATCCGACGGTCTGGCCCATGCGCCGAATGCGGTGGCTGCGGGCCTGGCGGACCTGCCGACCGAGTCCGGTCCGCCGCTCGGCTTTGCCCTCGCCCAGTTGCAGGGCGTTTATGTGCTGGCCCAGAACAGCGCCGGGCTCGTGCTGGTGGACATGCATGCAGCGCACGAACGCATCCTGTACGAACAGTTGAAGAAGGTGCTCGAGGGCGCGCCGGCGGTGCAGCGGCTGCTGATTCCGGCCGTGCTGTCGATGAGTGCGCGCGAGGTGGCGACCGCCTTCGAGTACGCCGACGTGCTCGACAAGCTCGGCTTCGACATCGGCCAGGCCGGGCCGAACGAATTGATGGTGCGTGCCGTACCGGCGCTTCTGGCGCGCGCCGATACCGCCGCGCTGTTGCGCGCGCTGCTGGAAGAGCTGCGCGAGGCGCCGGCCAGCCAGGTGGTCGAGCGCCGGCGCAACGAACTGCTCGCGACGATGGCCTGCCATGGCGCGGTGCGCGCCAACCGTCTGCTGGCGCTGCCGGAAATGAACGCGCTGCTGCGCGACATGGAAGCCTGCGAGCGCGCCGACCAGTGCAATCACGGCCGCCCGACCTGGGTGCAGCTCACCATGGGCGAACTGGACCGCCTGTTCATGCGCGGCCGCTGATCGTGCCGCCCGTGTCTGCTTCGCCGGTGCTGGTGCTGCTCGGTCCGACCGCCAGCGGCAAGACCGCTGCGGTCGCCCGCATTGCGCGCGCCCTGCCGGTCGAACTGGTCAGCGTCGATTCGGCACTGGTGTTCCGCGACATGGATATCGGCACCGCCAAGCCGACGCCGGAAGAGCGGGCACTGTGCCCGCACCACCTGATCGACATCGTGTCGCCGCAGGAGGCGTATTCGGCCGCGCGCTTTGCCGCCGCCGCACGCACGCTGATCGCCGCTATCCAGGCGCGCGGCAACATTCCGCTGCTGGCCGGCGGCACCATGCTGTACATCAAGGCGCTGCGTGACGGCCTGTCCGATCTGCCGGAGGCCGACGCCGCCCTGCGGGCTGATATCGATCGCCGTGCCGCCGAACAGGGCTGGCCGGCACTGCACGCCGAGTTGGCCGCGCGCGACCCGGACGCAGCCTTCCGTCTCAAGCCCAACGACGCGCAGCGCATCCAGCGCGCGCTGGAAATCGTCATGCTGACCGGCCGGCCGCTGGCCGAGAGCTACGCGCGACGCGAGATCGATGCGCCGCTGCCGCCGATGACCGTGCTGTCGCTCGAACCTTCGGATCGCGCCTGGCTGCACCGGCGCATCGAACAGCGCTTCGACGCGATGCTGACGCAGGGTCTGGTGGACGAAGTGCGACGGCTGCGCGAAAACTACGTGCTCGACGCCGGCATGCCGTCGATGCGCTGCGTCGGCTACCGGCAGGTCTGGAACTACCTCGAAGGCGACATCGACGCCGCCGAAATGCGCGACACCGGCATCTACGCCACCCGCCAGCTCGCCAAGCGCCAGATCACCTGGCTGCGCTCGATGCCGATCGATCAGCGCATCGATTGCTGCCGCGCCGACGCAGTCGGGCTGGTCATGGATGCTTTTGCTGCGCGGGCGGGGTGACGGATGGTGGAGTGTGGATGTTGGGCATCGCTGCGCTCACCCCAACCTACGGTTCGATCCGGCACCGGTATTGCCGCAGGCAGGTCGGGTTGAGCGCAGCGATGCCCAATACCCCAGCGTCGCCGAATCAATCCACGTGGAAAAAGCGCACCGGCGCCGCGCCAGCCCGTAGGTTGGGGTGAGCGCAGCGATGCCCAACACCCCAGCGTCGCCGAATCGATCCACGTGGAGAAAGCGCACCGGCGCCGCGCCAGCCCGTAGGTTGGGGTGAGCGCAGCGATGCCCAACACACCGCCGTCACCACCGTGCCTTCAGCAGCGCGGGCTCATCGCCTTTTTCAGCTCGTCCAGCTTGTGGATGCGGATGTTCTTGTTGCTGACCGACAGCAGTCCTTCATCCTGCAGGCGTGACAGGCCGCGGCTGACGGTTTCGAGCTTGAGACCCAGATAGGAGCCGATCTCCTCGCGCGTCATGCGCAGGTTGAATTCGGTTGCCGAATAGCCGCGCGACAGGAAGCGCTGCGACAGATTTACCAGGAAGGCTGCCAGACGTTCTTCGGCGCGCATCGTGCCGAGCAGCATCATCACGCTCTGGTCGCGCACGATTTCGCGGCTCATCACCTTGTGGAAGTGGTGCTGCAAGGTGTCGATCTCGCGAGACAGTTCCGACAGGCGGTTGAACGGGATGACGCACACCTCGCTGTCTTCCAGCGCACGGGCGTCGCAGTTGTGCTGACCCGTACCGATGCCATCGAGCCCCATCAGCTCGCCCGCCATCTGGAAGCCGGTCACCTGCTCGCGGCCGTCTTCCGACACGACTTCGGTCTTGAAGAATCCGGTGCGGATGGCAAACAGCGACTGGAAGGGTTCGCCAGACAGGTAGAGCGGCATGCCGCGCGCCACTTTGCGGCGCGTGCCGACCAGTTCATCGACACGTTCGATTTCCTGTTCCGACAGGCCGACCGGCATGCACAGCTCGCGCAGATTGCAGGCCGAACAGGCCACTTGAAGACCGTGTGACGTGATGGGTATCTGGACGCTGCTCATTATTGACGTTGATCAATGCGCGGTGGGAGGCGCGCTTGCATGATGGACGCACTGCAAAGTGTGCCAATAAATCATGAATGTCGCAAAAGAACTCGTGTTCGACCCGCAACTGATGCGGCGTTTTGACGTGCCCGGCCCGCGCTACACCTCGTATCCGACGGCGGATCGCTTCAACTTCTCACACGACGCACGGGCGCACGGGGCGCGGCTAGAGGCGCGCAATGCAGCGGCCGGGCCGCTGTCGATCTACATCCACATCCCGTTCTGCGACACGATCTGCTACTACTGCGCCTGTAACAAGATCATCACCAAGGACCACGCGCGCGCCGACAGTTACGTCGATATGCTGCTGCGCGAACTCGCAATGAAGGCCACACTGGTCAAGGGCAGCCGTGAAGTGGCGCAGCTGCATCTGGGCGGCGGCACGCCCACCTTCCTGAACGACGCGCAGATGACCCGGCTGTTCGAAGGCCTGCGCAGCCACTTCCGCATCGCCGACTCCGCGCAGTGCTCGATCGAAATGGATCCGCGCGGCGTCAGTGCTGCCCGCATCGCGCATCTGGGCTCGCTCGGCTTCAACCGCATCAGCATCGGCGTACAGGACTTCGACCCCGTGGTGCAGCGCGCGGTGAACCGCGTGCAGAGCGTGGAAGAGACCGAAGTCGTGCTGCGCGCGGCGCGCGCCAATGGCTTCGTGTCATCCGGCGTCGACCTGATCTATGGCCTCCCTGGCCAGACGCTCGACAGTTTCGACGCCACGTTGGCTACCTTGATCCGGCTGGCTCCGGATCGCGTCGCCATCTATCACTATGCTCACCTGCCGAAGCAGTTCATGCCGCAGCGGCGCATCGACGAAAGCATGCTGCCCGACGTCAGCGTGCGCCCGCAGCTGCTGAAGCTGGCGATCGACCGCATGCACGAAGCCGGCTACGTACATGTGGGCATGGACCACTTTGCCCGCCCCGACGACGAACTGGCGCAGGCGCAACGCCATGGCCGGCTGCAGCGCAATTTCCAGGGCTATTCGACGCATGCCGGCTGTGACCTGATCGGGCTCGGCGTGTCGGCCATTTCCCGCGTCGGCGCAAGCTTTGCGCAAAACCACCGCACGCTCGAAAGCTGGGCCAAGTCGATCGACGACGGTGAGCTGCCGGTCATGCGCGGTCTGGACATGACGGCCGACGACAGTGTGCGCAGCGCCGTGATCGGCGCCCTGATGTGCCACTTCGAATTGTCGATCGAAGCGATAGAAAGCAGTTACGCAATCGATTTCAAGAAGTATTTCGCTCCGGAGCTGGCTGAACTGCAGGAACTGGCCGATGCCGGCCTGCTGACCATCGAGCCGGACTGGATCGGCATCACGCCGCGCGGCCGCCTGCTGGTGCGCGCCGTCTGCATGGTGTTCGACCGTTATCTGCGCCTCGATTCGGAAACAGTCCGGTACTCGAAGGTCGTCTAGCGTCTGTGTTCCCTGAATTGCTTGCCCTGCGCGTGTGGTGAGCAGCCTGGCCCCGGCGGATGCGCGCGCTGCGGCGCCTTGCATGCGCGCGGCGCGCGGCGCACGATCGCGCCACGTACCCGTTCAAAAGTGATTGATTACCCATGAGTCTCGGTCTTGCCGCGGTATTTCTGGTCGGCCTGCTCGGTGGCGTGCACTGCGCCGGCATGTGCGGCGGCATCGTGTCGGCGATATCCGCCGGCGTGCCGCACGTCCACCAGCCGGGCTGGCGCGCGCAGTTGCCTGCTTTCTCGCTGCACCTTGCCTACAGCACCGGCCGCATCGCGAGTTATGCCTTTGCCGGTGCCGTCGCTGGCGGCATCGGGGGCGTAGGCCTGCTGGCCGGCAGCGCGCTGCCGCTGCAGACGGTGCTGTATGTGCTGGCCAATCTGATGATGATCGCGCTCGGTCTGTACCTCACCGGCTACACACGGGTGCTCGCGCCCATCGAGGCGCTCGGCCGCCCGTTGTGGGCGCGCATCCAGCCTGTCGCCGGCCGTTTCCTGCCGGCGCGCTCGCCGGCGCAGGCGCTGGGTGTCGGCCTGCTGTGGGGTTTCCTGCCGTGCGGCATGGTCTACAGCATGCTCGGGCTGGCCCTGCTGTCCGGCTCGCCGACCAGCGGAGCGCTGATCATGCTGGCTTTCGGGCTGGGCACGCTGCCCAACCTGCTGCTGGCCGGCATGCTGCTGACCCGGTTGCGCGCACTGACCCGCAATCCGGCGCTGCGCCGGGTGGCCGGCCTGATGGTGCTGGGCTTCGGTCTGGTCGGGCTGGCGCGCGCGTCCACCCTCGGCGACGGGCTGTGGAACGGGCTCATCTGCCATACTTGAGTGTCCCTGCAACCAGACTGATTTCATCATGCGTATCCTGCTTGCCGTCGATGGTTCCGAACACGGCGTACGCGCCACCACCGAAGTGCTGCGCCTGTCCGCCCATTTCACCAGCGTGCCCGAAATTCACTTGCTGTTCGTTCACGCGCCGGTGCCCAGCGGCCTGTTGCAGCAACACGTGAGCCGCGAAGCGCTGAACGACTACTACCGCGAAGAAGGTGAGGACGCGACCCGCATTGCGCTGGAAACACTGCGCAATGCCAAGGTCGAACCCATCCTGCACCTGCACGTCGGTCCGCCGGCGGAAACCATCGCCCGCTATGCCGAACAGCACGACTGCGAAATGATCGTGATGGGGCGCCGCGGTCATGGTGCACTGGCCAGCTTCGCGCTGGGCTCGGTCGCCAGCGGCGTGCTGCACCATTCGAAGCGGCCGGTGCTGTTGGTCCTGTAGCCCGGCTGCGCCCTGCCCGGGGGCTCGCGCCGGGCCTCACCCTCGCTCAAGAAATCACAGCGGCGCGCCGTTAGCCGGAAGAGTTACCCCTTTTCCGCTATGGACACGCACATGAGCGCCACACCCGTTGCCACCGATCCACTCGAAGCCTGGGTGGACAAGCTGCGCAATCAGGACATGCCCATCTTCAGCGCGACGCTGGCCGCCATCGGCGAGGTCGCGGAGAACGAGGCCAGCCCGACGTCGGCGCTCGGGCGCATCATCCTGCGCGATGCCGGCATGACCGCGCGCGTGCTCCGCATGGCCAATTCCGTGTTCTTCCACGGAAAGGGCGGTCGCATCAACACCATCTCGCGCGCCATCGTGCTGCTCGGCTTCGACACCGTGCGCAACATTGCCCTGTCGGTTGCGCTGATCGACGCCTTTCTGGCCGGTGGCGTGCGCGACCGGGTCAGCGCCGAAATGGCGCGCTGCTTCCACGCCGCCGTGCATGCGCGGCACGCCGCCACGGTGCGCGGCGATGCCTCGCCCGAAGAAGTGTTCATCGCGACCTTGCTGTCGCGCATCGGTGAGCTGGCCTTCTGGTGCTTTTCGGGCGAAGCGGGTCAGCAGCTGGATCGCGCCCTGCGCAAGCCCGGTGTCGTGCCGGAAAAGGTCGAAGCCGAAGTGCTCGGCTTCCGGCTGCGCTCGCTCACCCAGTTGCTGGCGCGCGAATGGACGCTGCCCGGGCTGGTGGCGAACGCCTGCGCAGACACCGCGCGGGCTGACAGTCGCGAGGCACTGGTGATCGCCAGCTACCGCCTGGCCAGTGCCGCCGAAGGCGGATGGCAAAGCGAAAGGGCGCGTGAATCGGTGCGTGACTACGCGAAGCTGCTGCGGCAGGACGTGGCCACGGTGGCCCCGGTGGTTGCCGCGCACGCGCGCGAAGCCGCCTGCCTGGCCGGCTTCTATGGTTGCGAGGACGCCGCGGCAAGGATTCCGGTGCCGACACGCC
The DNA here is from genome assembly GCF_024580155.1 of Methyloversatilis sp. XJ19-13. Classification (NCBI taxonomy): domain Bacteria; kingdom Pseudomonadati; phylum Pseudomonadota; class Betaproteobacteria; order Nitrosomonadales; family Sterolibacteriaceae; genus Methyloversatilis; species Methyloversatilis sp. XJ19-13. The sequence goes on along the minus strand of NZ_JANINH010000005.1, from coordinate 22,613 downwards.
AGGACGACGAAGACGAAACCGGGGCACCGGCCGTTCTGGCCGATCCCGATCCGGCGCTGCAGTTCGACATTTCGCGTCGCATGGTGGGGCTGATTGCCGCGCACTCGGCGTCCGGCGCGGTGCTGGATATGGCACTCGAAGGCGCGGGGCGCTCGCTCGGCGCCGACCGTGCCGTGCTCGCGCTGGTCACCGCCAACCGCTCGCAACTCACGGCCCGCGCCACGCACGGCCGTGGTTCGCAGCAACTCATGCGCCACTTCAACTTCCTGCTGTCCGGGGCCGAGCGGGATGCGCTGACCGAACTGGTCGATCACGGACGCGTCATCGACGTCGAGGCCTCACATGTGCCTGCCCCCGGGTTGCCGTCGATCACGCGCCTGCGTTCGGCACTGGGTCAGCGGCACCAGGTGCTGGTGCCGATCAGTGCCCACAGCCACGTCGTAGGCGTGCTGTACGTCGATCGCGACCCGGCGCGCCCGCCATTGCGACCCGGCACGCCGGAGGCGCTCGCAACCTTTGCCCAGCTCGCAGGCATCGCCCTGGAAGCGTCCTCGCGCAAGGCCTGACGGCGCAGACCGGGCGGCCCCCGGTCTGCTTCCCTTAACTCCGGCGCCGCGACGCCGCAGCAATCAGGCCCAGACCGGCCAGCAGCAGCGCGTACTGTTCGGGTTCGGGCACGGCACTCACACCCAGCACACCGTCAATCAGCGCCGACGATTCGAGCAGGTTGCCCGGTCCGATCGGGCCCAACAGGTTGCTGCCCAGACTGGTGTAGGCGCCGAAACCGACATCCAGTTGCAGCACGGAACCGACCGTGCTGTCGAAGCTGAAGCTGAACACATCGCTGGAGAAGGTCGGGACCAGATACTCGGCAATCGTGACATTGCCATCGCCGCGCACCGTCATCGACAGATAGGTCGGCGTCGACATGCCGGTCATGGCGGACGAGAACAGCGTGTCCGCCGTACCGGCGAAGGTCACGCGCACGGCACTGCCGAGCGCTTCGCCATCGCTTTCGATGCGCAGGTGCGCCAGCATCGTTGCAGAGGCGGTGTCGCTGCCGGAATCGATGGACAGCGGCGCGTCCGCGTCGAGCGAAACGCTGCGGCTTGCCTGTATCGTCACGTTCGACGGGTCCGATGCCGCATCCAGCAGCAGGGACTGGCTCCACACATGGGACAGTGCGCCGGCCGTGCTTTCTCCGCCGCCAAAGCCCAGCACCGTGCCGGCGCCCGACAGGTCGTCAAGCGACCCGCCGAAGCCCGTGCTGGTCGAAAGCACGCTCACGGACGTATCCGATGAACCCGAAACGCTGCCGGACAGCAGGCTGAAGTGTGCCGCCTGGGCGCTCAGGCCCAGAGATGCCAGCGCGAGGGCCAGCGAGGTCTTGATCATGTTCATTCCGATTCTCCTTGGTCAGGCGTCAGTTGCGCGTGATGCGGTCGCGCGGGCCCGGCGCCACGCCGGACGGATTGGCTTGCAGATAGGTTTCGAAAGCATCGGTATCGACCGCGCCGCCGAGGCGCTCGCTGCCGTCCTTGAGCACCGCGAAGCCGTCGCCGCCGTCGGCGAGGAAGCTGTTGACCGTCACCCGGTAGCTGGCCGCGGGATCCACCGCGACGCCATTGATGGTCATCGAGGTGACGCGCTCGTTGCAGGCATTGGCCGCGGTGTAGGCGTAGTTGAAGCCGACCGATACCTGCAGGATGCGCTGCGACGACTGGCCGTTGCAGCCCGCGAACTGGGTCTCCAGCAAGGTCTTGATCTGCGCGCCGTTGAGCGTCATGGTGACCAGCGAATTGCCGAAGGGCTGCACGGTGAAGGCGTCGCCGTAGGTCACGTTGCCGTCCGGTGCATTGAACGGCAGATCGGCACGGATGCCGCCCGGATTCATGAAGGCCGCCACGGCTTCACCGGTGCCGACGTCGTGGGTGGCGTCGAGCTGGGCATCGGCGATCACGTCGCCCAGTGCGGATTCGCCGGCGGCGTTCTGCGAACGGCTGATCGCCGCCGTGATCTTGCCGATCACACGCGCCTTGGGCTCGGCCGACAGATTGTCGTAGTGAGCGACCAGATCGGTCAGCGCGGCATCTTCCGCAGTCGCGGTGCCGGTGGTCAGGTTGTTGGCCGCCACCGCAATCACGTCACGGCTGCGCGTGTCGATGGTCAGGTCGATGTCGGTCAGGTTGCGTGCGTACTGACCACCCGAAGTCACGCGCACCGGCAGGCCGGCGGCGTTGTTGATCAGGCAGTTGTAGGCCTGGTGCGTATGGCCCGAAATCACCAGATCGACTTCCGGATCGAGGCGATTGACGATATTCACGATCGGGCCCGACACGCCGGTGCAGCCATTGATGCCGCCGGAAGCCGCGCCACCTTCATGGATCAGCACGACCACGGACTCGATGCCCTGCGCCTTCAGTTGCGGGATCAGCGCATTCACCGTATCGGCCTCGTCGCCGAACTGCAGACCGGCCACGCCGGACGGCGACACGATGGTCGGAGTGCCTTCCAGCGTCATGCCGATGAAGGCCACCTTGTTGCCGAGGAAGTCCTTCACGCCGTAGCCGGGGAACACCGTGGTGCCGGTGGCGCTGTCATGCACGTTGGCGGCCAGGAAGCGGAACTTCGCACCGGCGAATTCGCCGCCTTCCAGATCCTCGTTCATGCCCAGGCCCGAATAGGCGTCGGTCGGATGGTTGCCGCCGTGCTGCATGCGCAGCAGTTCGTCCTTGCCTTCGTCGAACTCGTGATTGCCGACCGCATTGAAGTCGATGCCGATGCGGTTCATCGCTTCGATCGTCGGTTCGTCCTTGAACAGCGCCGAGGTCAGCGGGCTGGCGCCTATCATGTCGCCGGCCGACACCACTGCGTGCAGCGGATTCTGCGCCTTCAACTCCTTGATGCGGGTCGAAAAGCGGGTGACGCCCGGGTTGCTGCTCGAACCTTCGAAGGGCTTGATGTAGCCGTGGAAGTCATTGAAGGCGATCAGCTTCACCTTGAGCGTGGTGCCGATCTGCGAGGCGCGCGCTGCCGTGAGCAGGCGCGCGCGCTCGAGGGCGCTGATCCTGCCCGACTTCTGCAGCGACATGGTCACGGTCGACACGTGGGCGATGAAGGCGGCCTGATTGCCCCATGCGTCCTCATCCTTGATCTGGCTGTCCACGGTGGCGCAGCTCGCGTCCAGAACGCGGTTCGGCACCCTGGTGTCGGTGCTGCCGAAAAGCACGTTCTCGGTGTAAGTGCCGGGTGTGCAGGCGAAAGCCGCCTGGCTCAGTGCGCCGGCGACCGCCAGCGCGAGGAACTTCATGCGCATCATGTTCTCCTGTTGATTTTGCAAACCTTGCGCAGTCTGAACAGCGCACGTTACGGCGCAGGGACAGCGAGATGACCGAAAGACCCGCGAGAACCATGAGCCAGTGGTCGGCTTCCGGTACCGCAGTCACCTCGATGCTCAGCGTGGGGCCGGCATAGGTGTTCTTGTAGCCGGCATAGGTTGCAGCGACGCCGCTGTTGCTCTCGACCCGCGCCAGCGTCACCAGCAAGTCGGACAGGACATCTGCTGCCAGGGCCTGCGCGCGTGCGTTGTTCGGGGCGGTGCGCTTGAACAGGCTGTCGGTTTCGCGGACCCCTGTTTATTTCGCAACGCGCCCGCCGATGCAGCCCGGCACGGCGGAAGCGCTCGCAACCCTTGCCGAGCTCGCAGGAATCGTCCTGGAAGCGTCGTCGCGCAAGGCCTGACCGGGCAACGCCCGGTCAGCTTCCCTTAACTCCGGCGCCGCGACGCCGCAGCGATCAGGCCCAGACCGGCCAGCAGCATCGCGTAGGTTTCCGGTTCGGGCACGACCGTCACATCCACCCACACCGCCTTGTGATCCGAGCTCGGGTAGTTCGCGTACAGGTTCCGGTCGCGGAAATTGCCGACCAGGTCGTATTCGTCGCCAGTCGTGTTCGGCGCGTTGCGGTCAGGGTCAGCCGGCCAGAAGATGCCGGCGCCCTCGATCTGCAGGTTGGCTGAGGGCAATACGTAATCCACACGCAGATTGCCCGGTGCCGAGTCGCTGAAGTCCGCGGTGTCCCGGGTCGGGTCGCCGACATGGCTCTGGTTGGCGTTGCCGTTGTTCGACGGATGCGTGGCGGCGTCTGCACCGCCGGGGGCCGTCGGGGTGACCGAGGTATTGATCAGCGGGTTGTCCAGCAACTGGCCGATGGCGTTGTACTGCTGACCATTGACCGTGCCCTTGAAGCTGTCGCCATCCAGCGGGTCGGCGTTGTAGTCGCCGGCGATGACGAATTTTGCGCCGGCTTCCAGACCGCCGGTGTTGCCCTGGTCGTCGTAGATGTAGCCCGCACCGGCAACGTAGTCGGCCCAGAAGCGGATTTCGTCGTGATTGCGCTTGCCGTTGCGGTCTTCCGGGCCGTCGAAGGTCGGCGGCGTCGGGTGGGCCGTCAGGAAATGCACGTCCTGACCGTTGATGCGCACCGTCACGTCGACATGGTTCTTCGACGACAGGCGCAGCGCGTCGATCTCGGCCGGCGAGTAGAAATCGGCGAGATTGCTGGCGGTCGGGTCGTTGGTCAGCAGGTTGCCCGGCATGTCCTTCCACAGGAAGGTCTGGAAGCTGCGCACGCTGACGATTTCGTACTTCGAATAGATCGTGAAGCCGAACTGGCCGCCGAAGTTGCCGAATCCGAAGGCGTCGTCGCCGCCGGAAATCGCGCCGTTGTTGTTCAGGTCGAAGCCCGATGCCAGACCGGTATTGGTGTTCGGCGTGTAGCGATACGCGTAGTCAATGCCGCTGGTCAGGCCGCGCACCGCGTTGCCGTGGCCGGCGGACAGGAAGTTGTCCTGGAACAGCTTCGCCCCGTTGCTCGAATAGCCCAGGCCGGTGGCGACGCTACTGGCGGTCGGCGTGCCATTCAGGTCGAAGTCGAATTCATTCACCAGCAGCACGTCGGCATTCACGCGCTGCGCGATTTCGGCCACGTTGTGCGCCTGCTGGATGCGGTTGGCAACAGTCTGCGTGACGCCGCCGGTCGCCAGCGGGTTGGCGAGGTCGGACAGCAGCTGGCCGGCGGCGTCGCGGTTCAGCGAGGCATTGAAGGTGGCGAAACGGACGGTTTCCGCCTGCGCGGCGCCAGCCGTGGCCAGCAGTGCAAGGGCGATCGGGGTGAGGGCGAATTTCATGTTGGAAGCTCCTTTGTGGGCCGCGCGTCAGCGGCGGCGCAGGCGCAGCGTCAGCGTCATCAGGCCGAGGCCGGCGATGAACTGCGCATAGCGGGTGGGTTCGGGTACGGCGGATACTTCGAGTGCGATGAACTGCGTGACCTGCGTGCCGCTGAAGTTGTTGTCGGCCGCCAGCACCAGCGTGCGGTTGCCATTGGCCAGCGTGTGGCCCCAGCTGATCGCCTCGATGTTGTCGAGCGTGATGCCGTCAAAGGTGATCGGCATTTCGAGCAGCAACTCGCGGCGCATCGGCGTGTAGGTCGCGCCGACGAGACTGTCGAAACTGCTCACGTCGGTCGTGTCCGGCATGATTTCGGCCAGCGTGAGGCGGATGGTGTTGCCCACGCCGAAGGCGAAGGCACGTTCCACCGCGATGAACTGCGTGTCGGAAATCGCCAGCAGTTCCGGCAGGCCGTTGTCCGGGCCGAACGGCGCGCCGGGCACGGCATCGACCGGAATCGGCGGCAGTGCGTATACATATTGCGCACCGGCCGCGCCGCTGACCGGATCGAGCGCGGTCACGCGTACCACGCTGCCGTTGCTGATCGATGTGAGCGGGCCGTCCTGTACCAGCGCGTCTTCATTCGCGGTCCAGATCGTGCCATTCGGCGCCACAGTGAGTGCTTCGAACAGCTTGTTGCTGCGCCCGCCCGTGGTGGCGTTGTCGACGTAGTTGAACATCGCCGGCGTCGCGAACTCGCGCACGAAGGCGCCCGAGGTCGTCATTTCCCGCACGAAGGGCTGGTAGCGGCTGGCCGGGTTGCCACTCCAGTTGCCCTCCGACGACCAGTACATATTGCCGTTGGGCGCAATACGTATGCCTTCCGGATCGACCGTGCGCGCGTTCGACGGGAAGGTCGAGCCGTCCGGCCGCTGCATGAAGGTCTGGCTGTTGATGGTGACGCCGTTGAAGCCGGCGGCGTCGTAGTCCAGCGACAGGTTGTAGAAGCGCGGCGTGCCGCGCTCGCCGCCGCGGTCATCCGAAATCGCCCAGTAGCGGCCGTCGGCGGCGCGGTCGAGCCCGGAAATGCCACCGAACTCGACGCCTTCGAACAGCGTGCCGGTCGCGATGCGCTGCTCGCCGATGACGCGCAGCGAGAAATCGGCCGCCAGCGCATGCCCGGCAAAGGTGGCGAGCAGGGCCACCAGCAAGGTCTTTTTCATTTCGTCGTCTCCGGTTGATCAGGCGCGACGGCGGGCGGCTGCGCCGATCAGGCCGAGACCGGCCAGCAGCATCGCCCAGGTTTCGGGCTCGGGCACGGCGGCCAGTGCAGCCAGCGCGGTGTCCGGGTGATCCGAAAACACGCCATCCACGCCCAGGGCGTAGAACGCGGCGTATTCCTCTTCCGGCGTGCCATAGCCGAGCTGGTAGCCGATCGAGTCGTCGCGGAAAGTCCAGGTGTGAACCAGCAGACCGCGCTCGTGGGCGGCTTCGACGATGCCGGTGCTGCCCTCGACCAGCCGGTCGCGCGCGTCGATCACGCCGTCGCCGGTGCGCTCGACGCCATCGGCCACCGTCTTCAGCAGATAGGGCTTCCACGGACCGATGCCGTCGGCGTAGCCGGCGATGAAGTCGAGGCCTGCTGCGGTCAGCAGGTCGCCGAAGGTGCGCGGGTCACCTGCTTCGGCGAAATCGAACGGGCGGTCATACGGCGGAACCGTCAGGTCCATGCTGCCGTCGGCATTCACGTCCCAGGCATCCATCAACTGCACCAGACGGATGTCGGTCTTCCCATTCAGATACTGCAGGTTCGATACTTCGAAGGACTGGATGAACACCGGCGCGGCGGCCGAGTTGCCGTAGGCGGCATGCAGCGTGCTGACCAGCTTGTCCTCGAAGTAATTCGCAGCAAAGCCGTTGTTCGCGGCCTGCGCATTCATGTAGACCGAGTGCTTCAGTTCCGGATAGATGCCCACGCCCTTCGACTGCGCCAGCGTGATCACTTCGTCCAGCGTCGGAATTTCGTACAGGCCGTTGAAGCTCTGGTCACGGTCGGCGCGCGGCTGGATGGCGCGCAGCATCTTGATTTCGGCCAGCGTGAAGGTGTCGGCGAAGTAAGCGGTCGTGGATACGCCGTCGAGCAGTCGCGTGGACTTGCGGCTGGTGTCGAACACGCTGGAAACATTGGTTGTGCCGTCCAGAATCGGCTCGTGGCGAGCGATCAGGTGGCCATCCTTCGTCAGCACCAGATCGGGTTCGATGAAGTGCGCACCCTGTTCGATGGCGAGCGCGTACGACGCCAGCGTGTGCTCCGGCAGGTAGCCGGATGCGCCACGGTGGCCGATGACGATCGGGGCGGCGCCATCGAGGGTGTTCCAGGCGAAGGCCGCCGGTGCGTTGAACGCGGACAGCAGTGCGACGCACAGCAGGGCGGGACGAAGCGTGACCAGATTTTTCATGAGTGTCTCTCCGGGGGATGCAGTGGTCTTCCTGAGGGGCGCGCCGGGTGCAGCGCGCCCCGTGGCTCAGCCCGCCTTGCGGCGGCGTGCCATGAAGCCGGTCAGCGCGAGGCCGGCCAGCAGCATGGCGTAGGTTTCCGGCTCCGGAATCGACGCCACCGCGGCGACTCCCAGATCCGGGTGATCGGTGAAAAAGCCATCCAGCCCGAGCGCAGTGAAGGCGAGGATCTGGCCCTTCATGTCGCCGAAGGCGGCCGGGTCGCCGCTGGAATCGAATTCGTTCGGCAGGAAGATGTTTTCGGCGCGGAAGGTCCAGGCGTGCACTTCGAGGCCGAGGCTGTGCGCATCGGCGATCAGGCTGGTCGGTGTGCCGAGCACGCCGCCCACCAGCGGAATCAGCAGATTGGTGTTGGCGCCGATGCCGTCTGCGTAGCCTTCGATGAACAACAGGCCTTCGGCGTCGAGCTCGGCCAGCTGCGCGTAGGTACGCAGGTCGCCGGCCACCGTGAAGTCATACGGCCGGCCGCCACCATTGAGCAACTGTGCAATCCGGATGTCGGTTTGCGTATTGACGTACTGCAGGTTCGACACTTCGAACGACTGGATATACACCGGCGCGCTGGCGGTGTTGCCGTAGTTGGCGTGCAGCGTCGCGACCAGCGTGTCTTCCATGCGTTGCAGGCCGTTGGCGTCGGCGTAGTTCTTGAAGTAGGTCGGGTGCTTCGTTTCCGGGTAGATGCCGATGGTGCGGCCGGTTTCGATGCTCTTGGCCTTGGCCAGATCGATCACCTCCTGCAGCGTCGGAATGACGTACTGGTTATTGAACGCGTTGTTGCCGGTGCGCAGGTCGCGCAGACGTTCCTGGGTGCGGATGTCGGCGCGCAACTCGGCCGCGGTGAAGTCTTCCGCCCACCAACCACCGACCTTCTGGCCGTCCAGCGTCTTGACGGTGAGGCGGCCGGCATATTGCGGCAGTTCCCACACGTTGGTGCTGGTGTCGGTGCGGTTCAGCACTGGCGCGCCATTGACCATCTTGATGGTGCCGTCGCCATTCAGGTCGACGCGGGCCAGCATCGGTTCGTGACGGGCAACCAGCACACCGTCCCTGGTCATGACCAGATCCGGCTCGATGTAGTTGGCGCCCTGCTCAATGGCGAGCGTGTAGGCCTCGATCGTGTGTTCCGGGCGGTAGCCGGACGCGCCACGGTGACCGATCACCAGCGGTGCATTCCCGCTGAGCGTGTTGTAGGGCGTAGCGGCCAGCGCGTCGGACGGCGCCAGCAGCGGGGCGGCGCCAAGCGCAGCGGCGAGTGCGGCAAACAGGACAGTGTGCTTCATGGCGGGGTCCTCCATGTTGATCTTCGAGCGGAGCGGGGGCAGGTCCATGGGCAGAGTTGCCCACGGACCGGGCAGTACTCAGTTCAAGCGACGGCGTGCCGCGACGCCGATCAGGCCAAGGCCGGCCAGCAGCATCGCGTACGTTTCGGGTTCGGGTACGGCAGTGACTTCCAGCGCGATGAACTGAGTGAATTGCGTGGCGCCGAAGTTGTTGTCCGACGCAAGAATCAGCGTCTGCTTGCCATTGAGCGCCGGTCCGAAGGTGAGGCCTTCGATGTTGTCGAGCGACAGCGTCGAGCCGTCGTCATTCTTCAGGTCCGACAGGTCGAGCAGCAGCGTCTTGCTGACGGCGGTGATCGTCTGCCCGGCGATCGAATCGAAGGACGACACGTCGGTCGCGTTGCGCGCGTCGGCGTAGAACAGCCGGATCGTGTTGCCGGTTGCCGGAATGCCGTTTGCCGGCGTGCCGAGCGAGAACGAGCGCTCGATGGTGATGAACTGGCGGTCGCCGACAGCGATGAAGTCGGTCAGGCCATTGGTCGCGAAACCGTTTGCCGGGTTCGGCGCGAACACCACCGGGCTCACGTCGTAGATGTATTCCGCACCGGCGGCGCCGCTGTCGATGTCGAACGACACGATGCGGCTGCGCGAACCGTTGAAGGCGGTCGCCGGCAGGCTGTCCTGCGCGAGTGCGTTTTCGGTGGCGGCGTACAGCGTGTTGCCGTCGGTCGAGATCGCGAGGTTTTCGAACGCGAGGTTGTTGTAGACGCCCCTGTCACCCGGGGTGAGGCCCGTGTTGCTGCCGGACGGGTTGTAACGTGCCGGCACCGCGAAGTCACGACCGTAGCTGCCGTCGAGGCCGGCGCTGCGCACCGTGGGGTTCTGGAAACCCGCGCCCGAGCGCTGGCCTTCATTGCTCCAGTAAAGCTGGTTGCGCGTCGCGTCGTAACGCATGCCTTCCGGGTCTACCTGATTGGTGGCGAAGGGCAGGCCGGTCGTGTCGAGCAGCGTGGTCACAGCAGTGAAGCCCACGCCGGCCATGCCCGGCGTGGCCGAGCGCGTGAAGGCGTTCAGGTCGAGCGACAGTTCGTAGAAGCGCGCCGGGTTGAGCGCCGAGCGGTCATCGCTGATTGCGATGTAGCGGCCGCTGCCGGCCACGTAATCGATCGATGACAGGCCGCCTACCGTGGTGCCCGCGAACTGCGTGCCGGTCGGCACGATCTGCTGACCGATGTAGGAAAACTCAAAAGGTGCTGCCGCCTGCGCGCCGAAGCTCGCCAGAGCCAAAGCAAAGGCAAGCGCGAACGGACGACGGTCATGTGAGCGTTTCATGTGATCTCTCTGAATTATTGTGGGCGACGGACGAAGGTCTGGACCCCACGGGATTTGATGTTGCGCAGGCTAGGCCGAGGCAGTGACAAGCACGTGAAGGGTGGCTGCGCCGAATGGACTATCGAGCCCTTCGCCTGAAAGGAGGTGGTTTCAGCCATTCCAATTTGATGTGCGGACCATGCAAATCTGCCTGTGTCGCGTTGTGCGGCGCGGCAATGGCGGAGCGTTCGGGCTTCGCCATCGACGATGTATTCATTTGTCGGCGGACGCGGCCCTCGGAAGGGGCCGCGTCAGTCCGCGAGCGGATTGCCCGCGGACCGCGTGGCGCTCAGCGCGTGCGACGGCGGGCGGCTGCGCCGATCAGGCCGAGACCGGCCAGCAGCATTGCGTAGGTTTCCGGCTCCGGTACCGGGTTGGCGAGGCTGATCTTCAGGAACTCGGTGTGGTCGGAGCCGAGGTCGCGACCGCCGGTGCCGGGGTAGTTGTTGTCGTTGATCACCAGCAGCGTGTTGGCGTCGAGGATGAGCACGTCCTCGATGGTCACGTAGGGGAAAGTGAAGGTGGTGAGGCCGTCGCCATTCAGGTCGTCCGGGTCGGCGATGTTCATCAGGTCGACCAGTTCGGTCTTGGTGACGAAGCCGCCGTCGGCGACACCGGTGGTGTCGGCGATGAAGATCTTCTTGAACGGCGTGCCGCTGGTGGCGGTGCCGCCGTTGCGCTCGATCACCAGGAAGCGGTGGTCATCGATGGCCGTCATGTCGCCGATGGCCGTGCCCTGGGCTTCGAGCTGATACAGGAAGTCGAGGCCGGTGTAGCTTTCGCTGTCGATGCTGAATTCGTTGATGCGCAGGCTCCTGGCCGGGTCGCCGGCAACCGTCTTTTCGAGCAGCGTGTAGAGCTTGTCGCCGCTGGCATTGATGGCCATGCCCTCGAAGCCGCCCGAGCCGCCCAGATTGCTGGTCGCCGAACCATTCAGCACGGCCTCGTTCTGCGGCGCGAATACGCCGGGCATCGCGATTTCGCGACGCTGCACCACGCCGCTGGCATCGGTCTTGACCAGGTAGGGGCCAAATTCGTCGCCGAACCACAGGTTGCCGTTCTTGTCCTGACGCACCGATTCGATGTCCAGGTCGGCGCCGGTCAGCAGGCGGCCGGACTTGATCGACGCATCCACCATCGGGTTGGCGGCGTTGTTGTAGTAGTTCGTGTAGTCGGCCTGTATCTTGATGCTCAGCAGGTTTTTCGGGTCGCTCAGCGTGATGCGGCTGGCCGCGTTGAAGGCGGGCAGCGACGCGCCGGAGTTCCAGTCGGCGGCGGACACGCTGCCACTGCCGCCCTGTGCGGTGCGGAAGTCGACATTCACCGCGTAGCTGCGCAGCAAGGTGTCGCCCGAATTGCCCTGCGCGCCGAAGCCGTTGTCGGAAATGACGCGGAAACTGCCGTTGGCACCGGCCAGCACGCCGGAGAAGCCCTGCACCGGCTGCATGTCGATCAGCGGCAGCGGATTGCCACCGGCGCCGGCGCCGGCAAACTGGCCCGAGGTCGGGCCGTCGGAGAAGGTATTGGCCGGCATCACGGCCCACCCGGCCAGCGTGTTCTGTGCGGCGTGCGCGGTCGGTGCGGCGAAGGCGGCGGTCAACGCGAGCGCGAGGCTCAGACGTGCGAAATCAGCGTTCATGGTTCATCTCCCCTGTGTGGTCGGTCCGGCCGATACCGGAAACACGCGGAAGGCTGGGGAGGGCGCTTTGCAGTGCCGTGAAGGCGAACTGGTCCGTTCGGATCATGGTGCGTCGCCGGCCGCACGCAGAATGGCTTTGCACGCAGGCGGCCGGACCGCCGGTCGGGGGCGGAGGGCCGTCTGCCGGCAATCCCTGCAGGGTCAGGATTGCGCGCAGGTTACAAGGAAGGTGAATTCCCGTGACGGGCGTGCAGTGCGGCGGTGTGCCACACGAATCGGCGGCCGGCACCGACCTGCATGTAAACTCGCGCCTTTACTCCCTGCGAGACCCTGCCATGCCCGTGAACTACCAGACGCCGCCCGCCGAATCCATTCTTCCGGTTGCCGGTGTGCGACTGGGCATCGCCCAGGCCGGCATCCGCAAGGCCAACCGGCGCGACCTGTGCCTGATTTCGCTGGTGCCCGGCGCCCGCGTGGCTGGCGTGTTCACTGTGAATCGCTTCTGCGCTGCGCCGGTGCAGGTGTGCCGCGACCACCTGTCGCGCAGCGATATCCGCGCGCTCGTCATCAATACCGGCATCGCCAACGCCGGCACCGGCGAGCCTGGCCTGGTCGCCGCGCACGCCACCTGCATCGCCGTGGCGCGCGTGCTCGGCCTGGCCCCCGAGCAGGTGCTGCCGTTTTCCACCGGCGTCATCATGGAGCCGCTGCCCGTCGACCGCATCGAGCGCGGCCTGCCTGCCTGCATGGCCGATCTCGACGAAGGCAACTGGCACGCCGCCGCACACGCCATCATGACCACCGACACGGTCGCCAAGGTGGCGTCGCGCACCGTGCAGATAGACGGCCGCACCGTCACGCTCAGCGGCATCAGCAAGGGCGCCGGCATGATCAAACCCAATATGGCCACCATGCTGGGTTTCATGGCCACCGACGCCGCCGTGTCACAGGCCGCGCTGGACGCGATGGTGAAGCACGCCGCCGACCGCTCGTTCAACTGCATCACGGTCGATGGCGACACCTCGACCAATGATTCCTTCATGCTGATCGCGTCCGGCACCGCCGGCAACGCCGAAATCACCGCGCTCGACAGCGAAGCCGGCGCCGCGCTTGCCGATGCCGTGACCTCGCTCGCCGCCGAACTGGCCCAGGCCATCGTGCGCGATGGCGAAGGTGCGACCAAATTCATCACCATCGATATCGAAGGCGGCCGCGACGTTGCCGAATGCAAGGCGGTCGGCTACGCCATCGCCCACTCGCCGCTGGTGAAAACCGCCTTTTTCGCGTCCGACCCCAACCTCGGCCGCATCCTCGCCGCCGTCGGCAACGCCGCGCAGAACCATCCGCCGCTGGAAGACCTCGACACCTCGAAGGTGAGCCTGTGGATCGGCGATTTCCTGGTCGCGAAAGACGGCGGCCGCAACCCCGCCTACCGCGAAGAACAGGGCGCCTCGGCCATGGCGCCGGCCAAAATCACCATCCGCGTGGCACTGGGCCGCGGCACCGCCCGCGCCACCTGCTGGACCTGCGACTTCAGCTACGACTACGTGAAGATCAACGCGGACTACCGCAGCTAGGGTCTGATGACACGGAATTGCGGGCTGCCATGGACGCACTGACCCAGCCGCTGTCGCAATCGGAACTCGATACGCTTGAAGATTTTCTCGCGTCGCCGCAGTTCGAATACCGGGCGATGGAACTGCCGATGCTCGAAGGCTTCCTGACCGCCCTCGTCATCGGACCGCGCATGGTCATGCCAGGCGAATGGCTGCCCCGGGTATGGGACCGCTACGACGCAGTCGTGGCACCCGCCTTCGTCGATGCCGGACAGGCCGCGCGCATCACCACGCTGTTGATGCGTTTCATGAATGGCATCGCAGACACCTTCCTCAACGATCCGGGCGCCTTCCAGCCCATCTTCTGGCAGCCCGAGCGGCGAGGGGTCCCGGAATGGTGTGAAGGCTTCCTGGCCGGCACCGCCTTCTGCGACGCGGAATGGGCCGCGCTCTGGGAAGAGGAGCCCGCTCTGGCCGCACCCCTGATGCGCCTCGGCACCGACGAAGGGCGCGCGATGGTCCGCGAGGCCGGCGAAACCGAGGTGTGGATGAAGCTGGTGCAGCCGATGCTGGTCGCCATCCATGAAATCTGGCTGCAGGCGCGCACCCTGCCGCTCGACAGCGGCTACGAAGGCGCTTTCGACGACGATGCGCCCGGCGCAACCTTTGTCCGCCCCGAGCCCAAGGTCGGCCGCAACGACGCCTGCCCGTGCGGCAGCGGGAAGAAGTTCAAGAAGTGCTGCGGCGCGGGGGACCGGTCGGTGCATTGATGTGTGCAGGACTGGCGCGGTGCGCTCCGAGCACGCTGTAACGCCAAAGCCCGCAGGGTATCCGGGTTGCTCCGGACGCCGTTGATGTCGAAAGTCTTCATCATTTCAGAGCGTCTTCACTAGCTGTTGACACAGGCAGGGTTGAACAGTCGGCATCCTGCTGCAGGATTGTCGCGTGCTCGCCGGATACGGCTTTCACGCGCCCGGTTCGTACAAAAGATCGCCCTGTTCTTTCAAGCCTCCGTTTCCCCGCTTCCCTAGAGTCTCGCCCGTGTGCTGCCGTCGGTCGCCATGCCATGTGTGCTGCTGCGAGACGGGGACGCTGGTGGATCCATTCAGGCAAGACAACGGAGGAAGAAAATGAGCGAAGCATCTGTGGCTGCGAAGCCGGCGGGGGCGACCGGTAGCGCAACGACGTATGACGCAGTCGTGATCGGGGCGGGCGTGGCGGGGCTCTATCAGGTTTATCGCCTGCGCGAGATGGGAATGTCGGTCCTTGGCATCGAAGCCGGCTCCGGCGTGGGCGGCACCTGGTACTGGAACCGCTACCCCGGTGCGCGCTTCGATTCGGAAGCGGAGATCTACCAGTACTGGTTCGACGAGGCCATGTTCAAGAACTGGCAACCGACGGAACGCTTTCCGGCCCAGCCGGAAACCGAGCGCTGGCTGAATTACGTGGCTGACCGCACTGATCTGCGCAAGTACTACAGTTTCGACACGCGCGTGACCGCTGCGCACTATGACGAAGCGGGACAGCAGTGGCGGGTTGAAACCGATCGCGGCGACACGGTCACCGCGCGCTTCCTGATCTGCTGCACCGGCATGCTGTCGGCGCCGCTCAGCAACATTTTCGAGGGCCAGGACAGCTTCAAGGGCCAGATTTTCCACACGGCACGCTGGCCGAAGGAACGGGTCGAATTCGTCGGCAAGCGCGTGGGCGTCGTGGGTACGGGCGCCACCGGCATCCAGGTCATCCAGACGATCGCGCCGCAGGTCGGGCATATGAAGGTGTTCCTCCGAACGCCGCAGTACATCATCCCGATGCGCAACCCGAAGTACACCCCGGCGGACTGGGCGCAGCAGGGCAAGCGATTCAGCGAAATCCGTGACCGCGTGCAGGGTACCTTCTCGGGCTTCGAATACGACTTCGACAACGGCGTCTGGGCCGACCTCACGCCGGCGCAGCGCACCGAAGTGCTGGAACGCCTGTGGGCGGACGGTTCGCTGGCGCTGTGGCTCTCCTCTTTCGCCGAAATGTTCTTCGACGAAAAGGTGAATGACGTGGTGTCCGAATTCGTGCGCGAGAAGATGCGCGCGCGCATCAAGGACCCGGACCTGTGCGCGAAGCTCATTCCGACCAGCTACGGCTTCGGCACGCATCGCGTACCGCTGGAAAGCAACTATCTGGAGGTGTTCCACCAGCCCAACGTCGAAATCGTCGACGTCAAGGCATCACCCATCGTGCGCATCGTGCCCGAAGGCGTGATGACCGCCGATGGCACGGTGCACGAACTCGACATCCTGGTACTCGCCACCGGCTTCAATGCCGGCTCCGGCGCGCTGACCCGAATCGACATCCGGGGCCGCGACGGCCGCTCGTTGAAGGAAGAGTGGGGCCAGGAAATCCGCACCGCGATGGGTCTGCAGGTGCATGGCTACCCGAACCTCTTCACGACCGGTGCTCCGCTTGCGCCATCGGCTGCGCTGTGCAACATGACAACCTGCCTGCAGCAGCAGGTCGGCTGGATATCCGACTGTATCCGCGACATGCGGGAAAAGGGTTTGAAGGTCATCGAAGCGTCAAGGGAGAGTCAGGATCAGTGGGTTGCCCATCACGACGAGATCGCCAACAAGACGCTCGTGGTGAAGACCGACTCCTGGTACATGGGCTCCAACGTGAGCGGCAAGCCGCGTCGCCTGCTGTCCTACATCGGCGGCGTCGGAACCTACCGTCAGAAGTGTGCAGACGTCGCAGCCAGCGGCTACAGCGGCTTCAAGTTCGCCTGAACGACGATCGGCCTGATCGCAGGCCATCGTGCCCGGCTCCACCGCTGCGGTGGAGCCGGGCCGAGCGGCACACCCGGCAGGCGTCGGACAGCGATTCCGGATCCTGCGTCAGCAAATCCGTTCATCTCCAGGCATGCGTGCGGTCCTGCGGGCGGTTCGTGGCCTGAGGTTCAAGGCGTCGGTACGCGTTCGTTCGAAAGCTCGCCGGGCGCAGAGAGGGCCGGCGCGCAGTCAGGCACCGGCAGCAGGTGGCACTGGCCTGCTGCGGTTTCTTGATCAGACCTTGCGCGTGCGGCCCGCAATGCCCACAAGCGTGAGGCCGGTCAGCATCAGTGCCCAGGCTTCGGGTTCGGGCACGGCGGCGATGCCGAAGGTGATGTTGTCGATCTGCTGGCCGTAGGCACTGAAAGAGACGCTGGTGAGGTTCTTGAAGTCATCGCCGAATGTCAGGGTTTCCAGCGTGTTGTAGGAGTCGTCGAGCAGGGGGAAGGACTTCTGAACGAACCCCCCGCCCGCCTGGTAACCGTAGACCGCGAAGAAGCGCTGGGAATTGTTGAAGGCAGCGACGTCCAGGCTGACCAGGTCAAAAACACCACCCTCCACCCGTGTGACCTCGAAACTGTTCGTGTACTGCGCGGAGCCACCATAGGAATGAAACAGCCCCTGGGAGCCTGTCCAGTAATAGGGGTTGGTATCGGTAATCGCGCCGATCTGCATGGCGTACTTGGTGGGGGACCACGCGGTGTTGAACTGGAACCCGTCTTCCACATAGGTGCAGCAAGGAATCAGCTCAACCGCCCAGCCGTTCGGTCCCAGGCTCGTCGTCGCGCTGGCGGTCATCGGGATTTCGTTGAAATCGGCGACCACGGTCGCGGCGTGAACCTGGGCGAACGGCGCCAGCAGGGCCAGCGAGATCAGGGAAAGGGCATGTTTCATGAATATTTCCGGTGAAGGACAGCGTCGAAAACGTTCTCTGCTCAAACCGGACGATCAGCTCGACCGCCGGCGTGCGGCAAAGCCGACCAGACCCAGACCGGCCAGCATCAGCGCATACGTTCCGGGTTCGGGTACGGCGGCGGCCATGGTCACCACGTTGATGTTCAGATGGTCGTAGAGATAGCTGCCGTTGGGGCCGACATCCACGGTGATGCGGTCGCCGGACAGGAACTGCAGCGGTGCAGACCCGAAGCTGAAAGCCTGCGGCGTGTAATCGGCGCCACTGACCACGAAGCTGCCGACCGAGGTCGTCACGCCACCGCGGGTATGACTGACCGTTACATCGACGCCGTTGCCGCTCAGGCCGTTGATCACCATTTCCGCGTGCACGGTCACGCCGTTCAGCGTGATGTCTTCGGGTACGGTGAACACGATGGCGACGCTGCTGGCATCCGAAGGCCCGGGATGCAGGAACACGCCGTCGAAAGTCGGCAGGCCCGCTGCCCCGCCAAATGCGGCATCGCCGATATTCACCAGCTGGCCGGTTTGCGTACACGTACCGCAGGGGTAACCGTACGTTGCGGCGGACATCGGCGGCAGCAAGGAGCCATCCTGGTCGCCGTAATGGGCGGCCCAGAGGGCGCCGGGCGCCTGGGGGGTGACGTAATCCCAGCTCGACTCGACAAACGTCCGGAAGTCGTAGTTTTCGGCCTGGGCCGAACCGGTGGTGCCGGCCAGCAAGACCATGAGCAGCAAAGCGTTTTTCATGATGGGTTCCTCCGGAATCGTTTGGCCCGGAGCACGAAAGAAAATTTGGAGCCCATGCAAGAAAAACAATGAAAACGTTTTTTATTCATATGGTTGAGAATGTTATCGACTGTAAATTGGATCTGCTGTAAGAAAAGTCGACAACCTCGGTGGCGGCGGTGTGCGCGACGCGCCACCTTCGTCAGTGGCAACCAGACTGTCGGCAACAACCCCGACAACGTCGCCGTCAGCATGCGCGGCGGTGTGCTGCTGTGCGAGGACGGCGGCGATGTGACCGACGCCCCGCGGCAGCGGCAACCACCCGCTCGGCCTGAACCCGGCCGGCGAGCCCTGCATCTTCTGCAAGAACAACGTGACGCTGTCCGCCGACCAGATCGCGAGCGCAGGCAAGTTCGCCGCCGCGGACTATCGCGGCTTCGAATTCTGCGGCGCCTGCTTCGATCCGACCGGCCGCGTGCTGTTCGTGAACATGCAGACGCCGGGCATCACCGTGGCCATCACCGGCCCGTGGGCCAAGGGCAATCTTTGAGCATCGATCCGGGAGCCATCACATGAACATCCGCCAGACCCTCGCCGCCGCGCTGTGCGCCTTCGCACTTGCCCCGGCCGCCCAAGCCTACACACTCGACGTCGTCGAAGCCAACGGCAACACCGTAGACACGAGTTTCAGCACGCCGGACATGCTGTCCATCGACTTCGGCCTGATCAACACGCTGCCCGCTCGATCTCTTCATTTCTGAGCTGCCTGTCCGGCAGTGAAGGTAACCGTAGGTGCGTTCGGCGTCCGCGAACTTTTCTGAGCTGCCTGTCCGGCAGTGAAGTCGGCAAGAAAGCCGCCGGCCGCCTGCTCGACTTTCTGAGCTGCCTGTCCGGCAGTGAAGCACAAGCCGGGTGAGACGCTGCACATCGGCATTTTCTGAGCTGCCTGTCCGGCAGTGAAGTACACGACGGCGCTGGATACGCGATTCGCGCATTTCTGAGCTGCCTGTCCGGCAGTGAAGGCGAGACGCCAGGGCTGGCCGATGAGGTCTTTTTTCTGAGCTGCCTGTCCGGCAGTGAAGCATGTCACGGCCACGGATGCCGCCTGCGATCTTTTCTGAGCTGCCTGTCCGGCAGTGAAGTTCGAATTTCTTCCGGCCATCGTTACGCTGGTTTTCTGAGCTGCCTGTCCGGCAGTGAAGCCCTGCGTGGGCGTGTCCGAATCGACCGTCGTTTTCTGAGCTGCCTGTCCGGCAGTGAAGATCTCTTCGGCGATCGCGTTGATGTCGGCACTTTTCTGAGCTGCCTGTCCGGCAGTGAAGTCGACCACTGCCGTGACGCGGTCGAGCTCTTCTTTCTGAGCTGCCTGTCCGGCAGTGAAGAATGAAAAAAGAACAGCAATCGTGTGACTATTTTTCTGAGCTGCCTGTCCGGCAGTGAAGCGCTGCCCGGCTGGGTCATGTGGCTGGCGCTTTTTCTGAGCTGCCTGTCCGGCAGTGAAGGGTGACTGTGACGGGCTGGTCGCGATCACCGGTTTCTGAGCTGCCTGTCCGGCAGTGAAGTCAATCTCCTGCCCCTGATCCCGAGGCGCGGTTTTCTGAGCTGCCTGTCCGGCAGTGAAGTCCAGATGACCGGGGTGGCGTGTGCCATTTCTTTTCTGAGCTGCCTGTCCGGCAGTGAAGGACTTCGGACGCACGCTCAACCACAGCCCGAATTTCTGAGCTGCCTGTCCGGCAGTGAAGCTGCAGATGCTTTCACAACGCCCGTGCGCGGTTTTCTGAGCTGCCTGTCCGGCAGTGAAGGTGGAGAAGCACGCGCTGTCTGGCGGCGGAGATTTCTGAGCTGCCTGTCCGGCAGTGAAGTTGCCCGGCCCCGGGCGTCAGGGAGCGCGGTTTTTCTGAGCTGCCTGTCCGGCAGTGAAGATCAGTTACCTTCACACCGCAGGAGAAGGGTTTTTCTGAGCTGCCTGTCCGGCAGTGAAGGCCGCACGACGTGCTGTACCGCATGCCGGAGTTTTCTGAGCTGCCTGTCCGGCAGTGAAGATCAGTATGTGCAACGGCACTGCTCCGTGGCATTTCTGAGCTGCCTGTCCGGCAGTGAAGACGACGCGGTAATCGTGGAGCGTGTGGGCAACTTTCTGAGCTGCCTGTCCGGCAGTGAAGATCATCTTTACTGCACCGGCCGCACGGTTGTCTTTCTGAGCTGCCTGTCCGGCAGTGAAGCAGGATCACCGTCTGCGCGGCCGTCGCGACCATTTCTGAGCTGCCTGTCCGGCAGTGAAGTCTTCCGGCGTGATTCTCTACGACGGCACGATTTTCTGAGCTGCCTGTCCGGCAGTGAAGGCCTGCAGGCGTAACCCCGGGCAGCTCTCGATTTTCTGAGCTGCCTGTCCGGCAGTGAAGAGTAATGCGCCCTGTCGCCGCTATTCATGATCTTTCTGAGCTGCCTGTCCGGCAGTGAAGGGCGTTGAGCCCGTGTCGACGGTGCCGTTGCATTTCTGAGCTGCCTGTCCGGCAGTGAAGACGGTGTGCGTCCACTCGGCATAGATGCGGCATTTCTGAGCTGCCTGTCCGGCAGTGAAGTGTAGGTCGGCACACTGCTCGCGCACCTGGTCTTTCTGAGCTGCCTGTCCGGCAGTGAAGACGCCCGCGAGCTGGATCTGCTCGCGGCCCAGTTTCTGAGCTGCCTGTCCGGCAGTGAAGTACGACGGGGTCAGCGCCTCGGTGCGTAACCTTTTCTGAGCTGCCTGTCCGGCAGTGAAGAAGGCTTCACCGAGGCCGATCTGATCGAAGGCTTTCTGAGCTGCCTGTCCGGCAGTGAAGATCACTGTGGCTTCACCGCTCGACCACGAGTATTTCTGAGCTGCCTGTCCGGCAGTGAAGGCCGATCAGGTCCGGCCCTTCCCACGCGCTCATTTCTGAGCTGCCTGTTCGGCAGTGAAGGCGCACCGAGCGCCAGCCACATCACCCAGCCATTTCTGAGCTGCCTGTCCGGCAGTGAAGCGATACCGACCTCGACACCGAGTCGACCGAATTTTCTGAGCTGCCTGTCCGGCAGTGAAGCGTGGGACCAGCAAGAGTATGTGCGGCAGATTTTTCTGAGCTGCCTGTCCGGCAGTGAAGTCTATTCGCTTGCGCTTCAGACTCCGATATCTTTTCTGAGCTGCCTGTCCGGCAGTGAAGATGACCGGGCTCCACCTTTGACGTTTCTTTAGTTTCTGAGCTGCCTGTCCGGCAGTGAAGGGATACCGTGCGCCGCGATGAATTCGAGATGTTTTCTGAGCTGCCTGTCCGGCAGTGAAGGACCGCAGTCACCACCGCCGACTCTGCCCTGCTTTCTGAGCTGCCTGTCCGGCAGTGAAGTTTGTCATGCGACTAATCTGGTCAGCGCTCAATTTCTGAGCTGCCTGTCCGGCAGTGAAGGTGCCAGATCGGCAGCAGCCGCTGCACGATCATTTCTGAGCTGCCTGTCCGGCAGTGAAGCCGTTCGCGCCGATAGGCCGCCTTGAGTCGATTTTCTGAGCTGCCTGTCCGGCAGTGAAGCGCGTGGTTACGGAACAAGCGCGCCGCCGCTTCTTTCTGAGCTGCCTGTCCGGCAGTGAAGAGCGAGATCTTCAACACGCTGGTGCAGCTGCATTTCTGAGCTGCCTGTCCGGCAGTGAAGTTTCAAGGCGGCGCAGACCCCGTCACGATGTCTTTCTGAGCTGCCTGTCCGGCAGTGAAGATGCCCTGCCGGCCGCGCTCCAACACGATCTTTTTCTGAGCTGCCTGTCCGGCAGTGAAGACGCCGCCTCGGTGAAGCTGCCCGGGCTGTAGTTTCTGAGCTGCCTGTCCGGCAGTGAAGCGCACGTCAAGACGCTGTGCCAGGGCATGGAATTTCTGAGCTGCCTGTCCGGCAGTGAAGCGCGACGACACCGGCGTGGTCGATGCCGTCGATTTCTGAGCTGCCTGTCCGGCAGTGAAGCAGGCGGCCTCGCTCATCGCATTGATCAGCAGTTTCTGAGCTGCCTGTCCGGCAGTGAAGCACGAGCAAATGGCCACGCGCTGTCGAGGGCTTTTCTGAGCTGCCTGTCCGGCAGTGAAGCACGCTTGAGCGTGAGCCCTATGCGCGCAGGTTTTCTGAGCTGCCTGTCCGGCAGTGAAGCTGTCGCTCGTGCTGCCCGACGTCATCGACACTTTCTGAGCTGCCTGTCCGGCAGTGAAGACCTCGAAATCGCATGAAGCATTGCTGCGGAGTTTCTGAGCTGCCTGTCCGGCAGTGAAGCTGCGCAACATCCTCGACCTGCTGGTGCGGCAGTTTCTGAGCTGCCTGTCCGGCAGTGAAGCCGCCGAGCAGCGCCCACAGATCGCTTTGGATTTTCTGAGCTGCCTGTCCGGCAGTGAAGGAGGACCAGCTCGCCGAATACCCGGGCGACAATTTCTGAGCTGCCTGTCCGGCAGTGAAGACCCTCTCCACCGCCGTCAATGCCGCGCTGGCTTTCTGAGCTGCCTGTCCGGCAGTGAAGACGAACCCGTGCCAGTGAATCGCCCCGGGTTTTGCGGAGGCCCGCTGGGTTAAGTCAGACCTCCACCGCGGAAGGCTGACGGATAAGTTGCCGATAGTAGTTCGCCTCTGCCTCTGCA
>NZ_JANINH010000049.1:0-353 GCF_024580155.1 Methyloversatilis sp. XJ19-13 | reverse complement strand
GCCTCCGGCCCGACCGGTGCCAAGATGGCCGCCCTGCTCGGTCGCCAGCACCCGGGTCAGAGCTTCGGCGCGTCCATCCCCGCCGAAATCACCCCCGAGTTCGTGCGCGATGAGGTCGCCCGCGGGCGCGCCATCATCCCGGCCAACATCAATCACCCGGAATCCGAGCCGATGATCATCGGCCGCAACTTCCTCGTGAAGATCAACGCCAACATCGGCAACTCCGCGCTGGGTTCATCCATCGGCGAGGAGGTCGACAAGATGACCTGGGCCATCCGCTGGGGTGGCGACACGGTGATGGATCTGTCGACCGGCAAGCACATCCACGAAACCCGCGAGTGGATCATCCGCAA
>NZ_JANINH010000048.1:0-381 GCF_024580155.1 Methyloversatilis sp. XJ19-13 | reverse complement strand
TCTCTTCGAAGTGCGTGTAGAGGAAGCTCTCCTTGTGGTGCGCCAGGCACCACTTGGCCATGATGGAGCCGCCCCGGCTGACGATGCCGGTCATGCGGTTGGCGGTCATCGGGATGTAGGGCAGACGCACGCCGGCGTGGATGGTGAAGTAGTCCACGCCCTGTTCGGCCTGCTCGATCAGCGTGTCGCGGAACATCTCCCAGGTGAGCTCTTCGGCCTTGCCGTCGACCTTCTCCAGCGCCTGATAGATGGGCACGGTACCGATGGGCACCGGGGAATTGCGGATGATCCACTCGCGGGTTTCGTGGATGTGCTTGCCGGTCGACAGATCCATCACCGTGTCGCCACCCCAGCGGATGGCCCAGGTCATCTTGTCGACCT
>NZ_JANINH010000047.1:0-381 GCF_024580155.1 Methyloversatilis sp. XJ19-13 | reverse complement strand
TCTCTTCGAAGTGCGTGTAGAGGAAGCTCTCCTTGTGGTGCGCCAGGCACCACTTGGCCATGATGGAGCCGCCCCGGCTGACGATGCCGGTCATGCGGTTGGCCGTCATCGGGATATAGGGCAGACGCACGCCGGCGTGGATGGTGAAGTAGTCCACGCCCTGTTCGGCCTGCTCGATCAGCGTGTCGCGGAACATTTCCCACGTGAGCTCTTCGGCCTTGCCATCGACCTTCTCCAGCGCCTGATAGATGGGCACGGTGCCGATGGGCACCGGCGAGTTGCGGATGATCCACTCGCGGGTTTCGTGGATGTGCTTGCCGGTCGACAGATCCATCACCGTGTCGCCACCCCAGCGGATGGCCCAGGTCATCTTGTCGACCT
>NZ_JANINH010000046.1:0-414 GCF_024580155.1 Methyloversatilis sp. XJ19-13 | reverse complement strand
GTGACGGTCGAATCGCGCCGCGGCAAGATCGCGTTGTACGCGCGTGTCGATGGCAACGTGCCGATCGGTGCCGTGTTCATCCCGTTTGCGTATTACGAGGCCGCCGCCAACATGCTGACCAATCCGGCGCTGGACCCGTTCGGCAAGATTCCGGAGTTCAAGTACTGCGCGGTGCGCCTGAAGAAGGGCGGGACGCCGACCCGACTGACGACCTACGGCGGTGGTCAGGCGAAGATGGTAACTGCCTGATCCATCGCGTGTTTGACCAGAACCGGGGCCGAGTGCCCAGGCGTTGGATTAACGTGTTGCTGACCGAGGCTGACGGCGGCGGGCAGGTCAACCAAAACCTACCCGGTGGGCAAAATCGTATTTGATCCCTATTGGAAGCGGTAACAGATGAATTCAGGGCGCCCA
>NZ_JANINH010000045.1:0-423 GCF_024580155.1 Methyloversatilis sp. XJ19-13 | reverse complement strand
TTGATCATGGCAAGACGACGCTGACGGCGGCGATCACGACGATTCTGTCGTCGAAGTTCGGTGGTGAGGCGAAGGCGTACGACCAGATTGATGCGGCGCCGGAAGAGAAGGCGCGCGGCATCACGATCAACACGGCGCACGTCGAGTACGAAACGGCGAAGCGGCACTATGCGCACGTCGATTGCCCGGGCCACGCTGACTATGTGAAGAACATGATCACGGGTGCTGCGCAGATGGATGGCGCGATCCTGGTGTGTTCGGCCGCTGACGGCCCGATGCCGCAGACGCGCGAACACATCCTGCTGGCGCGCCAGGTGGGCGTGCCGTACATCGTGGTGTTCCTGAACAAGTGCGACATGGTCGACGACGCCGAGCTGCTCGAACTCGTTGAAATGGAAGTGCGCGAGTTGCTGTCGAAGTACG
>NZ_JANINH010000044.1:0-458 GCF_024580155.1 Methyloversatilis sp. XJ19-13 | reverse complement strand
GTGACGTAGCAGAGCATGGCCGTGCCGTACCAGCCGATCATCGCCGCGCCGATGCCGCTGGTGATGTGGTCGTAGCCGGGGGCGATGTCGGTGGTCAGCGGGCCCAGCGTGTAGAAGGGCGCCTCGTCGCACCAGTCCAGCTGCAGGTCCATGTTCTCCTTGATGAGCTGCATCGGCACGTGGCCCGGGCCTTCGATCATGACCTGCACGTCGTGCTGCCAGGCGACCTGGGTGAGCTCGCCCAGGGTCTTCAGTTCAGCCAGCTGCGCCTCGTCGTTGGCATCGAAGATCGATCCCGGACGCAGCCCGTCGCCGAGCGAGAAGGACACGTCGTAGGCCTTCATGATTTCGCAGATCTCTTCGAAGTGCGTGTAGAGGAAGCTCTCCTTGTGGTGCGCCAGGCACCACTTGGCCATGATGGAGCCGCCCCGGCTGACGATGCCGGTCATGCGGTTGGC
>NZ_JANINH010000043.1:0-489 GCF_024580155.1 Methyloversatilis sp. XJ19-13 | reverse complement strand
GGGGGCAACCCTGATCCAGCCATTCCGCGTGAGTGAAGAAGGCCTTCGGGTTGTAAAGCTCTTTCGGCAGGAACGAAACGGCGCGCTCTAACATAGCGCGTTAATGACGGTACCTGAAGAAGAAGCACCGGCTAACTACGTGCCAGCAGCCGCGGTAATACGTAGGGTGCGAGCGTTAATCGGAATTACTGGGCGTAAAGCGTGCGCAGGCGGTTGTGTAAGACAGGTGTGAAATCCCCGGGCTTAACCTGGGAACTGCGCTTGTGACTGCACGGCTAGAGTATGGCAGAGGGGGGTGGAATTCCACGTGTAGCAGTGAAATGCGTAGAGATGTGGAGGAACACCGATGGCGAAGGCAGCCCCCTGGGCCAATACTGACGCTCATGCACGAAAGCGTGGGGAGCAAACAGGATTAGATACCCTGGTAGTCCACGCCCTAAACGATGTCGACTAGGTGTTCGGTGAGGAGACTCATTGAGTACCGCAGCT
>NZ_JANINH010000042.1:0-558 GCF_024580155.1 Methyloversatilis sp. XJ19-13 | reverse complement strand
GCAGCGAAGCTCTTTAAAAACACAAACAGCCGATAGGTGTGGGCACGGCATGGTTGTAACGGCGTGTGGATGTCGTTTCGGGGGAACCTGGGGTGATGGAAATGCGCATGACAACTAAATTGAAGTGCTCATACGAATCAAAGGTTTTAAGCGAAAGCTTATACCTGTGAATTCTGTTGAGTTTTGGGAATTAAACTGAAGAGTTTGATCCTGGCTCAGATTGAACGCTGGCGGAATGCTTTACACATGCAAGTCGAGCGGCAGCGCGGGGCAACCTGGCGGCGAGCGGCGAACGGGTGAGTAACACATCGGAACATACCCAGTCGTGGGGGATAACACTTCGAAAGAAGTGCTAATACCGCATACGTCCTGAGGGAGAAAGCGGGGGATCTTCGGACCTCGCGCGATTGGAGTGGCCGATGTCAGATTAGCTAGTTGGTGGGGTAAAGGCCTACCAAGGCGACGATCTGTAGCTGGTCTGAGAGGACGACCAGCCACACTGGGACTGAGACACGGCCCAGACTCCTACGGGAGGCAGCAGTGGGGAATTTTGGACAA
>NZ_JANINH010000041.1:0-737 GCF_024580155.1 Methyloversatilis sp. XJ19-13 | reverse complement strand
GCGGTGGCAGGCTGAACCCGCCTCACCTTGCCCAGCGCCCCGCCGCGCGAACGCGGCAGCACCGGTTCGCTGTTCGCCGCCTCACGCTGCCTCAGCGATGCACCTTCGAACGGCACCCCGGCGCCACCGCCGCGAACGCCATGCTCGTCCAGCCGGAACTGTCCCACCGCGCGCATCAACGACCTCGCCTGCTCTTCCAGACTTTCCGCCGCTGCCGCCGCCTCTTCCACCAGCGCCGCGTTCTGCTGCGTCACGCCATCCATCTGGCTCACCGCCTGCGTCACCTGCGATATCCCGCTCGCCTGCTCCTGGCTCGCCGACGCAATGTCCGTCACCAGCCCCGTCACCTGCCGGAAGCTGTCAACCACCTGCTCCATCGTCGCGCCCGCCTCGGCCACCAGCTTCGCGCCCCCGTCGACCCGCTCTACCGAGTCGGCGATCAGCCCCTTGATCTCCTTGGCCGCCTGCGCGCTGCGCTGCGCAAGATTCCTCACCTCGCTCGCCACCACCGCAAAGCCCCGGCCCTGCTCGCCCGCGCGCGCCGCTTCCACCGCCGCGTTCAGCGCCAGAATGTTCGTCTGGAACGCGATCGAGTCGATCACGCCGATGATGTCGGCGATCTTCTTGCTCGAATCCTGGATGTCGCTCATCGTGCTCACCACACGCTTGACCGTCTCCGCACCGCGCATCACCGCCTCGTTGCTCTGACGACCCAGCTCGTTCGCCTTCTGCGCACT
>NZ_JANINH010000040.1:0-848 GCF_024580155.1 Methyloversatilis sp. XJ19-13 | reverse complement strand
GTGCCGTACATCGTGGTGTTCCTGAACAAGTGCGACATGGTCGACGACGCCGAGCTGCTCGAACTCGTTGAAATGGAAGTGCGCGAGTTGCTGTCGAAGTACGACTTTCCGGGCGACGATGTACCGATCGTCAAGGGCTCGGCACTCAAGGCGCTTGAAGGCGACAAGACGGATCTGGGCGAAGGCGCGATCATGGCGCTGGCCGATGCGCTGGATAGCTACATTCCGACGCCGGAACGTGCGATTGACGGCGCCTTCCTGATGCCGATCGAAGACGTGTTCTCGATCTCGGGTCGCGGCACGGTGGTGACGGGTCGTATCGAGCGCGGGATTGTGAAGGTTGGCGAGGAAATCGAGATCGTCGGCATCAAGGACACGGTGAAGACCACGTGTACCGGCGTTGAAATGTTCCGCAAGCTGCTGGACCAGGGTCAGGCGGGAGACAACGTTGGCGTGCTGCTGCGCGGCACCAAGCGCGAAGATGTCGAGCGTGGTCAGGTTCTGGCCAAGCCGGGTTCGATCAAGCCGCACACGCACTTCACGGCCGAGATTTACGTACTGTCGAAGGACGAAGGCGGTCGTCACACGCCGTTCTTCAACGGTTATCGTCCGCAGTTCTACTTCCGCACGACGGACGTTACGGGCTCGATCGAACTGCCGGAAGGCACGGAGATGGTGATGCCGGGCGACAACGTATCGATCACGGTGAAGCTGATTGCGCCGATCGCGATGGAAGAAGGTCTGCGCTTTGCGATTCGCGAAGGCGGTCGTACGGTGGGCGCGGGCGTGGTTGCCAAGATCATCGCTTAAGCAGGTTGATGTGCCCCGGCCTGCGTGAGCCGGCCGGG